>DATATJ010000001.1:0-18268 GCA_036268855.1 Vicinamibacterales bacterium
TTCAAGCCGACGCTGACGACGAGCGTGCAGCAGAACAACCAGCTGCAGCCGCCGGCGAGCTTCCTGATCCCGACCGCCACCCGGACCGACGTCGCCACGTCGAGCGCGGGCCTCGCGCAGCGCATGCCATGGTTCGGCACGTCGTACTCCGTGTCGTGGAACGCGGCGCACACCGACAGCAACAGCTTCCTCAACAGCTTCAATCCGCTGCTGCAGTCGGGGATGGCGTTCAGCGTCTCGCAGCCGCTGGTGCGCGATCTGTTCGTGGACAACTCGCGTCAGCAGCTCGCCACCAGCCGCGTCAACCGCGCCATCGCCGACACGCGCCTGCGCGAGACGATGGTGCACACGACGGCTGACGTCAAAGCCGCGTACTGGAATCTGGTGTCGGCGCACGCCACGGTCGAGGCACGGCGATCGGCGCTCGCGCTGGCCGAAGAGCTCGTGCGCGTGAACAAAGCGAAGGTGGACGTCGGCCAGTCGCCGCCCCTCGACCTCGTGTCGGCCGAGGCCGAGGTGGCTTCCGATCAGGAGCAGCTCATCATCGCCGAGACCACCGTGAAACAGACCGAAGACAAGCTCCGGCTCCTGATCTTCGATCCGACGAACCGCGATGTCTGGCACACGGCGCTCGAACTGGTGGACTCGCCGCCTGTCGGCATGACGGCGCTCGATCTCGAATCGGCGGTGACCAACGCACTCAACGACCGCGCCGATCTCTCGCGGGCGCGGAAGGACATCGAGAACGCGCAGACCGGGTTGAAATTCGCCAACAATCAGAAGCTGCCGGACGTGCGGCTGAACGCCAGCTACCAGGCGAACGGTCTCGGCGGCACGCAGGTGCTGCGCAGCGGCGAATTTCCGGGCACCGTCGTCGGGCCTGGAGCGGTGACCGATTTCAGCTCGGTCCTGAACCAGTTGTTCGGTCGCGATTACCCGACCTGGAGTGTCGGTGTGAACGTTTCGTATCCGCTCGGTGAAAGCGCCGAGCAGGCGAACGCCGCGCGCGCGGGGCTGGAGCGGACGCAAGCCGGCGAGCGGCTCAAGAGCGACGAAGGGCGCGCCATCCAGCAGGTTCGCGATGCCGGCTGGAAAGTCGAGATGAACGCCAAGCGCATCGAGACGACGCGAGCGGCGCGCGAGCTCGCCGAGCAGCGGCTCGACGCCGAACGCAAGCGCTTCGAAGTCGGCATGTCCACGAGCTTCCTCGTGATTCAGGCGCAGCGCGACCTCGCGCAGGCGAAAACGAACGAGCTCGGTGCCGTCCTGGCATACGACCTCGCGCTCGTCGACTTCGAAGCGCTCCAGACCGCCGGGCCTGCCGCACCTCGCTGATTGCGCCGGCCGGGTGCTCTTGAATGTCGTCCGATCTCGCGGTAACGTCAGTGTTGGTTACTGAGTGATCCCGCATACCCACCCGCTGTCGTTCCTGGCGCCGACACCGAAAGTCTGGGCGCACGGATGAACAGGCGCTGGTGTGCCCCGTCGAGGTCAACGGTGTTCATCAGCAGGAGAACGATGGCATGAATCGTCGAGCCTTTCTCCGCCGCGCGGGAGCGGCATCTGCCGCCGTCGCGCTGCCACTCCGCGCGTCGCTCCTCGCGCAGGATCCGCCGCCCGCGGGTTGGCGCACCTTCGAAGTGACGACGCGTGTGAGCGTCATGAGCCCAGCCGGCCCCACGCGTGTGTGGCTGCCGATGCCGTTGATCGCGGAGACGCCGTTTCAGAAGACGCTCCACAACGCGTCCGGAGCGAGCAACGGCGGCCACGTCAGCTTCCACGACGACCGAGCGCTGACCACAGCCATGATCATGGCGGAATGGCCCGAGGGGGCCGCACCGGTGCTCTCGTCGACCAGCCGCGTCGCGGTTCGGGACTACGCGACCGACCTCACCGCGCCGGCGCGCACCGACACCGTTGCCGATCGCGCGGGACTGGCGCGCTATCTCCAGCCGAGCAGGTTCCTGCCAATCGACGGCATCGTCAAGACGACCGCGGACAGCATCACGGGCCGCGCGCGCACCGACGTCGAGAAGGCGCGCGCCATTTACGAATGGATCGTGGACAACACGTTTCGCGATCCCGCCGTGCGGGGGTGCGGACTCGGCGACATCCGGTTCATGCTCGAATCCAGAAACCTCGGCGGGAAATGCGCGGATTTGAACGCGTTATATGTCGGCCTCGCGCGCGCGGCCGGCCTGCCGGCCCGCGACGTGTACGGCGTTCGCGTGGCGCCGTCCGAGCGAGGTTTCAAGAGCCTGGGCGCCGCCTCCCCGAACGTCACGAAGGCACAACATTGCCGCGCCGAAGTCTTTCTTGCCGGTTACGGCTGGACGCCGGTGGATCCGGCCGATGTACGGAAAGTCGTGCTGGAAGAGCCGCCGGGAGGTCTCGCACTCGACTCGGAACCGGTCACACGCGCGCGCGCCCGGCTGTTCGGATCCTGGGAGATGAACTGGATCGCCTACAACTTCGGACACGACGTGACGCTGCCCGGCTCAGCGCACGGCCGGTTGCCCTTTTTGATGTATCCGCAATGCGAGACGGCCAACGGCCGCCTCGACCCGCTGGATCCGGATCATTTTCACTATGACATCACGGCGCAGGAGGCTCGGGGATGAGGTCACCAGCCGACGACGCGCAGCAGGAGGCGTTGCCACGCCGGGGCGAGCAGCCACTTCATCACCACGTCGGCGCCGAGACCGGCGCACGCCCAGATCAGCGGCGCACGAAGCGCTGACCGATCGATCGTGAAGCGCGCGAGCCGGCCCAGCAACGGCGTCGACAGGACGACGCCGAGGGTCACGAAGCTTGCGATACGAATGATGGCCCACGGATGCCAGCCGAGCGCCATCGTCAGCGCCGGCCGCGCGCTGGCGGCCGCGAGCGAGCCGACATAGTGGCCCATGTAGTTCATGAGCACGGCGCCCATCGGCATCGCCAGAACACTGCCGCTCCCGAGCGCGAGCAGCACGAAGATGGACGTATGCATCGCTTGCTGCGGAAGAAATAGCGACGGCGTACTCTCCGCGCCCTGCCCGGTCAGCACCCACGCAAACATCTCGGTGCGATAAGACGCGCCACGCAGGAACAGCACGTCGGTGCGTGCCGGGGCGAAATACGACAGCAGGGTCGCGCAAACCGCGAGCGTGAGCGCCCAGAGCAGCATGCGCGCGATCGCCAGCCGCACCTGTCCGCGCCTGAGCGCTGCAACCATGAAGGGAAAGCTCGCGAGCGTGTTGAGCCATGGCACGAGCGCGGGAATGGCGATCGCCCACCCCACCGCGTACGACAGCGCCGTCAGGAGAACCAGAAGCGACGCCGTCAACCCCGCCCCCATGGAGGATCGCTCGTTAGCGCGACACCGCCGCTGGCAGCGGTCCGAAGTGCTCGGAGTACCTCGCGTTGAAATCCGCCCACGAGTAGTTGTGACTCTGGCCGCCGAGGTGTTCGAGACAGTACGTGGCGGCCACGCTGCCCAGGCGCGCCGACACGTCGAACGGCAGCCCCAGCGCGAGCCCCTTCATCAAGCCGCCGCGAAACGCGTCGCCGACGCCGGTCGGGTCGACAACGCGGTGCGGCACGACTGCCGGCACGTCCACGCGACCTGCGCGCGTGTACACGGACGAGCCCTGCTCGCCGCGCGTGATGATGAGCGCTTCGCTGCGTTCGAGGATCGCCGCTTCGCTGACGCCCGCCTTCTGCCGCAGCAGCTCGAATTCGTAGTCGTTGCAGATTACAATCGTGGCGCCGACGAGGCCGGCGTTCAGCTCGTCGCCGGACATGCGGGCGCACTGCTGGCCGGGATCGAAGATGTAGCGGATGCCCATTGTGCGGCACTCCTCCGAATACTGCACCATCGCGGCGGGATCGTTTGGCGACACGATGGCAAGGTCGCAGCCGGTGACGGTGCGGAACGACAACTCGGCCGCGCGCGCCATCGCGCCGGTGTAGAACGATGCAATCTGGTTGTTGTGCTGATCGGTGCTGCAGAAGAACGACGCGCAGAACATGCCGTCGATCTGCTTCACGAGCGACGTGTCGACGCCCGCCGCATTCAGCCACTGCCGGTACTCGCCGAAATCCTCGCCGGCGGTCGCCATCAGCAGGGGCCGCTCACCGAGAAGGGCCAGCGTGTAGGCGATATTCGGCGCGCAGCCGCCGCGGCGCTTGTCCATCGAATCCACGAGAAAGCTCAGGCTGATGCGATCCATGTGGTCCGGAAGAAAGTGCTCGGTGAATCGTCCGGGGAACGACATCAGGTAGTCGTAGGCAATCGAGCCGGTCACGATGATTTTCATGTCGGTGGTTTAGTCAGGCAACAGAGGGTTCCAAGGGTCCAGGTTCCAAGGTTCCCGGTTCGCAGACTCCCACGGCCGGGTTCATGCTGCGGGTTCGGCGTGGGTGTTCGTCGCTTCGAAGATCTTATTGCATGGCAGCTTGCCTACGAGTTGCAACAGCAGGTGTTCGCCTTTACGGCCAGCCTGCCGGCGGTCCGCGATTTCAAGTTCTGCGATCAAATCCGCGACTCGTCGCGCTCCGCGCCGCGAAACATCGCCGAAGGCTTCGGTCGATACTACCCGAAAGCGTTCATCCGGTTCCTCCGGATAGCCAACCCACTGAATCCACGCTCAACCGAACCCGACCCCCAACCCTGACCAGAACCTGGGAACCTGAGAACCCGGAACCTGGAACCTATTTCATATATTTCCCAATAATCGGCGCGAGCTCTCGCTTGGTCTGTTCAGGAACCAGCTCCGCTCGCGTGATGATCGCCGTCGCGAGCGCGTCCTTGCAGCCGCACGTGCGCGCCTCGCCGAGCCGGCCGACCGCCTCGGCGATCGTCTTCTGCGCCGTCACGGCGTTCTGCGTGAGGTTCGCGATAATCAGGTCGACGGTGACCGAGTCGTGGTCCGGATGCCAGCAGTCGTAGTCGGTGACCAGCGCGATCGTCGCGTAGCAGATCTCCGCCTCGCGTGCGAGCTTCGCCTCCTGCAGGTTGGTCATGCCGATGACGTCCATGCCCCACGACCGATACAAACGCGACTCCGCCAGGGTGGAGAACTGCGGCCCCTCCATGTTCACGTACGTGCCGCCGCGGTGCACCGTGGCGCCGACGGCCTCGGCCGACCCGGCCGCCATCGCCGAGAGCTCGCCGCACAGCGGATGCGCGAACGCGACGTGCGCGACGATGCCGCGGCCGAAGAACGTGCTGATGCGTCCTCTCGTCCGATCGAAGAACTGATCCGGCACGAGGATGTCGAGCGGCTTGTATTCCTGCTTGAGGCTGCCGACGGCGCTCGCCGAAAGAATGCGTTCCACGCCCAGCGTCTTGAAGCCGTAGATGTTCGCGCGAAAATTGAGCTCGGAGGGCAGCAGCCGGTGCCCGATGCCGTGGCGTGGCAGAAATGCCACGCGCCGGCCTCGAAGCGTGCCGATCACATAAGGCGCCGACGGTTCGCCGAATGGCGTCGCGATGACGCGTTCCTCCCGATCGGTCAGCTCCGCCATGTCGTAGAGGCCGCTGCCGCCGATGATGCCAATCTGGATGGACATAGATGTCTCTGAGCCTTTCACCACGCGTCGCGCGATCTCATCGCCCGCTCGCGGCCTCGATCCGGCGCTTGCCGCCTTCTTCGCGGATGTAACCGGCCGCCGTCGCCGGATCGTGCTCGAAGAACACGAGCGTCTCGTGTGCGACCGCGTCCGGAACAAACGCCTTCTTCGCCGCCAGCGCGTCCATCGGATACAGGTCGAATCCCATGATCCAGGCCTCCGGCAGGTGCGCGGTCGTCGGCATCATGTCGGCCACGA
Source organism: Vicinamibacterales bacterium (assembly GCA_036268855.1). GTDB lineage: Bacteria > Acidobacteriota > Vicinamibacteria > Vicinamibacterales > CAVVIG01 > DATATJ01. Next base: position 5,815 of record DATATJ010000001.1, read on the forward strand.
ACGCGGCCGTCTTTCCACCGGACTCCAGCAGCACCATCTGATGGTGCATCGTGTGCCCGCCCGTTCGTCGGACCTTCACGCCGGGCATGATGGTCACGTCGCCGTCCACCAGCTGCAGGACGCCGGCATCGGCAAGCGGCACATAATTGTCGAGCAGATAGCTCGCGCGATTGCGTTCGTGCGGATGCGTCGCATCGTCCCATTCGCCTCGCCGGACGATGTACTGTGCGCGCGGAAACCGCGGACGGACGCGGCCCGTCGCATCGCGGATCGTAAAGCCGCCGGCATGGTCGAAGTGCAGGTGCGAGGCGAGCACGATGTCGATGTCCTCAGCCGACAATCCTGCTTCGGCGAGCGTGTGATCGAGGTTCCGCTCGCGCTCGACACCGTAGATGTCCTCGAACTTCGCCGACTCCTTGTCGCCCAGCCCGGCGTCGATGATCATCGTGCGCGCGCCGCGGACGATGAGCGGCCGCATGGCGAGCGTGATGCGGTTGCGCGCGTCCGCCGGCGCCTTCTTCTCCCACAACGGCTTCGGCACGGTGCCGAACATCGAGCCGCCGTCGAGGCGAATGAAGCCGTCGGACACCGAGACGAGCTCGAGGTCGCCGAGCGCGAAGCGACGGACGCGTGTATCGCGCGCGCCCACGGAATCGACGCCCGTCGTGGACGGTTTCGCCTGATGCGCTGATGCCTGCTTCAGCTCGATGAGCACCCCATGGGCCGCCGCCGGGTGCACGAACGCGATGGTTGAGCCTTCGGCGCCTGGCCGTGGCTGTTCGTCGATCATCCGCACGCCGCGTGCCTTGAGCTGCGCCACCGCGGCGTGGACGTCCTCCACCCTTAGGGTGATGTGATGGAGGCCCGGGCCTCTCTTCTCGACATATCGTGCGATCGGCGAGTCTGGGGCCGTCGCCTCCAGCAGCTCGAGATTCGCCGACCCGACCGGGAGGAAATGCGCACGGACGCGCTGCGACGTCACCTCCTCGGGCGCTTCCACCTCGAGGCCGAGCGCGTCGCGATAGAACGCGAGCGCCGCGGCGAGATCCTTCACTGCGATCCCGACATGGTCCAGTACTGCCTTCATTTCAGCGCCTTTGAGCCACGAAGACACGAAGCAGCATAACGGTCGTTCTCGTCATGAATTCTTCGTGCCTTCTTGCACTTCGTGGTTCGCCACTCTAGGCCCAAGCGCGCGCCTCAGGAGATCGGCGGCGGCGGTGTACGGATCGACCTCGCGCGCGGCGATGCGGTCGACGAGCGAGCCGAGCTCGCCGGACTTCAGCACCTCGCGCTCCAGATGATCCATGAAGCGGTGCGACACCAGCTCGCGCAGCCGGTACTCGCTGCGCGCGCGCCGGCGCACCGCCTGTGTCCGTTCGGAGTGTGTACGGAACCGCTGGACAGCCTGTACCAGATCCGCCACGCCCTGCCCCGTCGTCGCCACGGTCTTGACGATCGGCGGACGCCATTCGTCGGCGGCGTACGTCTGCAGCGCGAGATTCGCTTCCACCGACGACACGAGCCGATCCGCGCCTTCCCGCTCGGCCTTGTTGACGACGAAGATGTCGGCAATCTCCATGATGCCGGCCTTGAGCGCCTGCACTTCGTCGCCGGTGCCCGGGACCAGCGTGACGATGGAGACGTCCGCCGTACGAATGATGTCCACCTCGTCCTGGCCGACGCCAACCGTCTCGATGATGATGGTGTCGCGGCCGGCCGCGTCGAGGACGAGCGCGGCGTCGCCGGTGGCGCGCGCGAGGCCGCCAAGGTGCCCGCGCGTCGCCATGCTGCGGATGAACACGCCTTCGTCGGAGGCGTGCGCCTGCATCCGCAGACGATCGCCGAGCACTGCGCCGCCGCTGAAGGGGCTCGTCGGATCGACGGCAATGACGCCGAGCGTGACGCCCGTGCTCCGGAGCTCGGTGACGAGGCGATCGACGAGGGTGCTCTTGCCGGCACCGGGCGGACCGGTGACGCCGATGAGATACGCCCGGCCGGTGCGGCTGAAGATCCCGCGCACCACGTCGGCGCTCGCCGGGTTCTCGTCCTCGATGAGGGAAATGGCGCGGGCGATCGCGCGCGGATCCCCGGCCAGCACCCGTTCGGCGAGCGTCGGCGTCACGAGCGGCTGGCGACGCGCGACGCCGAACGCGCGGACGCCGCCGGACGCGAGGCTTCCGCGGAGAGGCGGGTGGCGGTGAAGGCCGGCGCGGCTCGTCTCATCGGGACAGCAGCTGGCGTGCGATGACGAGCCGCTGGATCTCGCTCGTGCCCTCGCCGATGGTGGTCAACTTGACGTCGCGGAAAAATTTCTCGGCGGGGTAATCCTTCACGAACCCGTAGCCGCCGTGAATCTGCACGCAGTCGTCTGCCGCCTTGACGGCAATCTCGCTGGCGTACAGCTTGGCCATCGCCGACTCGAGCGTCATGCGGCGGCCCTGATCCTTGAGATAGGCGGCGCGGTAGGTCAGCAGCCGCGCCGCTTCGATGCGCGTCGCGTTGTCGGCGAGCTTCCACTGAATCGCCTGGAAGCTGCTGATGCTCTTGCCGAACGCCCGGCGATCCTTGGCATACTGCAGGGCGGCTTCGTACGCGCCCTGCGCGAGGCCGACCGACAGCGCGGCAATGCCGATGCGGCCCGCGTCCAGGACCTGCATCGTGTTCACGAATCCCTGCCCCGCTTCGCCCAGCAGCTGATCGGCGGGAATGCGACAGTTCTCGAAGAGCACCTCGCTCGTGTCGCTGGCGCGCATCCCGAGCTTGTTTTCCTTCTTGCCGGCCGTGAGGCCTGGCGTGCCACGCTCGATGATGAAGGCCGAGATCCCCTTGGAGCCCGCCGCGCGATCGGTGACGGCCATCGCGACCAGGATGTCGCCGATGCGGCCGTGGGTCGTGAACGTCTTCGACCCGTTGAGCACCCAGCACGCGCCCGCGCGCACGGCCATCGTCCGCATGCCGGCGGCGTCGCTGCCGGAGGTCGATTCGGTGAGGCCCCAGGCGCCGAGCTTTTCGCCCCGAGCCAGCGGCACCAGGTACTTCTGCTTCTGCTCTTCGGTGCCGAAGAACCCGATGTGCGCCGAGCAGAGGCCGTTGTGCGCCGCGACCGACAGCGCGACGCCAGGGTCCACGCGCGAGAGCTCTTCGATACAGATGCAGTAGTCGACGGCCGACATGCCGGCGCCGCCGTACGCCTCGGAAAACTGGATGCCGAGCAGGCCCTGCGCCGCGAGCTTCGGCAGCAGGTCGCTCGAGAAATGCTGCGCCTCGTCCCACTCCGTCACATGGGGACGGATCTCGATCTCGGCAAACTCGCGGACGCTGCGGCGAAGCAGCTCCTGATCGTCACTCAGGCGAAAATCCATCGCTCCTGAAAGCGTATCACGGGCTCACGACGGTCGCGGTCATGAGCGTGTATTTCTTGCGCCCGGTCTTCTCCAGGAAGGCGATCCGCGATCCGTCCTCGGTCCACGCCGGCAGCAGCGCGTCCTTCACGCCGGCGATCGTCTGCTTGTGCCGCTGCCGGTCGAACAGCACGAGGCGGCCGCCTTCGTTGACGTACGCGATCGCGCCGCTCGACGCAGGTCCCCAGCCGAACTGGAGGCCGGGAATCGGGCGCGTGTTGACGAAGACGCTGATCGGCTCGTCGAGGAGCAGCAGGCGCAGCACGTTTTCCTTCTGGCTCTCGCTTGCCCGCTCGACGTTGCCGGCGCTGTTGATGCTGTCGGCGCCAGGTCCTGAGCGATCGGCGGCGCCCGCCGAGCCGGTGCCGATCTTCACCTTCTCCAGAGTCTGCTTGACCTCGATCATCAGATCGGGAATGCCCGGCGCGGAGCGATCCGACTTGAAGCGCCAGTAGTCGGCGGCCCACGCGGGTTCGCTCGGCGCAGATGCGACCACGCCCCCGGCGATCAGGTAATGGTGCACCACATCGTCGGGCTTGTCGCCGTCGGCGGTCTGCAGATAGAACTGCGTGAAATCGGGCGAGCATGCGAGCTGGCGCAGCTGGCCTTTCACCTTGCCGAGATCGATCTCGGCGACAGCGACCGGCGCGCCGATCGTCAACGCCGAGACATCCATTGGGCCCGACCGGGCGGGTGCTTGTGCGAGTGCGGCCAACGCGACGAGCAGCAGCCAACGCATCGATGCCTCCCGTGGGCGAGCGCGATCATGTCACGACGCGCGCCAGTGGACGCGGACCCGTCAGCGCGCCCTGGCGCCTGCGGGCGCGACCGGCGCATGCCCGGCGTCGTGCGACCAGTCCGTGTGCGGTGCCCGGTTCTCGACGAGCCAGCCGTACAGCAGTCCCGAATAGTTCTGCCACCGCATGCCGTGGCGCTCGTAGAAGGGCGCCAGCGCGCGTTGCAGCGCCGGCAGCCGGTAGAACGGCACGCCCGCGAAGTAGTGGTGCTCGAGATGGAAGTTGGAGTTGAGGAACGCCAGATTCCAGAACCAGTGGCCGCGCATGAGCGTGCCCCACTTGGCGGGCTGTGACGGATCGATGTCGTAGTGCTGACCGAGCCGGTTCAGCATGAACGCGATCGGAAACACGAAGAACACCGGCACGATGTACGCGCGGACCGCGGCGGCCCCGCCGAAGATCGCCCAGAGGGCCGCCAGCACCGCGAGGTGGGCGGCGATCGACACCCGGCGCTCGCGCGCGATCCGCGCCTGCAGCGCCGGCGGATACGTCGCGCTTTCTTTCCGTGCGGCGCGGAAGTAGATCGCAAAGAGCGCCGGCGAGCAGTAGAGCAGCTTGAACCAGCGCGCGTTCACCTTCGGCGACAGATGGTGACGCTTCGGATCGTGCTCGCTCGAGCCGAGCTCCGCGTGGTGATCCAGGTGCCACCGCGTGAACTGGCTCGCCGAGATCCCGCTGGGCACCGCGTACATCCAGCCGAGCGCCCGTTCGAGCGACGGCCGGCGACGGCCGAAGACGGTGTGGTGCACCACCTCGTGCAGCAGCACCGTGAAGTTGAACACGGTGAAACCCTGCACGAACGCCAGCGGAACCCACACCCACGGATTCGACACCGCGATCAGCCCCCAGGTCGCGAGGCCGAGGATCAGGAACTGACGCGCGGCGATGAGCAGATGGCGTCCGCCGTTCTTGCGATGAAAGGCGAGCATCTGGTCGCGCGTGAGCGCACTGCTCAGCTCGGACCGCAGCGCCGTGGCGTGCTGACTGTAATAGTGCGTCTGCACGTGGGGATTGTACAGAGGCTAGAGGCTAGAGGCTAGGGGCTAGGGGGTGCCTCCAGCCTCCAGCCTCTAGCCTCTGACCTTGTACCCCTCCCGCCTGCGGTCGTATCATGGCCGTGGAGGGTTCATGACGAGCGTTCGACGAATCGCGCTGACGCTGGGGCTTTTGATCGTGTGCGCCGCGCCTGCGAGGGCGGATGCCACACTCTTCCTCGGCGCGAATCTGTCGCCCTCCAGCCGCCAGGTGCGCGGCGGCGCGATCGGTATGGGCCTGCTGATCGTCGGCATCGAGTTCGAGTATGCCTACACGCCGGACGACCCGAGCGCGAACGCGCCGTCGCTGAAGACCGGATCGGGCAACCTGCTGCTGCAGACGCCCGGCTCGTTCATGGGCATCCAGCCGTATCTCACCGCGGGCGGAACCGTCTATCGCGAGACGCTCGGCGATCATCAGGACACGAGCGTCGGGCTGAACACCGGAGGCGGCGTCAAGATCGACCTGATCGGACCGCTCCGCCTGCGCGTGGATTATCGGGTGCTGAAGCTGGGAAGCGGCGCGCTGGTCTCGCCGGCGCACCGGATCTATGCGGGATTGAACCTGAAGTTCTGATGCGCGAGCCTGAAGGATGGCAGCACGCGCGAGCGTCCTGCCACCCCGCCAGTCTATTGCTTGCCGAGATCGGACACGAGGGCCAGATTCACGAAGTTCTGTCCCTGTGCGTATGCGTCGGCGTACTGCTTATAGAGCGTCTGCACGTCCTGCGGAAACGCCTCGGCGAGAATCGTGGAGACGGTGTAGTCGGCGCCTTTCACGGCGGGATCGATCACGAACACGTACAGCACATTGCCGCCGGCCGCCTGATCGGGCGACTTGAACACCTTCCAGCTCGCCGCCTGCTGCTTGCGCTCCGGCTTGTCGCTCTTCTGCAAGGCTTCCTTCAACTTCGTGATGATGGCTTCGAAGTCGGCCGTCTTATCCGGCTTGATGAAGTTCAGCACCATGCCGGCGTCGGAGCCGAACGTGCGCGCGGCTGGCGCGGCCTGCGCCTGTTGGGCCGGCTGCGCGGGCGGCGTCTGCGCGTAGGCCGTGCTCGCGACCATGACACCCGCCGCAATTCCCAGAACAATCGAACGGAACATCCAAGCCTCCTTCGCGAAAGCGTTCCAAAAGGAAGTTACTTTAGCGTACTCAGGGCTACACGAAAACGGCCATGACCTCGTGAGCAAGAAGCATTCCCCGTCGGGTCAGCCGGAGGCGCGTGCCCTCGTGCACGAGACACCCGGCGTCGAGGAAGCCCTCCAGCTGCGAGCCGTAGCGTTCCCAGACATCGACTGCGTAGCGGTGGCGGACCGCTGCCAGATCGACCCCCTCGCTCAGGCGCAGGCCGGTGAACAGCGCGTCGCCGAGCCGTTCGTCGGGCGGGAGCCGCCGCTCGTCGGTCCGCGTCGGCTCGCCTCGCTGCACGCGCTGGATGTACTCCTCCGTGGCCGACACGTTCTTCCAGCGCACGCCGCCGCGCGTGGAATGGGCGCCGCACCCGAATCCGACCCACTCGCCGTCCTGCCAGTACTTGAGATTATGCCGCGACTCCCGTCCTGGCTTCGCGACGTTCGAGATCTCGTATTGCGCGTAGCCAGCCGCGTCCAGCCGTTCCATCGCCGTCAGGTACATCGCCTCGGCGTCCTCGTCTGGCGCCTGCGACCAGCGGGCCCGCGCCATCTCGTCGCGCAGCGGCGCGTTCGGGTACAGCTCGAGCAGATAGAGCGAGAGATGGTCCGGGCCGGCGGCAATCGCCGCGTCCACCGACTCCAGCCAGTCGGCGAGCCGCTGTTCCGGCAGCCACATCATCAGATCGAGGCTGACGTTGTCGAAGCCGGCCGCCCGCGCTTCGCGCACCGCCGATCGCGCGCGGTCGGCGGTGTGCAGTCGCGACAGCCGCTTCAACTCGTCCTCGCGGAACGACTGGACGCCGAAGCTCACGCGGTTGACGCCGGCATCACGGTACCCGCGCAAACGGGCGGTCGTCACCGTCTCGGGATTCGCCTCGATCGTCACCTCGCGATCGGCCGCGATGTCCACGGCACGCTCGCACGCCTCGATGATCCGCGCGATCTCCGACGGCTCGAGCAGCGATGGCGTGCCGCCGCCGAAGAAGATCGTGTCCGCCGCGGCCGCCTCTCCGAGGGCTCCCGCCCGATCGATCTCCGCGATCAGCGCGTCGACGTACCGCCCCTTGAGCTCGGCGTCGAACAGGCCGCGATTGAAGTTGCAGTAGTTGCAGATCGCGGCGCAGAAGGGAATGTGAAGGTACAGGCCTAACACGGGGGAGTTCAGATTTCAGATTTCAGAGTTCAGAGTTCAGAGTTCAGATTTCAGAGTTTAGAGTTCAGAGCCTTATGATCCCGCTCGGCCGCCGGGCCACTTGAGGTCCGATTTGCCGTCGCGGGCGGTGGGCTCCCGCAAATGGGCGCGCGCCGATCGCGACGCGCGCGACGGCAGCGTCTTGCGGCGCATCTTCCACAGCGTGACCAGATCGTCCACGCCGCCGTTGGTCGGCAGCTCGCGGTAGTCGGCGCCATCCATCTCCATGAACTCGCACATCTCGTGCAGCCGCGACCGCATTCGGAAGCCGATCCGGAACAGCAGCGAGTTCGGATCGGTGTCGTCCGGGATGTCCATGTAGTTGGAGGTGAAAATCGTCAGCCGCCGCTCGTTGTACCGCGTGTTGACGATGAGGTTCATCGTCTCGTCGACCCATTCGGACGTCTTCTCGGCGCCGAGATCGTCGAGCACGAGCAAGTCGGCCTGCATCACGGGGCGCAGCACGTCGAGCTCGGTCGTCCGGATCGACGGATCGTAGGTGCTGCGGATCACCCGCAGCAGATCGCGTGTGTCGTAGAACACGCCGCGGGCGCCTGAGGTTTGAATCACCTGCTTCAGCACAGCGACCGCGAGGTGCGTCTTGCCGACGCCGGGCTGCCCCTCGAGGAGCAGGCCCTTGCCGACCACCGGGAACGCCTCGGCCACGCGCCGGGCCTGCGCCACGGCTTTATCCAGCGTTTCGTTGTACGAAGTGAAGTTCGCGAGGCTGCAGTGCTGATAGCGCTTCGGAATGTTCGAGTCGGCGAGGCGATCGCGGCCGACACGGTCGCGCCAGCAGTCGCAGCGGACCACGCGCCGTTCTGCGCCGGCAGCCGAAGCCGGCTTCCAGCCGGTGTCGTCGCAGAGAGGGCACGGCATCGTCACCGCCGATCGCGATCCGTCGTCAGATCAAGCAGAGTGAAGGGCTGACGAGCGGACCGACGCGACACGAACAGAGCATACAACAAACAAAGTTACTTTTTGATCAAGTCTGTCGGCGAGGATTTCACGAGCGCGGTCGAGAGGCGCTGCTCCCAGTCGTCGACGCCGCGCACCATTTCGCGCTTGACGTACTCCATGAAGTCGTTCACCTCGTGCTGCATCAGCTCGATCTTGCGGCGCATGTTGAGGATGATCTCCACGCCGGCGAGGTTGACGCCGAGATCGCGGGTGAGCGACAGGATCGTCTCGAGCCGCTCGAGGTCTTCTTCCGAGTACAGCCTCGTGTTGCCGTCGGTGCGCGACGGCTTCAACAGCCCTTCGCGCTCGTACAGCCGCAGCGTCTGCGGGTGGATGCTGTACTTCTGCGCCACCGCGCTGATCATGTAGTACGCCGCTTTACCGGGCTTCTTCATCGGGCTCACAACACCGTCACCACCAAGGACACGAAGGACCGTCTTTCCTTGGTGTCCTAGTGTCCTTTGTGGTGAATCAACACCTGCCGGACATCGTCGTTGTTGATCTTTCCGAACTCGCGCATCAATTCCTTCGATCGCTCGTCGAGCAGCGCCGGGACCACCAGGCGCGCCTCGACGACGAGATCGCCGCGGCGCCCGTCGCGCGGCGACGGGGCGCCTCGCTCGCGCAGCCGAAAACGCTGGCCCGACTGCGTGCCCGGCGGCACGCGCAGGCGCGTCGGCCCCTCCAGCGACGGGACCTCGATCCTAGCGCCGAGCGCCGCTTCGTGGACGGCCACGGGCACGACGACGTGGAGATCGTCCCCCTGCCGCTGAAAGATCGGATGCGGCGCCACGTGAACCGTGATGTACAGATCGCCATGGTCGCCGCCGTTCCGGCCGGCGTGCCCCTTGGCTGGCACGCGAATCCGCGCGCCGTCGGCCAGCCCCGGCGGCATCGCGATCGTCAACGGCTCGCTGCGCATCTCCAGCTGCTGGCCGCCGCACATGGGGCACCGCGTCTGTTGCTGCCGGCCGGATCCGCCGCAGTGCGCGCACGCCTTGGCGAACACCATGTGGCCGCGCGCCGATTTCACCGTGCCGCTCCCCTGGCAGTACGTGCAGCGGCGCTCCTCGACGTGCAGGACGCCGACGCCCTTGCAGCCGCGACAGTGCTCCTGACGCGTCACGGTCAGTTCGCGCTGCCCGCCGCGCATCGCCGCCTCGAACGCGACGTCGATCGTCTGGTGCAGATCCACGCCGTGCTCCGGCGCGCGCTCATCGCGCCGCGACAGACGCTGGTGCAGCACGTCGGCGAAGAGATCCCCGAACGTGGACGCCGACGTCCCGCTCACGCTCACCGAGAAGTCGAACCCTTCGAAGCCGACGGTCGCCGCGTCGGCGGCTGTGTCCGCCACGCCGACCGCATCGTATCGCCGACGCCGATCCGGATCGACGAGCGTCTGATACGCCTCGGCGATCTCGCGAAACTGCGAGGCCGCTTTGCGGTCGCCCGGGTTGATATCCGGGTGAAACCGGCGCGCCAAGCGCTTGTACGCGCGCTTGATCTCGCTGGGCGTCGCCGCGGGCTCGAGGCCCAACAAAATGTAGAAATCTGTCATTTCAGAGTTCAGAGTCCAGATTTCAGATTTCAGAGTTCAGATTTCAGAGTTCAGAGTTCAGAGTTCAGAGTTCAGATTCCCACGGTCGGAGGTTCAAATTGACTGCTCACAATCAGAAGTTCAATTCCAAATCTATTTCAGTCTGAAATCCAATCTGAAATCTGAACTCTGAAATCTGAACTCTGAAATCCCATGCCCTCTTATTGCTTGCCTTCGTCCACCACCTCCGCATCGATCACGTCGCCGCCGGCGGGTCCGCCGCCCGTGGTCGCGCCGCCCGGCGTCGGGCCGCCCGCGGCGCCGCCGCCGGATGTCGCGCCGGGCGCCTGCTGTTTGTAGAGCGTCTCGGCCGCCTTGTGCTGGGCGGTGGTCCGCTGTTCGAGCGCCTTGTCGAGCGCCGCGGTGTCGGTCCCCTCGCTCGCCTTCTTCACCGCCTCCATCGCCGCCTCGATCGCACTCTTGTCTTCCGCGGTCAGCTTATCGCCCGTGTCCTTCAGCAGCCGCTCGGCACCGTAGACCGCCTGGTCAGCGCGATTGCGCGTCTCGATCTCGTCCTTGCGCTTGCGATCCTCGTCCGCGTGCGACTCGGCTTCCTTCATCATCCGGTCGACTTCGTCCTTCTTCAGGCCGCTCGACGAGGTGATCGTGATCTTCTGTTCCTTCCCGGTCCCGAGATCTTTCGCCGAGACGTTGACGATGCCGTTGGCGTCGATGTCGAAGGTCACCTCGATCTGTGGCACGCCGCGCGGCGCCGGTGGCAGGCCGACCAGGTGGAACTTGCCGAGCGTGCGGTTGTCGCGGGCGAGCGAGCGCTCGCCCTGCAGCACGTGCACCTCGACGCTCGTCTGGCTGTCGGAAGCCGTCGAGAAGATCTCGCTCTTCCTCGTCGGAATCGTCGTGTTGCGCGGAATGAGCGTCGTCATCACGCCGCCCATGGTTTCGATGCCGAGCGAGAGCGGCGTGACGTCGAGCAGCAGCAGATCCTTGACGTCGCCGGCGAGCACGCCCGCCTGGACCGCGGCGCCGATCGCCACCACCTCGTCGGGGTTCACGCCCTTGTGCGGCTCGCGGTTGAACAGCTCCTTGACGATCGCCTGCACGCGCGGAATGCGCGTCGATCCGCCGACCAGCACGACCTCGTCGATCTTCGACGGATCGAGCCCGGCGTCCGACAGCGCCTGCTTGGTCGGGCCCACGGTCTTCTGCAGCAGATCCTCGACGAGCTGCTCGAACTTCGCGCGCGACAGCTTCATCTGCAGGTGCTTCGGCCCGGTGGCGTCCGCCGTGATGAAGGGCAGGTTGATGTCGGTCTCCATCACCGTGGAGAGCTCCATCTTCGCTTTCTCGCCCGCTTCCTTCAGGCGCTGCAGCGCCATCCGGTCCTTGCTGAGATCGATCCCTTCGGCTTTCTTGAACTCGGCAATGATCCAGTCGATGATTTTCTGATCGAGGTTGTCACCGCCCAGGTGCGTGTCGCCGTTGGTCGCCTTCACCTCGACGACGCCTTCGCCCACCTCGAGAATCGAAATGTCGAACGTGCCGCCGCCGAAGTCGTACACGGCGATCGTCTCGTCCTTCTTCTTGTCGAGCCCGTAGGCCAGCGCCGCCGCGGTCGGCTCGTTGACGATGCGTGCGACTTCGAGGCCGGCGATCTGGCCGGCGTCCTTGGTGGCCTGGCGCTGCGCGTCGTTGAAGTACGCCGGCACGGTGATGACCGCCTTGGTCACCGGCTGCCCGAGGTACTCCTCCGCCGCCTGCTTCAGCTTCTGCAGAATCATCGCGGAGATTTCCGGCGGCGAGTACTCCTTGCCGAGCGCGTGCACGCGGGCGTCGCCGTTGCTGCCGCGGACGACCTCGAACGGCACCATCTTCATCTCTTCGTTGACCTCGTCGAACTTGCGGCCCATGAAGCGCTTGATGGAGAAGACGGTGTTCTCGGGGTTGGTCACGGCCTGGCGCTTCGCGACCTGGCCGACCAGGCGCTCCCCGGTCTTGGCGAAGGCGACCACCGATGGCGTCAGACGCCCGCCTTCCGGATTCGTGATCACAACCGGCTCGCCACCTTCCATGACGGCGACGACGGAATTAGTGGTGCCCAGGTCGATGCCGATGATTTTGCTCATTGAAATCCTCTCGGGGGGACGGGTCTCCGTACCGGTACGGGGACGGGTCTCCGTACCGTACAGGGGACGGGTCTCAGTACCGCCCTCTATGATGCCGATCTAATTATGAAAATTGAGTGAGTTATTGTCAATGTGCTAACGTCTGCGCCCATGCTGAAAGCGCTTGGCGTCTCCGCCGTCCTGGCCGTGATTCTCTCCGCCGCCCTCGCCGCCCAGCCTCCGCAGCCGGCGCAGAAGACCGGCGACTCC
>DATATJ010000002.1:0-4330 GCA_036268855.1 Vicinamibacterales bacterium
GCTGCTCGGCAGCCCCGAACCGGTTCTGGAGGATTCGCTGTGACACATTCGGATGGCATCGGACCGTCTCACGGTCCGCGCTACGAGGCTCTGCGCGAGCGGATCGACCGCCGGTCAGCACGCGTCGGCGTCGTCGGCCTCGGCTACGTCGGCCTGCCGCTGGCAGTGGAATTCGCGCGGGCGGGCTTCTCCACGGTCGGCATCGATCTCGATGAGCGGAAGGTCGACGCCGTCAATCAAGGGACGTCTTACATCCCCGACGTGCCGACGGCCGACGTGGCCCGCCTGGTCTCCGATGGCCGGCTGCGCGCGACGACCGATTTCGGCGCCGTCGCCGCGCTCGACACGATCAACGTCTGCGTGCCGACGCCACTGCGCAAGACGAAGGATCCCGACATGTCGTACATCGTGTCGGCGGTCGAGCAGATCGCGAAGTCGCTGCATCCCGGCATGCTGGTCGTCCTCGAGTCCACGACGTACCCGGGAACGACCGAGGAGCTCGTGCAGCCAATGCTGGAAGCCGGCGGCCTCGAGGCCGGCGTGGACTTCTACCTGGCGTTCTCGCCGGAGCGCGTCGACCCCGGGAATCCGACGTTCAACACGCGCAACGTCCCGAAAGTCGTCGGCGGCATCGGCCGCGAGTCGACGGCGCTGGCATCGGCGCTCTACGGCGCGGCGATCGACACGATCGTCCCTGTGAGCTCTCCACGAGCCGCCGAGATGGTGAAGCTGCTCGAGAACACGTTCCGCATGGTCAACATCGGCCTCGTGAACGAGATTGCGCTGATGTGCGATCGGCTCGGCCTCGACGTCTGGGAAGTCGTCAAGGCCGCGGCCACCAAGCCATTCGGCTTCATGCCCTTCTACCCCGGTCCCGGGCTGGGCGGCCACTGCATTCCGATCGATCCGTTTTATCTCTCCTGGAAGGCGAAGCAGACGGGGTTCGACCCGCGCTTCATCGAACTGGCGGGCCAGATCAACGGACAGATGCCGCACTTCGTCGTGGAGAAGATCGCGGACGCGCTCAACCGGCACCAGAAGGCGATTAACGGTTCGACGGTGCTGGTGCTGGGGATCGCCTACAAGCGCGACATCGACGACATGCGCGAGTCGCCGTCGCTCGACGTGATGGCGCTGCTGCACGAGAAAGGCGCCCGCGTGAAGTACGCGGATCCGCACGTGCCGACGCTGGCCGCGCGCGCGTGGCACGGAGGATTCGACATGCAGACCGAGGCGCTCACCGACGCGGTCGTCGCTGACGCCGACTGCGTCGCCATCCTCACCGAGCACCGCTGCGTCGATTACGACATGGTGCGGCGCGCCGCGCCGCTCATCGTGGACACGCGCAATGCGATCGCCGGCACGCACCCGCACGTCATCAAGCTCGGAGCTCCGGCTCCCATATTCGAGCGCACGGTGGCGCGTGTCGGCGTGCCGCCGGGCGCGGCCCTGGGCGTAACGGAAGGAGATCCGGGGACGGGTCTCCACGACGCACGAGACCTGTCCCCCGCACAGCAATGACCGTCGTCTTCTGGATTTCCGTTGCGGTCGTGGCGTACGTGTATCTGGCCTACCCGGCTCTGCTGCACGCATGGGCGCGGCTGCGTCCCGCGCCGTTCGTCTCCAGCCACGAAGCAACGCCAGGCGTGTCCATTGTGATCGCCGCGCGCAACGAAGGACCGCGGCTCGCTGCCCGGATCGACAACCTGCTGCACCTCGACTACCCCGCCGACCGGCGCCAGATCATCATCGTCTGCGACGGCTGCAGCGACGGGACACACGACGTCCTCGAGGGCTATGCGGACACGGTCGAGGTCGTGACGCTGCCGCCAAGCGGCAAGGCGCTCTCGCTGAATGCCGGCGTGGCCCACGCGCGATTCGACACGGTGGTGTTCGCCGATGCACGCCAGGCATTCGCGCCCGACGCCCTGCGCGAGCTCGTCGCGCCGTTCGCGGATCCGACCGTGGGCGGGGTCACGGGCGAACTCCTTCTCGACTGCGAATCGGCACTCTTCGCCAACCGTCGCACGCACGCGGATCGTCGGCACGGCGCCCCGAGCCCGATTCAGTCGGCCGCTGCCGACCGCCGCCACGACGAGGACCGCCGCACGATCCTCTCGACGATCGCCGACGGCGTCGGCGTCTATTGGCGATACGAGAAGCAGCTGCGCCGCCTCGAGAGCACGGTTGGGTCGACGGTCGGCGCAACCGGCGCGATCTATGCCCTGCGACGCGCCCTGTGGCGTCCCCTCCCCGCCGACACCCTGCTCGACGATGTGCTGGCGCCGATGCGAGCGGTGATGGCCGGATCACGAGTGGTGTTCAGCGAGCACGCGCACGCGTTCGATCGCGCCACGGTCGATGCCGACGCGGAATCGCGGCGCAAAGTCCGCACGCTGGCCGGCAATTACCAGATTCTCTGGCTGGAGCCGGCTCTGCTGCTGCCGTGGCACAACCCTGTGTGGCTCCAGTACGTGTCGCACAAGCTCGGCCGGCTCGCGGTCCCGTACGCGATGCTGACGATCTTCGTCGCGAGCATCGTGCTCTCGGATCGCGCGTTCTATAGCGCGGCGCTCTGGGGACAGGTGGCGTTTTACCTGCTGGCCGGATACGGCGCAGTTCTTGAATTGACGAGCCGTGTGCGCGAGTCCACTCGTCATGCCCGGGTCGTCTCGTCGCACACCACCGCACAGGAGGCGAGTTAGTGACCACCATCGTGTCGCGCGTGGCCAGGCTGGCCTATACGGTGGTGATGATGAATTACGCCGCTGTGGTGGGGCTCTTTGCTGCGGTGCGTGGACGCCGAACATGGAAATGAACGCGCACGAGGGTGTCGCATGGAACGCCTGACCTTCAATCCCGGCTCGACCCGCCGCGAGCCGGTGGTCGTCGGGCGCTCGTCCCGGCGGCGCGGGCCGGCGCCGGTCTCGCCGTCCCCCGGGGCGGCTCCGCAGACGTCGCGCACCGTTACGCGCGAGCGCTACGACTGGGACTACCTGTGGATGGTGGCGTTCACGACGCTGCTGTTCTTCCGGCCGCAGGATCAGATTCCTGGCGTCGAGGCGCTGCACCTGGCCGAGCTCACCGCGATTGCCGGGCTTGCCGCGATGGCCGTCCGCCGCCTGCGATTGGGCCAGTCGGTTACGAGAGTGAACCCGGAAATCGTCGCCATCGTCGCGCTCGGCGCCGTGATTCTCGCGACAGCGCCGTTCGGGATCTGGCCGGGCGGCTCGCTGCACGTGTTCAGCTCCATCTACGTGAAGATCATCCTGATCTCCGCGCTGATGATCAGCACGATCAGCTCGCCGATACGCGTGCGGCAGATGACGTGGCTCATGATCATCGCCTCGACCTACGTCGCGGCTCGTGCGGTATTCGACTACGTGCGCGGGGTCAATCTCGTGGAGGGCGACCGCGTTCGAGGCGCCATCGGCGGCATGTTCAGCAACCCGAACGATCTGGCGCTGAACCTCGTCACGTTTCTCGCGCCCACCCTGATCTTCCTGGCGCTCGATCGCCGGATATCGCGCCGGTTGCTGGCCGCGGTCTGCGCGCTGACGATGCTGGCCGCGATCGTCTGCACGAAGTCGCGCGGCGGCTTCCTCGGCCTGATCGCGATGGGGGTGGTGGCGCTGTACTACGCCGCGAAAATGAAGCCCGGCATCCTGATCGCCGTAATCGTCGGCGGCCTGCTCGCGGTGCCGGCGATCCCGCAGTCGTTCTGGGATCGCATGGACAGCATCACGAACGCCGAGACCGACCCGACCGGCTCCCGCGAAGCGCGGCTGCGCCTGCTCGAGCAGGGCATCGAGGTGTTCGTCGAGAACCCGATCACCGGCGTCGGCGCGGGGCAGTTCGAGAACTATGACGATCCGGGCGTCACGATCGAGCGATGGCGCGTCACCCACAACGTGTGGCTGCAGGTCGGCGCTGAGCTGGGGATCGTGGGTCTGGCGATCTTTCTGTTCCTGGTGATCCGCGCCTACCGCGCGTGTTTTGCGACCGTCCGCTTGCTGGGCGGTGGCAGGAGCCGCCGGCGCGCGCCGCCTGGAGGGGACACGGCAGAGCGCGAGATTCTCATGCTGAATGCCAAGAGCATGATTGCCGCGCTGGTCGGCTGGACGATCTGCTCGATGTTCGCCGCGGTGGCGTTCAACTGGACGTTCTATTACGTGCTCGCGCTCGCCGTCTGCGGGCACGAGATCGCACAGCGGCAACAGCAGCCGCAGCGCGCCGCGCCGGCGCCCGCGGCGGAGCGCGCCCGCCCGCGTCTCTTCGGCCGGGTACACGCATGAACCTGCGCCAGGCCGAACGCGCGGCCAAGCCACGC
>DATATJ010000003.1:0-6782 GCA_036268855.1 Vicinamibacterales bacterium
AGCGCCGTCCAGCGGCGCGTGACGTCCGCCTGCAGCTCGGGCGACCAGAGCTTCTTGCGCTCCTCGACCTTCGCCTGCGCCTCGGGCGAGTAGTACTGCTTCGACCAGTCTGTGTGGTTCTGCATCTCGATCTCCTTGATAATCCGCTTGAACAGCTCCCAGTCCGGCTCGCCGCCGCCCGTCAGCGACTCCTCGGCTTGACCTATGGCGTACATCGCCCCGTCGAGCTGCCGCCGCTTGTCGGCCAGCACCGACTGCTGCCGCGACAGCGTGTCCGCCAACCCCAGCTCCTGGTCGAGCACGTCGCGGATCTGTTTGAGCGGCAACCCGAGAAACTTCAGGACGACGATCTGCTCCAGCCGGACGAGATCGGGCGTCGTGTACAGCCGGTAGCCGCTCTGGCTGCGCCCGCTGGGCTTCAGCAGCCCGAGCCGGTCGTAGTGATGCAGCGCCCGAACGGTCACGCCCGCCATCCGCGCAAACTCGTGTGCGTGGTAAACCGTCGTGATCGGTTGTTTCATCGTGGAACCTGCCGCCGACAAGGATGATCGGGCCTGACGTTAGGTCAGGGTCAAGAGTTCACGTAAAATAGCCGGGCAGCGAAACCGCCACATGCCTGTCCTCGAACTCCTCACCAGCTCCGGTCTCGGCTCGTTGCTGGGGATGCGCCACGCGCTCGAACCGGACCATCTCGCCGCCGTGTCGACGCTGGTCAGCGACGAGCGCAGCAGCTACAAGGCCGCGCTGCTCGGCATGTGCTGGGGACTCGGGCATACCGCGTCGCTCGTGATCGTCGGCATCGCGCTCGTCGTGCTGCGCGCGGAGATGCCGGCCCGCGTCTCCGACGTCTTCGAGCTGGTCGTCGCGTTCATGCTGGTCGGCCTCGGCCTGCGCGCGATCTATCACGCGGCGCGACAGGGCCCGAAGGGGCCCGCCCACGTCCACCATCACGGCCGCATCGTCCATCAGCACGCGGCTGCGCCGGCGCACGTGCACATCGGCCGCTGGACGCTCGCGCGCCGGCCGTTGCTGGTCGGCATGGTGCACGGCCTTGCAGGAAGCGGTGCGCTGACGGCGCTCGTGCTGACGACGCTGCCGACCACGACCGCGCGCCTGACGTACATGGCGCTCTTCGGGTTGGGATCGACCGTGGGCATGGCGGCGCTCTCCGGCCTGCTCGGCTGGCCGATTGCCCGCCTGGGATCGCACCACGTGGTGACGCGCAGCGTCTCGCTGCTGGTAGGTACCGCGTCGATCGTCCTCGGCGTCGCGTGGGGCTATCCGCTCGTCACGCGATTGCTCTGAAGCACCTCACTCGCCGCCTCATCCGAGTGAGGCTTACTTCACCCTGACCGTCCAGCTCACCGGCGCCGACGCAGGAATGAAGCACACGACATCGTCGCAGGCCTGATAGTTCACCGTTCCGTTCACCGTGATCGTCGTGCCTGATTTCGCGGCGACTGCGACCGTCAGCTCCTGTGTCAGCCGGAACGGCTTCTGGAACACCGGCACCCTGTCGCTCCCGACGAGCATCGTCTCCGATTTGGGATACGCGACCTTGCCCGCCACCACGCCAGCCGACGGCGCCAGCTTCAGCGCGATGGGAAGGTAGTCGTCTGCGCCCGGCGCGTAGACGTGAATACCGGCATTCGGCGTGACGTCGACGAAGAACGACACGTTCGAACCGGGCGTCACGACCGGTGCGCTCGTGGATGTCGCCAGCGTCAGGTGCTTCGGCGCATTCTTTCCCGATGGCGATAGTGGAGCACCGGACATCTGGAGGAGCAGCGCGGCACAAAGCAAGGCGGTACACATGATGCGCCCATTCTAACCGCTCATTTGCGCCGCGACTGGTCGTTCCCGCTAGAATTGACGGGTTGGCCGCCCATGTGTTGATCGTCGAGGACGATCCGGACATCGCGCAGCTCGTGGCGCGCTACCTGGAAAAAGCCGGCTTCGTCGTCGATCACGCCGCGAACGGACGCGACGCGCTGGAGGCGATCGCGGCTCGCGTGCCCGACGCGATGGTCCTGGATCTGATGTTGCCGCACGTGGACGGTCTCGACGTCTGCCGACGGGTCCGCGCGGACGAACGGACGGCCGCAATTCCCATCGTGATGCTCACCGCCCGCGCCGAAGAGTCCGAGCGCATCGTCGGGCTTGAGCTCGGCGCCGACGACTACCTGGCCAAGCCCTTCAGCCCCAACGAACTGGTGGCGCGCGTGCGCGCGCTGCTTCGCCGCGTGCAGCGCGGCGCGCCGGCGGGCAAGATCATCCAGTACGGACCGATCGTCGTCGACCCGGAGCGGCACACGGTCTCGTCCGGCGGTGAGGACGTCACGCTCACCGCGAAGGAGTTCCTCCTCCTCGAGTACTTGCTGCAGCATCGCGGGCGCGTGTTGTCGCGCGATCTGCTGCTCACCGATGTCTGGGGCTACCGCTACACGGGCGGCACGCGGACCGTGGACGTCCACGTGCGGCGGCTGCGCGAAAAACTGCCGCTGCTGGCGCAGGCACTCGTCACGATCAAGCAGTTCGGATACAAGCTGTCCGAACCCGTACCCCGGTGATGCGGCTGACCTTTCGCACGCAGCTGTTCTTCGCCGCCCTCGCGGCGGCGATCCTCGCGCTCGTGGTCGCCGGCATCCTCTTCGCGACCACCATGCGCCGGCAAACCGACGCGCGGATTGCGCAGACGCTCGTCGCCGAATCGCGCCTGGCGGCGGAGCTGCTCGGACGCGGCACGCCCGGCGCGACCGTACCGGAGCTGGATGAGGAAGCCGACCGCATCGGCGAGCTGCTGGGCGCAAGGGTCACGTTCATCGCGGCCGACGGCACGGTCGTCGGCGATTCCGCCGAGACGCTCGCCGGCGTCGCCGCGATGGAGAACCATCATGATCGACCCGAAGTCGTGGCGGCACGCGCCAACGGCATCGGCCAGTCGCGCCGATACAGCGCCACGCTGAAAATCGACATGCTGTACGTCGCGTCGGCCGTCCGGCATCCATCCATCGCCTTCGTCCGCGTCGCGCTGCCGCTGAGCGACGTTCGCCATCAGCTGCAGAGCGTGCTGACGGCCACGCTGACGGCGCTCGGCGTCGCACTGATCGGCGCCGTGCTGATGGCATGGATCTTCACGGGACGCATCGGCCGCCGCGTCCATGCCGTGGCGGAGATCGCGAGGCGCTACCGCAGCGGCGACGTCACTCCCCCGCGCCTCGACTACGGAGACGATGAGATCGGCGCTGTCGCCCGGGCGCTCGACGATTCGGTGCAGGAGCTCGGACGCCGGCTCGCCGAGCAGGCGCGCGATCGGTCGCGCATGGAAGCGATTCTCACGGGAATGATCGAGGGCGTCATCGTAGTCGATCCCCACGGACGACTGCAGATGGCCAACGCGGCTGCGCGCCGGATGCTCAAGCTCGACGCGCTGGCCGTCGGGCGGCCCTATGTGGAGACGATCCGCCACCCCGCGATCGCCGAACTGCTGGGGACGGCGCTGGGCGGCCAGGCGACCGAGGGTCTGCAGCTCACGCCGCCGCGCGACGTCTCGCGCACGATCATGGCGCGGGCGGCGCCCGCGACCGCTGGCGCCGCGCACGGCGCCGTCCTCGTGCTGCACGACATCACCGACCTCCGTCGCGCCGACCAGATCCGGCGCGACTTCGTCGCCAACGTGTCGCACGAGCTGCGCACGCCGCTCACGGCCATCCGCGGCTACGTCGAGGCGCTGTCCGACGGCGCCAGCGCCGACGACAGCCGGCGCTTTCTCGAGATCATCGCGCGGCACGCGCACCGGATGGAGCGGCTGGTGAGCGACCTGCTGCGGCTGGCGCGGCTCGATGCTGGCCAGGAGACGCTCGAGATGGTCTCGTGCGAAGTCGACGGTCTAGCGCGAACGGTCATCGCCGATCTGTCGCCGGCGCTCGACGCGCGCCGTCAGCGAGTGGAAGTGTCGATCGCGCCCGGCGCGGGCACGCTGCGCGCCGATCCGTCGAAGGTGCACGACGCACTGCGCAACCTCGTCGCGAACGCGAGCAGCTATGCGCCCGAAGGGACCACGATTCGGATCGATGCGCGCGCCGAGGACGGCCGCGTCGCGCTCACGGTGTCGGATCAAGGGCCCGGCATTCCGGACGAGGATCTCGCGCGCGTGTTCGAGCGTTTCTATCGCGTCGAAAAATCACGCGCCCGCGATCCCGGCGGCACGGGGCTCGGGCTGGCGATCGTCAAGCACCTGGTGGAGCTGCACGGGGGCAGCGTCCGCGCGGCGAACCGTCCCGAAGGCGGCGCCGCGGTGACGATCGTGATCTAGATCATCGGGCGCCGACGACTCTCAGCAGCATGTACGCCGCCCCGCCGATGCAGAAGGCCGCCGGAATCGTCAGCACCCAGGCCCAGACGATCTGTCCGGCGACGCCCCACCGCACCGCCGACATCCGCCGCGTCGTCCCGACGCCGACGATGGCGCCGGTGATGGCGTGGGTCGTGCTCACCGGCACGCCGAAGAATGTGGCGGTCATCAGCGCCATGGCCGCGCCGGTTTCCGCCGCGAAGCCGCCGACCGGCTGGAGCTTGGTGATCTTCGACCCCATCGTGTGGATGATGCGCCAGCCGCCCGCCAGCGTGCCGAGGCTGATCGCCGCGTGGGCCGACAGCACGACCCAGAACGGAATATAAAACGAGTGGATGTAGCCGGCGGCGAACAGCACGCCGGCGATGATGCCCATGGTCTTCTGCGCGTCGTTCGCGCCGTGGTTCAGGCTGAAGAACGCCGCCGACAGCAGCTGCAGGCGGCGGAACCACCGATCGACACGCGAGGGAGGCGTCCAGCGGAAGATCCACGTGATCGCGGTCATGATGAGCAGCCCGCCGGCGAGCCCGATCAGCGGCGAGAGAAAGATGAAGATGATCGTCTTGGTCCAGCCGCCGGCGATGATGGCGGAGAATCCCGCCTTGGCGACCCCCGCGCCGGCGTAGCCGCCGATGAGCGCATGCGACGAGCTGGTCGGCAGGCCGAAATACCAGGTGATCAAATCCCAGACGATCGCGCCGACCAAGCCGCCGAGGATCACGGCGAACGTCACGATGTTGACGTCGATCATGCCCGACCCGACGGTCTTGGCCACGGCGGTGCCGAAGGTGAACGCGGCGACGAAATTGAAGAAGGCGGCCCAGATCACCGCCTTGCCGGGCGACAGGACGCGCGTGGATACGACGGTCGCAATCGAATTGGCCGCGTCGTGAAATCCGTTGATGTAGTCGAAGAACAGCGCCACCCCGATGAGGGCAGCGACGGTGTACAAGAGCATCAGGCGCTAACCGTTTTTGACCATGACGCCTTCGAGCACGTTCGCGACGTCCTCACACCGATCGGTGGCGTCCTCGAGGAAATCGAGGGTCTCTTTCCACTTGATGACCATGAGGGGATCGCGCTCTTCCTCGAAGAGCCGGCTGACGGCCTGCGCGTGGGTCCGGTCCGCTTCGTTTTCGAGCCGGTTGATCTCGACGGCGTGCCGGTTGACGCCCTTCTTCTCCTCGAGCGCCTGGAGCGCGAGGCGCACCTCCTTGGTGCACGCCGAGATCGTGCGCGCCAGCTCGTTGGCGCCGAAGCGAACGGTGTCGAGCCGGTACAGGCGAATCAATGCTGCCGACGCGTCGATCGCGTCCATCACGTCGTCGAGCGAGCGCGCAAGCGCGTGGATGTCCTCGCGATCGATCGGCGTGACGAAGGTCCGGTTGAGGCGCTGGATGATCTCGTGGGTCAGGAAGTCGCACTTGTGCTCGACCTCCTTGATCTCGTCAGCCTTGTCCCAGATCGGCCGTTCGGAGGCGAGCATCTGCTCGAGCAGCAGCGCACCGTTGTTCAGCTCGTCGGCCATGGCGATGAAGTCGCTGTAGAACTTCTCTTCCCGCGGAATCAGTCGCCACGCCACGCATCGCCCCCCAGTGACTCCCGCGCGGGAGTCAAAGCCCGGAGATTGTAGCAGATCCGTTTACGCCGCCGTTACATGAGCCGGTGTAGCATTTGCTAGGTAAATGGCAGTGAACAACGAAGTTCTGGCGCTCGTTCTCGGGGGCGGACGCGGCACGCGTCTCTTCCCGCTGACGCAACTGCGATCGAAACCGGCGGTCCCGATCGGCGGCAAATACCGGCTGATCGACATCCCCGTCAGCAACTGCCTCCACGCGGACATTCGCCGCATCTACGTGCTGACGCAGTTCAACTCCGCGTCGCTCAACCGGCACATCGCGCAGACGTACCGGATGGACCTTTTCAGCCATGGGTTCGTCGAGATTCTGGCCGCCGAGCAGACGCCCGACAACCCGCACTGGTTCCAGGGGACGGCGGACGCCGTCCGGCAGGCCGCGCGACACTTCATCCGCTACGATGCCGACTATTACCTGATTCTTGCCGGCGATCACCTCTACCGGATGGACTACAGCGAGATCATCGACGCCCACGTCGATCGCAAGGCGGACATCACGCTCGCGGCGCAGCCGGTCACGGAGCAGGATGCGTCGGGGATGGGCATCTTCAGGTTCGATCGCAGCGGCCAGATCGTCGCCTTCGAGGAGAAGCCGAACCGGGAGCGCCTCGACGCCATCGGCCGGAGCATTCCCAACGGCTCGACGTTCGGGGGACAGACCACCAACCGGCCGTTCGTGGCATCGATGGGGATCTATGTGTTTTCGCGGGACGTGCTGCTCGAGATGCTCGAGCAGGACAGCGGGAAGGATTTCGGCCGCGAGATCATTCCGTCCGCGCTCGGGCGCTACCG
>DATATJ010000004.1:0-19698 GCA_036268855.1 Vicinamibacterales bacterium
CTGCACGTCGGTCACGTCCCCGATGACGGGATGGATGCACGTGCACGTCGACTGAAAACGATCCTGCAGATCGTTGACGATCTCGTACAGCGAATTCTCGTACCGCTCGAGGAGCACCAGCGAGGAAGGGCCGAGAGCGGCGATTTGCCGCGACAGCTCGGAACCGATCGAGCCGCCGGCACCGGTGATCAGCACACGACGGCCCGTGATGAGGCCGCGCACCGGCTCGATGCTCAGATCGATCGGCGCGCGCGGCAGGAGATCGGCGATCGTCAGGTGCCGGATCTGATTGACGGCAACCCGTCCGTCAAGAATGTCGCGCGTGCCCGGCAGCGTCGTGATCGGTATCTTGAAGGGGCGCAGCATCTCCACGACCCCTCGCACCACTGCCACATCCGCGCCCGGCATCGCGACCAGCATCTCGTGCGGCCGCTCAGCGGCGATAATCCGGACGAGATCGCGGCGGTCGCCGAGGACCCGCACCCCGTGGATGAACTCGCCAATCTTCGCGGGATTGTCGTCGATGAACCCGCGCGGCTCGTAGCCGCACGGCCGGTTCTGCATGTCGCGTACGATCATCTCCCCGGCATCGCCCGCGCCGAAGATCAGGACGCGTTTGGCGCCCTTCGGGCGGCCAATTCCCTGGACCACACGCGTCGACAGCCGGATAGCGGACAGAAAGGTCACCAGAACGATCGAGTCGATCACGAAGACCGAGCGCGAGTATCCGGACAGGTCCCATCCCCAGCGGATGACGGCCGCAAACACGCTGGTGCTCCAGACGACCGCCAGGACCATGTTGCGCAGCTCGGAAATCCCGGTGTACTTCCACAGCCCGGAGTACAAGTGGAACGGGACGAAACAAACGGCGCGGACGCCGATGAGGAGCGGGATCGTGGCGGCGAAGCGTTCGAGCTCCACCCGCGGGATCGACCCCTCGAAGCGCAGCCAGAATGCGATGTAGTTGGACGCGACCACCAGGCCCAGCTGGATCCCCACAACGGCGGCCCGTCGACTTTCTACGGCGAGGCGGCAGATCAGGCTCCACACGGACACCCACGTGCGCCGGCGCGAAAACGGCCCCTGGGCGTGCCACGCGGAGCCCATCGGAAATGTCATGGTGTCACTCGGGGTTCAAAGCCTTCGATAGATGGCATCAGGGATCGGAAACGTGCGGTTCGTCAGCACCACGCCCAGCATGCGGACATTCGCCGCCTGCAGCTGTCCGGCTGCCCGCCTCGCGGCGTCGCGGCGGGTGGCATCGGCTTCGACGACGAGAACGACGCCGTCGACGAGCGGCCCAAGTAGAGACACGTCGGCGTGTGTGCCGGCCGCCGGCGCATCAATCAGGACGTACTCGAACGTGGCGAGCAGCTGCGGCAAGCGCACGCGGATCTGATCGGCCATCGAGTTGAGCGACGCGGCCGCGGAGCGGGTTCCCGTCGGCGGCAGCCAGAGGTGGCGGTCGATCCTGGTGACGAGGCCGTCGGCATCCGCGGGGGGATCCGCGGCAATAAGCGCCTCCGAAAGCCCGAGGGCGCCGGACGATATACTGGCGCGGCGCCGCGCCGGCGTGCCAACGTGGCTGTCGACGATGCACACCGACTCTGACGTGAGGTCCGCCAGTGCCCGGGCCGCCGACGCACACAGCATCGCGGCATCGGTCTCTTCGGCTATCGCGGAGAAGAGCACCGCGCGGACGCCCTTCGTTCCTGCGTGCGGGTGAAAGATGCGCTGAACCAGGCGCGTGATCTCGTCGTGGGCGATGGAGGCCGGCCTGGGCGTGCCGGGTAACGGCAGCGCCGGCTGCGCCGGCACGGAAACGACGTCGCGAAGCAGCGTCGCCGGACTCTCGGGAATCGGCTCAGGCCGCGGCACGGCATCTGCCATGTCCCACGGATCGTCGGATCTGGTGGAAGCCGGCCCCGGTCTCGCACGCGCGCTCGCAGCCTGCAACGCCGCAGCCGGCGTGATCTCGTCCCGTGATTTTCGCAGCGCGTCGGCAATCCGGCTCATCGACTCCTCGCGTGTAGATAACGAGAGAACGCCCCGCGGCCGGCGTTTCGAGCCCCGGCGGTTGCTCCCTCGGATTGCGGCGCCGCCTGCCGCAGGACGGAAAGGCCATGGGCCGCGGGCTGGCGATGGAGGTCGAAGTCGATGCACACCTCCTTCACGATAGCTGGCCCGACCGGCCGCTCCTCCGCGGCATAGCCCGTCAGCAAGGCGTTGTCGCAGATCACGTTGACGGTCCGCGGAATGCCACCCGACCGTTCGTGGATCGCGAGCACCGCGTCGCGCGTGAACGCGTGCTCCGGGCTGCCGCCGGCGAGCCAGATGCGATGGGCGATGTACGCCGACGTTTCCTTCAGCGCGAGCGGCGAGAGCGTGCAGCGCAGGCCGACGCGCTGCTTCAGCTGGTACAGGCCCGGTTCGTTGAGTCGCGTCCCGAGTGCGGGCTGTCCGGCCATCACCACGCGCAGGAGCTTGGCGGTGTCGGATTCGAGGTTGGCCAGCAGCCGCACTTCTTCGAGGAGCTCGTTGGGCAGACTCTGCGCTTCGTCCAGGATCAGCAGGCTCGCGATGCCGTGCTCGTGATGCTGCACCAGCATCTCTTCAAGCTCGCGGAGCAGCCGCGTTTTCGAGCCCGACGCCTGCGGGCTCAGTTGAAAGCCATGCGCCAGCGACTCCAGGAACTCGTCGCGCTTGAGCACCGGGTTGGTCAGATGCACCCAACACGCGGGGCGCGCGGCTGAACGCCGCATGTACGGCGCGAGCGCCTTGCGAAGCAGCGTCGTCTTGCCGGTGCCAGCCTCGCCAATCAGCAGTGTGATGCCGTTGGCGCCCGACAAACCGAAGTCGAGGTTGCTGAGCGCCTCCTGATGCTTTGGCGTCAACAGGAGGTACTTCGCGTTCGACAGCATGTCGAACGGCCGTTCGCGCAACCCGTAGTACTGCTCGTACATGGCGACTCAGGGGTGGGGAAGACTTGATATCAACGCCGCGACGCGATCGACGCGAGCACCGGAAGGCCGAGCGTGTCCTCAACGTCCTGGGGGCTGTGAAAATGAGGACTCGTGTACGCCAGCAGATAGGTCGTGGACGTGCCGAGGGCGAGGCCGATCACCGCGCCGAACAACAGCAGCCACCGGCGGCCCGTGTTCGCGGGGAAAGCCGGCACGGCCGGCGCTTCCGCCAGGGCGATATTCGCGATGCGCGTGCCGTCGAGCGCATCGGAGATCCGCGCTTCCTCCTGTTTGCGCTGATACAGGAGATAGCTCTCTTCGGCCGTCTTGACGGACCGCCGGAGATCCTGCTGAGCCGCGCCCTTCTGCGCCAGTTGGCGCGCCTTCTCCTGAAACATCTTGACCGACTGGTCGAGCGCCGCCGCCCGCGCAATCGCCGCCGCGCGCTCGGTCCGCACCCGCGCCAGCTCGCCGTGCAGCCATTGGTACGTCGGATTCTGATCCGTCGTCTGTTCGGTGAGCGGCGTCTCCTCGCTCGCTTTCAGCGCCGCGCGCGCCTGCGTGAGCTGCTGCTCCAGCTCGAGCACGGGCGGATACGTGGGCGTGAATTTCCGCTCCATCTCCGATCGCTTCATCTCGAGATCGAGCAGGCCCGCCTTCAGCCCTCGCGTGAGCTCCGCGTTCTGCGACGTGCGGATCTGCGTGGTCTGGCGGATGGGCGTCGCCGCGATCTGAGCCTCGATATCGCCGATGCTCTTCGTGGACTCGGTGATCTTCGCGCGGGCCTGCTGCAGCTCCGACTCGAAGTCAGCCACTTTCTGCAGCATGTTCTGCTGCTCGGTGTCGGCGGACACGATCGCCTCCTGCCGGCCGTACTCATTCAACCGCGCCTCGGCGGCCGCCAGCTCGCTCCGGAAGCGGTCGGTCTGCGTCGTGAAGAATGCATACGCGCCCGTCGCACGATGAAGAGTGCGATGCTTTTCGAGGTACAGCCTGGCCAGGTCGTTCAGCACTTGCGCCGCCAGGTCGGGATCGGCCGAGCGATAAGTCACCCTGATGAACGTTGTTTTCTTGATCGGCGCGATCTTGAGGTCTCCTTCGAGCTGATGGACGACGCGCGCCAGCGTCGCCTGTTGCTGGCTCGGGCGAGAAAGGCCGGGGCGATTCAACGACGTGCCACGGCTGAGCAGCCCGGACGAGGCCGCAACGTCCTCGAGGAGATCGCGGCTCTTCAGCAGCTCGACTTCCGAGTTCAGCTCATCTTCGCTGACGGAAGCCGACGCCTGGGTCACCGCATTCGGGTCGGCGCTCACGATCGGATCGGCGCGCTCGCGTTTGACGAGGAACTTCATCTCCGCTTCGTACTGCCTGGGCATGAGGAGCACGACGGCCGTGACGCCGAGAGAGACGAGGAGCGCGACGAGCAAGCCCGGGCGCCAGTAGCGGAAGAGCGGCGACACGAGATCGCGGACGGTCGGGAGGCGTAGCTCCCGATCGGACTCGAGGTGGCTGTTCATGATCGTGTGGCGCGCCGGCGGGCGACGCTATTGAAACGGGTTGAGGTAGAGACCGAGACCCGGCCGCGGGATGAACGGCGCGATCTTGGCCAGCGCGCTTTTCGGAACGAAGACGGTGTCGCCCGGACGCAGCAGTGGATCCTCGCTCAAATCCCGGGACGCATACATTCTCTTCACGTTGACTTCTTTGACTTCGAGCCACTCGCCGACGAAGCGCCGGAAGAGGATCACCTGGGAGTGCTTGGCGGCGCCGGTCTCACCGCCGGCGAGCACCAGCCCCTGCGTCAACGACGTCGCGCCCCGAAGCTCGAATTTACCGGGGCGTGCGACTTCGCCGGCGACGACGAAGTACGGCTTCTCGAACTCTTTCAGCACGATGTTGATCACGGGCTCCCGGAGGATCACCGCGTACGCGTCGGTCAACAGGGCCTTGAGCTCCGGCAGGCTTCTCCCCTGAATGTGCACGTCGCCGATGCCTCGCAGGGAGACGTAGCCATCGGGCTGGACGGTGACAGTCTGATCGAATTCCGCGACGTACGGAAAATGCAGCTCGAGGACGTCGCTCTGCGTGATCCGATAGCGGCCGCCGGTCCAGAGTGTGAGCGGATCGACCTCGCCGTCTGGCGCGCCGGCGAGTCGTGGGACCGGTTGCGCAGCTCGGCTGCTTGCAGCGCCGGGGTCCGCCTGCTGCCCGCCGGCAGCCGTCGCGCCGCAGAACACGAACAGGAGCAGCGCCAGGTATCTCATCGCAGTTCCGTCCCGCCGCGCACGGGCCGGGCGGTCACCGCCGTGCGCGAAGCTTCGCCCTTTCAGTTACAGCGGCCACCCGGTGAGCACACCCTGGCCGTGTTGACTGGTTGTTTCTAAAATGGGAGGTGACGTCAGGCTGCTTACCTCAATGTCCTGTTACGTCAATCCCACATCCGCCGCTCGCGCGCGCGGGCACATCACCTGTGTTGACGATCGCTTCGAGCGTCCGCGTCGTCGAATCGATTTTGAAAGAGCTGATTGTCGGAAGAATCAAGACTTCTCCTTGCGAGCGGAATATTGTTCGCGTCGCGATTGACGCTGGTGAGGCGACGCGCGGTCAAGAGCCTCAACGCGCGGCAACTCGAGCAATCGCGGTGCCGCAAACGTCGGCACGTGCATTCATGGATGACGCGAGATTCGAGATCGAGAACATTCGCCGTCGAACGATCGAAAAAATAAATTTGTGGCGGACCGAATTCCCCGTACGTGCAATGTGGCGATCGCACCTCATTCGTTCAGAAAGCGGACACGAGCTGAAAGGATCCAAGACTGTCCGCTTGCGTCCGCTCGCGATCACTGAAGGGCGTCCGAAGAAATGCACGCCTGCATCTGTACGACGTTCGTCCCAGGCGGGACGACGTTGGTCTCACCGCGGAAATGGATCGTCGGAATGGATGAGCATTCGTGATCGCGCCGACCGGTCCCAGGGCAAGACCGATCCTGTGGGCATCGCACCGCTGCGAAGGACGAGCGCCAGTACCTGCGCCGCTGCGCACCGAGCGCCATGCGGATGCCGAGCTCATGCGTTCGCTGGGCCATGCGCCAAAGTGGTTGTCGGCTCGAACCCTTAGCGCGGTTTTCGATTCGATGTAGCGCGACGGCTTTAGCCGAGCGCCGCGCGGCGCCAGAAACGCTCGGCTAAAGCCGCCGCGCTACGTCTACGCTGATGTCGAAACCGCAATAAAGCCGTCCGCGCGACGTCGTCTACGCTGAGGTCGAAACCGCAATAGGGCCGGCCGAACCGCAGCGCCGGTCTCACGCCATACGAAGAGAGACGACGATCGGCGCGCCGCCGTTCCGCGTCCTCGTGATGGTCATCGCGACCGTCACCACGATGTGCTCCTTGATCCGCCGTTGCGCATCGGCGGACACCAGCCGCCGACTGCGTAGCGCTGCGCAGTCTGCGTGCCGCTGACCAGTCACGACCGCGATCGTCGGATGCGCGATTCGCGATTCGACACGCAAATACGCAAGTCCTGGCCCTTTCGCGCAGCCGCGTGCGGTGGATCAACGCTTGCCTCCTCTCGCGTGTCCGAACGATCGGACGTGCAGAGAAGAGGAGCTCATGGTCAAACGAATGCTGCTGATGCTCGGCGTCACCATCGTGGTGATCGCAGGACTCGGCTTCGTGAAGTTCCGGCAGGTCAAAGCGGCGATTGCCGTCTACGCCTCCTATCAGCCGCCGCCCGAGGCGGTCACCACGGTCGTCGCCAAGGAAGAACGCTGGCCGACAACGGTCACCGCGATCGGAACGGTCGCGGCGGTACGCGGGGTCACCATCAGCGGCGATCTGCCAGGCATCGTGGAGAAGATCGCGATCGAATCGGGACACAACGTGCAGGCGGGCGACGTCCTCGTGCAGTTGGACACCAGGCAAGAGCAGGCGCAGCTGCTCGCGGCCGAAGCGCAGCGCGATCTCGCGCGCACCAATCTCGATCGCATGCGCAACCTCCGGGACGAGCGCGTCGTGTCTCAGGCCGAGTACGACCAGGCGGAGGCGGCCTCCAAGCAAGCGCAGGCGAGCGAAGGGGAGATCCGCGCGACGATTGGGCGTAAGACGATTCGCGCACCCTTCGCAGGGGAGCTCGGCCTCCGTCAGGCCAACCTGGGCCAGTATCTCGCCGGCGGCACGCCGATCGTATCGCTCCAGGCGCTGCGGCCGATTTACGTGAACTTTTCCGTGCCGCAGCAACAGATGTCCGCGCTCAAAGTCGGCACCGGCGTCCGCGCAGTGATGGAAGGCCAGGACTCGAACGCCGCCGGGACCATCACCGCCCTCGATTCGGTGATCGATCCGGGAACACGAAACGCTCAGATCCAGGCCACGTTCGCGAACCAGAACGGGAAATTACGTCCTGGCATGTTCGTCCGCGCGGAGGTCGCTCTGGGCCACGGCGACACCGTCGTCGTGCTCCCGGCATCCGCCGTGAGCTATGCGCCGTACGGCGATTCCATTTTCGTCGTCGAGAACGCGACAGGACCCAAGGGCCCGTACCGCGCCGCACATCAGCGGTTCGTCACACTCGGCGGATCGCGCGGCGACCAGGTGGCGGTCCTGAGCGGCGCGAAGCCCGGTGAGGAAGTCGTGACCTCTGGGCTCTTCAAGCTTCACAACAACGCCGCCGTGCTCGTCAACAACGCGATTCAACCCTCCAACAGCCCGTCGCCGCGGGTCGAGAACCGCTGATGAAGCTTACGGACCTTTTCGTCAAGCGGCCGGTGCTCGCGATCGTCGTCAACATCGTGATCCTGATCGCCGGCCTTCAATCCGTGCGTTCGCTCTCCGTGCGTCAGTATCCACGCAGCGACATCGCCATCGTCACCGTGACGACGACGTATGTGGGGGCGAATGCGGACCTCGTGCGCGGGTTCATCACGACCCCGCTCGAGCGCGTAATCGCCAGCGCGGACGGCATCGATTACCTCGAGTCGTCAAGCGCGCAGGGCGTCAGCACGATTACCGTGCACCTGAAGCTCAACTTCGACACCAACGCCGCCCTCACGCAGATCCAGGCGAAGGTCGCCCAGGTGCGCAACAACCTTCCGCCCGAGGCCGAGGCGCCCGTGATCGATCTGCAGAACGCCGACAACCAGTTCGCCGCGATCTATCTCGGGTTCTCGTCGGCCAACCTCGATCAGAACCAGATCACCGACTACCTGCTGCGCACGGTGCAGCCCAAGCTGTCGGCGATCAGCGGCGTTCAGCGTGCCGACATCCTCGGCGATCGAACGTTCGCCATGCGCATCTGGCTGAAACCGGAGAAGATGGCGGCCCTGAGCATCTCGCCGTCCCAGGTGCAGGACGCGCTGGCGAAGAACAACTACCTGTCGGCGTTGGGCCGGACGAAAGGCTCGATGGTGTCGGTGAACCTGGTCGCCAATACCAATTTGCAGACGGCGGACGAGTTCCGGCAGCTGGTCGTGAAACAGGACAACGGCGTCGTGGTGCGCCTTGGGGAGATCGCCGACGTGGCCCTCGGGGCCGAGGATTACGACTCCGACGTCCGCTTCAATGGCCAGAACTCCACGTTCATGGGCGTGTGGGTGTTGCCGACCGCCAACTCGCTCGAGGTGATCGCCAAAGTGCGCACGGCGATGACCGAGATCCAGTCGCAGCTGCCGGTCGGCATGACGTCAGGGATTCCGTACGACTCGACGGTGTACATCCAGGACGCCATCCACGAAGTGTTTTCGACGCTGACCGAGACACTGCTCATCGTGATCGTGGTGATCTTCCTGTTTCTCGGTTCGGTGCGCGCCGCGGTCATTCCCGCAGTCGCCATCCCGATCTCGTTGATCGGCGCCGTGTTCCTGATGCTGCTCGCCGGGTTCACGATCAACCTGCTCACGCTGCTCGCCATCGTGCTGTCCGTCGGCCTCGTCGTCGATGACGCGATCGTGGTGGTCGAGAACGTCGAACGCCACCTTCAGCTCGGGCAGCGCCCGGTCGCCGCGGCAATCGCCGCAGCGCGCGAGCTCGTCGGGCCGATCATCGCGATGACTATAACCCTCGCGGCCGTCTACGCACCGATCGGACTGCAGGGCGGGCTCACCGGCGCGCTCTTCCGGGAATTCGCCTTCACGCTCGCGGGCGCGGTGATCGTGTCCGGCCTCGTCGCGCTCACGCTGTCGCCGATGATGGCGTCGAGGTTCCTCCGCAGCGGAGACGCCGAGCGCGGCTTCGCCGGCTGGATCAACCGGCGCTTTGACGCGGTGCGGCGTGCCTACACGCGCATGCTGGCCGGCACGCTCCAGTACCGGCCCGTCGTCTTCGTCCTCTGGGCGATCGTGGCCGTCCTGATGGTCCCCTTCTACATGTTTTCGCAGAAGGAGCTCGCCCCGAAAGAAGACCAGAGCGTCGTGTTCGGCATCGTCCAGGCGGCGCCCAACGCGACCCTCGATCAGACACAGATGTTCGCGACCAGCATCTACGACGTCTACAAGGGGCTGCCGGAGACCGAGAGCGTGTTTCAGCTCACGTCGCCGGCGGGCGGCTTCGGCGGCATGGTCGCCAAGCCGTGGAATCAGCGGCAGCGGACGACGGAAGAGCTCCAGATCGCGGCGGCCGCCGGGCTCTCGAAGATTCCGGGTATCCGCGTGATCTCCACCATCCCTCCGGCATTGCCGGGCGGCGGAGATTTCCCGGTCGATTTCGTGATCGCCTCGACGGCCGAGCCCGAGCGGCTTGTCGATCTTGCTCAGCAGCTCGTCGAGAAGGCGCTGGCCAGCGGTCTCTTCATGTTTGCTGATTCAGATGTGAAGTTCGATCAGCCGCAAACCGAGGTGGTGTTCGACCGCGACAAGCTCCGCTCGCAAGGCGTCGATCTCTCCCAGGCGGGCCGCGACCTGTCGACGATGCTCGGCGGGAACTACGTGAACCGGTTCAACATCCAGGGGCGGAGCTACAAGGTGATCCCGCAAGTGAGCCGCTCGGGCCGGCTGACGGCCGATCAGCTCGAGGACATCCATGTGACGGCCGCGAACGGCAAGCTCGTTCCACTCTCGACGTTCGCGACGCTCAAGACGACGACCGAGCCGAGGGAGTTGAAGCGTTTTCAGCAGCTGAACGCCGTGCACATCCAGGGCGTCATCCCGCCGCCGGTCTCTCTCGACAGCGCGCTGCGCATGCTCGAAGACGAAGCGCACCGTCTCCTGCCGCCGGGCCAGGGCTTCACGATCGACTACGCCGGCGAGTCGCGGCAGCTGCGGACGGAGGGAGGCACCTTTCTCGGCACATTTCTCCTCTCCGCCGTCCTGATCTATCTCGTGCTGGCCGCGCAGTTCGAGAGCTTTCGCGACCCGCTGATCGTGCTGGCCGGTTCGGTGCCGCTCGCGATTTCCGGCGCGCTGCTGTTTTCGTTCCTGGGGCTGACGACGCTCAACATCTACAGCCAAATCGGCTTGATCACGCTCGTCGGGCTCGTCTCGAAGAACGGCATCCTGATCGTCGAGTTCGCCAACAAGCTGCAGGAGCAGGGGCGCGACAAGCTGTCGGCCGTTGTCGAGGCCTCGGCGACCCGTCTGCGGCCGATCCTGATGACGACCGCAGCCACCGTGATGGGGCACTTCCCGCTGGTCTTCGCGAGCGGGCCCGGCGCCGGCGCGCGCAACAGCATCGGCATCATGCTGGTGACCGGCATGATCATCGGCTCGACGTTCACGCTGTTCGTCGTGCCCTCGATTTATGTGCTCATCGCCCGAACGCATCGGGCCGGAGATCCGGCAAACGCCGATCGCGAGCGCAGCGACGAACGCGATCTCGTGGAGGTTCCGGTCTGACCGGAAGGCAATCAATCATGCACAAGGCACTGCTCATCACGATCGTATGGACCGGATCCGTGGCGATTGGGCTCGCCCAGTCGTCGAAGGCGCCGGCGGATGACACGCCCTCGACGCTCCGCTTGACCGTTGACGAAGCGGTGAAGATGGCCGTCGATCACAACGTCGATCTCGCCGCCGTGCGGATCGATCCGCAAATCGGCGACACGTCCGTCGCGGCGGCGGTGGGCGCGTTCCGGCCGGTCTTCAACACCAGCGTCGAACGGAACAATCAGCTCCAGCCGCCGGCAAGCTTTCTGGTTCCGACGGCCACCCGCACGGACGCCGTCACGTCCGCCGTCGGCGTGAGCCAGAAGCTGCCGTGGTTCGGGACGGCGTACAACCTCTCGTGGAACACGGCGCACACGGACAGCGACAGCTTCCTCAACAGCTTCAATCCGACCCTGCAGTCCGGGCTGTCGCTGACGGTGTCGCAGCCGCTGCTGCGTGATCTGGCCATCGATCCGGCGCGGCAGCAGGTGGCGACGAGCCGGATCGATCGGGACATCGCCGGCACGCGCGCGCGCGAGGCGCTCGTGCAGACCGAAGCGAGTGTCAAACGCTCTTACTGGAATCTGGTGTCCGCCAAGGCGACCGTCGGCGCGCGTCAATCGGTGCTCGAGTCGGCCGAAGAGCTGGTTCGCGTCAATAAGGCCAAGGTCGACGTCGGCCAGTCGCCGCCGCTGGATCTGGTCGCGGCCGAAGCGGAAGTAGCGGCCGATCAGGAGCAGGTCATCATCGCCGAGACATCGGTCAAGCAGATCGAGGACCAGCTGCGCATGCTGATCTTCGACACCAGCGATCGCGCGGCCTGGAGCGTGCCGATTGAACCGGTGGACGCGCCGCCGCTCGCGGCCGCGCCGCCGGATCTCGAGGCCGCCGTGACGAATGCGCTCCGGGATCGCACCGACCTCGCACGGGCGCGCAAGGACATCGAGAACGCGCAGCTCTCCGTGAAGTTCACCGGCAACCAGCGGCTGCCCGATGTTCGCGTGAACGCCAACTACGTCGCCAATGGCCTGGGCGGCACCGAGGTGATGCGGACCGGCGATTTTCCCGGCACGATTGTCGGTTCGGGTCCGGCCGTCGCGTTCGGCTCGGTCTTGAACCAGCTGTTCACGAACCAGTATCCGACGTGGACCGTCGGCGTCAGCGTGAACTATCCGCTCGGTTTCGCGACCGAGGAGGCCAACTACGCGCGCTCGCAGCTCCAGTTCCGGCAGTCGCAGGAACGCCTGAAGGGCGACGAGTCGCGAGCCGTGCAGCAGGTTCGCGATGCCTGGCGACAGATCGAGATGAACGCGAAGCGGATCGACACGACACGCGCCGCCGAGGAGCTGGCGGAGCAGCGGCTCGATGCGGAGCGCAAACGCTTCGACGTGGGGATGTCGACGAGCTTCCTCGTCATTCAGGCACAGCGCGATCTGGCGCAGGCCAAAACGAATGCGTTGTCGGCGGTGCTCGCCTACGGCCTGGCGCTGGTCGACTTCGATGAGGTGCAGCAGGCCGGGGCCGCGGCGGAACCGGCCGCCGATACGTCGACCGCGTCGCAGGCATCCTCGACGCCGCCATCGACGACGAGCACGCAGGGGGGACGCGAGTAGTCCGCGCCGCCGGGCGCGTCAGCTTCGGCGCGCCACGGCGTCCGCCAGCCGCTCGATGTCGGCGCGATCGTTGTAAATCTGCGTCGAGACCCTGGTCCAGAGCCGGCCGCGCCAGGCGTGCAGCTGCACTTCGATCCGATCTTCGACCAGCAGCGCGAGCCGCAGGGCCGCCGCGTCGGCGTCGGTGGCGCCGGCGCTCTCCGGCAACGGCACCGTGACCATCGCGCCGACCATCTCGCGTGGGATCTCGAACCGCGTGCGCCACCGATCGGTGAGCATCGCGGCCGCGTCCCACGCCAGCCTGTGCATGTAATCGACGCACGCATCGAAGTTCCACTCGCGAAGCAGAGTGATGCCCTCGGGTGCCGCTAAAAAGCTGGTCGGATCGCTGGTGGCGGTGTGCTCGAACTCGGCGCGGAAGCCTTTGCCGTGGCCCCACGAGACAATCGGGAAGCGAAGGATCGACTGACGCGCCTGGGCAGCCCACAGAATTCCGCACCCGCGCGGCGCGTGCGCCCACTTGTGCAGGTTGGCTGCGTACCAGTCGACGCCGAGCGACGGGATGTCGAGCGGCCGGGCGCCAGGCGCATGCGCTCCGTCCGCCAGCACCGGAATGCCGCGCGTGCGGCATTCGGCGGCGATCGCGGCCACGGGCAGCACGAGCGCCGTTTGCGCCGTGATGTGATCGACGACGACAAGCCTGGCGCGTGGCGTCAGCCTCCGGACGATCGATTCGACGATATCGCCGGCATCGTGTACCGGGTAATCGACGTGGACCGTTCGCAGCGTCGCACCGCTGCGCTCGCAGACATCGCCGGCCGCCAGGGCGACGGCGCCGTACGCCAGGTCGGTGATCACCACCTCGTCGCCCGGA
Source organism: Vicinamibacterales bacterium (assembly GCA_036268855.1). GTDB lineage: Bacteria > Acidobacteriota > Vicinamibacteria > Vicinamibacterales > CAVVIG01 > DATATJ01. The sequence continues at coordinate 13,307 of DATATJ010000004.1, forward strand.
CGGAGCGGAAGCGAGTTGAGCACCGCGTTCAGGCCGGTGGTGACGTTGGGGACGAACACGAGATCGTCCGCGCGCGAGCCGAGGAAGGCCGCGACCTGATCGCTCGCTTCACGCAGCCGCGAGACGGCGCGCCAGGGCATCGGCTGATGTCCGTTCAGCTCGCGCAGCATGAACCGCGACGGATGGCGTTCCATTTCGTCGCGAAGCGCCTGCTGCTTCTGCAGCACCCGCCGCGGCGTGGCGCCTACGGTGCCATGATTGAGGTACGTGGAGTCCGGGTCGAGCAGCCAGTGCTCGAGCATCGAGCGGCCGAAAGTCAAGGTTACCTCGTCGGGCCGCCTGCCGAGATTCATTCCGGCTCGCTCCATACTCAAGATGCGCCAGCAGACAGCATACTGCGGGACCGTATCAGTCTTCATGAACCCGGCCGGCCCTTCAGGGCGTCCAAGCGACTTGAGGGTGTTTTCGATGCTACGTATGCGTTGATGGTCGTTCGAACAAGGAGTGTGGTGATGAACAGGTTTCTGATGGGCATTCTGGTGTCGGCGGCGATGGCCGTTCCGGCGTTTGCCGCGCTGAAACAGCACGAACAGGCGCCCGAGTTTTCGGCGAAAGCGTCGCTCGCAGGGAAGGAGTTCGATTTCTCCCTGAAGAAGGCATTGCAGAAGGGGCCGGTGGTCGTGTACTTCTATCCGTCCGCGTTCACCGGCGGCTGCAACATCGAGGCGCACACGTTCGCCGAGAACAAGGACAAGTTCGATGCCGCCGGCGCGTCGGTCATCGGCGTCTCCCGCGACAGCATCGCACGGCTCAACGCCTTCTCGGCCGATCCCGAGTACTGCGCCGGCAAAGTGGCGGTGGCTTCCGATCCGGATGGCGCCATCGCCACGTCCTACGGTCTGACGAAGATGAACATCAAGGCGGGCATGAAGGACTCTCGCGGCGTCGAAATCGATCACGATTTCACGGAGCGGACGACGTTCGTCGTCACGCCGGACGGCAAGGTTGCCGCGACGTTCTCGACGTCGGACGACAAGATCGCCCCGGCCGACCACGTCCAGAAATCGCTCGCCGTCGTGGAGCAGTTGGCTGCTCACAAGTCGTCGAAGCACTGACACCTGAACCACACGCTGCGTCGCCGCGCCGGCGGCGCAGCTCCCCCCATCTCGAGCCCCATGCCAGACAATCTCAACCCGCAACGGAAAGAAATGGCGGACGAATCGATGGTCCGCAATCTCGCGGCCCAGGCGGATGCGATCTGGCCACAAGAGAGGCCGCTGTTCGATCGCTACCGGCTGCCCGCGGACGCGAACGTGCTCGACGCGGGCTGCGGCACCGGCGAGATCACGCTGCGGCTCGGCGAGATGTGGCCGCACGCGCGCGTGCTCGGCGTGGACGTGATCGGCGACCATCTCGAGCGCGCACGCGTGCGATGCGCCGGGCTGGGCGGACGCGTGCGCTTCGAGAACCGGAGCATCTTCGATCTCGGACTCGCTGCCGCGACGTACGATCTGGTCGTCTGCCGTCACGTGCTGCAGGCGATTCCGCACGCGGAACGCGCCATCGCGGAGCTGGTCCGCGTGACGCGCAGCGGCGGCTGGATTCACCTGATCGCCGAAGACTACTTGATGATGCACTTCGAGCCGCGGCGGCTCGATCCCGACGACTTCTGGACGCGGGGACCTCGGCAATTCGGCGATGCGATCGGCACCGATCTGCGCATCGGCCGCAAAGCGTACGGCATCGTGCGCCGGCTGGGGCTCGTCGACGTCACGATCGATTATCTCGTCGTCGATCCGCTGCGTGTTCCGCGCGAGACATTCGCGGCCATCTGGGCCGCGTGGCGCGATGGCTTTGCGGACATCGTGTCCGCGAACACGTCGATGACCCGCGATGAGTTCGTCGATCAGTTTGACGACATGATCGCGACCATTCACGATCCGTTGGGCTATGGCGTGTGGCATGTGCCGGTGGTGGCGGCACGTGTGCCGTAACCGCGCCTGCCGTCGAGCACTCGCTCGCTCCTGGATACCGACGCGATGCGTCCCTAGCGTCTCGAGAGCGCTGCCATACCTCTGCGCACGAGCCTATCCTTCATCACACGGCACACGTCTCGGGTACGACGCTTGCGACGTTGTGTGGTCTCGCCGGTCAGTGACAGGGTTGCCGGGCACAATCGGGCGCGGAATGCGATTCCCGACGCGGGGCCGGCGTGGACGCGGTGTCCGGTGTCCTTACACCGGCGTTCGCACGTGCCTGTAACAGTTCAGAAGGAGCACCATGATGAAGGTCCAGGAGTTGATGACATCCGATGTGAAGAGCTGCTCGCCCGACACGAACCTCGCCGCAGCTGCGAAGATCATGTGGGAAGGCGACTGCGGGGCTGTTCCCGTGGTGGACGAAGGAGGAAAGGTCCTCGGCATGATTACCGATCGTGACATTTGCATCGCCGGAGCGACGCGGCCTCATGCGGAGGGAGACATTCCCGTGCGGGACGTGATTTCAAAAGTCCTGTACACGTGCAAGCCTGCCGACGATGTGCGCGCGGCGCTGGAAACCATGAGAGGCCAGAAAGTGCGGCGATTGCCCGTCGTCGATGCGAGCGGCCGCCTGGCCGGCATTATCTCGATTCACGATATCGCGGAAAAGGCGCGCTCGAGCAGGAACGCCGACGTGCCTCCGGACGCGGTGCTCGACACCTTCGTGACAATTACGGCTCCGGCGCGCGTGCCGGCACACGCGTAACGGCAGGCCGGAAGACTCTGCAGGCGTGGCGGCCGCGAGCCATCGCGGCCGCCGCTCTCACCTCAGACTGAGCCACGCAGCCACGCTCACGCACAGCACACCCAGAAGGAACATGAAAACGTCGGCAATGGACCGTCGATACATGGTCAGATTGTCGAATCGCGTTGTGAAGATCGCGCGACAATCGGTACAACTCCGGGAAAACTCCTCAGCTGATATCCCCTGACACTCATGATGCTTCAGAAGAGCGGACACTGTGACGGCCGCCGATTCTTCAATCCGGATGGCGCGAAGGCCCAGCCATTCTCCGCCGTTCCTCGAATGTTGCTGGAGCGGCGGACGCGATGGCCCGCTCGGATCGAAGAGCCGACGCGCCGCCCGCCCGCGGTCGACGGCGCCGCGGCTGTCGTCACGTTCGTCGGGCACTCGACGTTTCTCATTCAAACGCCGGCGGGGAATGTTTTGACGGATCCGATGTACTCGGAGCGGGCCGGCCCGCTGAACATGCTGGGACCGCGGCGCGTGCGGCAGCCAGCGGTGCCGTTCGACGATCTGCCGCCCATCTCCACCGTGCTGTTGAGCCACAATCACTACGACCACTGCGATCGCCGGACGCTCCGCCTGCTCGCGACGCGCTTCGATCCGATTGTCGTCACGCCTCTCGGGAACGGTACACTCGTTCGGTCGTCGGGCATCCGGAAGGTCGAGGAGCTCGATTGGTGGGAGGAGGCGAAGACGCCGCCGCTGCCGATCGTCCTGACGCCGGCACACCATTTTTCTGCGCGGAGCCCGTTCGATCGGAACCGGGCGCTCTGGGGCGGATTCATGCTCGCCACTGCTGGCCGCCGAATATTCTTCGCCGGCGACACCGCGTACGCCGCGTTCTTTCGCGACGTCCGACATCGCTTCGGCGCGATCGATCTGGCCCTGCTCCCGATCGGCGCGTACGAGCCGCGCTGGTTCATGCAGGGTGTTCACATGAATCCGGCGGAGGCGGTTCAGGCCCACGTGGACCTCGACGCGTCGCTGAGCATCGGCACGCACTTCGGCACGTTCCAGTTGACCACCGAGGGGATCGACGAACCGCTGCGCGCGCTGGAGCGCGCGCGTCAGGCGAACGGCGTGCTGCCGGAGCGGTTTCGCACGCTCGCGTTCGGCGACTCGATGCGGCTGGAATCGAAATGATTCGCGGGCATCTATTTACGCCCGCGTCGTGGAATCGTCATGGCTCGGTGATTGCAATCAGTGATGCTATGGCTACTATGCTGAACCACGACCTCGCGCCGCCCTCCGCACACACGGCCCGCATACGCATTCAAGTCGAGTTCATCGAAATGCCAGACCTGAAGCTGTCGAAGTCGCAGATCCGCCGCCTCTGCGATTTGCCATCGGATCTTTGCGATGCGGCGCTGTCCGCGCTGGTCGCGAGCGGTTTCCTGCGTCAGCGCGGCGACGGCTCGTTCCTCCGGAGCGGATTGGGAGGCCAGAGCGAGGCGTTCTCCGGCGGCGCGCGCACCGCGCACTGAGATGGTCCGCGCAGCTCACCGGTGCCGCTTCGGCGCCTCCATGCCCCAGATGTGCATCACCGCGTAGCTCCGCCAGGGCCGCCACGGCTGCGACAGCACCTCCGCCTCCTTCGCGGTCACGCCGCCCAGACTGTTGCGCACCGCGATATCTTCCTTCGGAAACGCGTCGGGCCAGCGCAGGGCGCGCATGGCAATGTAGTGCGCCGTCCACGGGCCGATTCCAGGCAATTCGGCCAGCCGCCTGATGGACTCGTCGGGACGGTGATGCAGGCCCCCGTCGAGGCAGAGCCCGCCTGATCGCTGCGCGTCGGCCAGGGCGATGAGGCTTCTGGCGCGTGCGGCGATGATGCCGTGCCGAGCGATCGCATCGACGCTGGCGGCGGCGATCCTCGTGGGCGCAGGGGCGAGACGCGTCAGCTCCGCAAACGGCGTGACGATCGGTTCGCCGAACGCCTCGACGAACCGGCCGGCGATCGTCGTCGCGGCCTTCACCGTCACCTGCTGGCCCAGAATCGCACGCAGACCCATCTCGAATCCGTTGAACGCGCCGGGCAATCGCAAGCCGGGGTTCGCCTTGACCGCCGATTTCAGACGGGCGTCCCTGCGGAGCTGCTTCGCAATCAGGTCCGGCCGCGCGTTGAGGTCGAACAGCGCGCGCACGCGGGTGAGCAGCGCCGGCAGTACGGGCGTCAGGCTGTGCGTGAACTCGACCAGCAGCGCGTGCTTTTTCTTCGACTGCGTGATTCTGATCCACCCTTTCGCTTCGCCCAGCTGCACCGTCCGCGCATACGAGCTGTCCCTGACGTGCTCGATGCCTTTGAGCGCGCGGGCCGCGAGAAACGCGAGGATGCCGTCCCAGTCGTACGGCCGCCGATAGGCGAGCTGCAGGGTGGATGTGCCGGTTTCGACGATCGCGGCGGCGTCTTCCGTGGCGTTCCTGCGAAGACGTGTGGGCGGCATCCCGTAGCGTCCGCTGAACGCGTCGTTGAACCGGCGAAGACTGGAGAAGCCACTGGCAAAGGCGACCTCAGTGATCGGCAAGGTCGTTTCGGTCAGCAGCTGTTTAGCCAGCAGCAACCGCCTGGTCAGCAGGAGTTGAATCGGTGGCACACTCAGCTCCTTTTGAACGATGCGGCGGATCTGTCGCGAGCTGAGCTCGAACTGGTCCGCGATGGCTTCGAGGCCCGCGTTCTCGTCGAGATGACCTTCTTCGAGACGCTGCACGATCAGCTGCGCGATCCGCTGGGCATCGTCCACCGGCGCATTGCCAGGCGCCAGCTCGGGGCGGCAGCGGAGGCACGGCCGGAAGCCGGCCTGCTCGGCGGCCTGCGGCGTGTCGAAGAAGCGGCAGTTGGCCCGCTTTGGCGTTTTCACGGGGCAAATCGGCCGGCAGTAGACGTCGGTCGACGTGACGCCGACGAAGAACACGCCGTCGAAGCGCGAGTCGCGCGTGGTCAGCGCGTTGTAGAGGCTGCGGTCGTCCCGGTCCATCTCTTCACGATACGGCGGGAAACGTCCGGATGCCAGCCATTTTCGGACATGGACATAGCGTCGCTCATATGTCCGAAAACGGCGAGCACGATCGCCGACCGCGCCGTATCGTCGGAGGGAAGCGTTGAAACCGGAGGAGCACGCAATGGCCAGAGCCGATCGCAGCAACCGGAAACACTATATGTACAAAACGATGAACTCTCCCGTGGGGCGTCTCAAGCTCGTGGCGAGCGACGATGGCCTCGCCGCGATTCTCTGGGAAAACGACCGACCAGGTCGCGTGCCCCTGACCATCGTGGCCGAGGACACGCAACATCCCGTTCTCGTAGAGACAGAACGTCAGCTCGAGGAATACTTCTCAGGACGACGAACGCGGTTCGCGTTGACGCTCGATCCTGCCGGCACGGACTTCCAGCGGCGGGTCTGGAACGCCCTGCTCACGATCCCCTTCGGCGAAACGCGATCGTACGGACAGATCGCGAGGCAAATCGGAAAGCCCGACGCGATGCGGGCCGTCGGGGCCGCGAACGGCCGGAATCCCCTGTCGATCGTCACGCCGTGCCACCGCGTCGTCGGGTCCTCGGGCAAGCTCACCGGGTTCGCCGGCGGGGTGGACGTCAAGGCGTATCT
>DATATJ010000005.1:0-12651 GCA_036268855.1 Vicinamibacterales bacterium
CAGCCTGTTCTACTTCACCGGCGTCCGATGGGGACAGAGCGAGCGGCCGTTCCTCGCCGTCATTCCCGCGAAGGGCGAGCTCGCCTGGGTCTGTCCCGGATTCGAGGAGGAGCGGGCGCGCGAGCTGATCAAGTTCGGCACTGACGTGCGCACGTGGCAGGAGGACGACAGCCCGTACACGCTCGTGGCGCAGATTCTGAAGGATCGCGGCGTCGCAACGGGGCGCGTTGGCGTCGAAGAGCAGCTGCGCTTCTTCATCTTCAACGGGATCAGGAAGGAAGCGCCGGCGCTCGAATTCGACAGCGCCGACGCCGTGACCGCGGGCTGCCGGATGACCAAATCACCCACGGAGATCGCGCTGATGCAGCGCGCGAACGACATCACGATCGCCGCCTACAAGGCCGGCTTCGCGACGCTGCGCGAGGGGATGACGCAAGGCGACTTGCGCGGCAACATCCTCTCGGCCTACCGTGCGCTCGGCGCGCCGATCGCGGACGTCTCCGTGAGCTTCGGCAAGTACACGGCGTTTCCGCACGGCAGCATCATGCCGCAGCAACTGCGAGAGGGGGACGTCATCCAGGTCGACGATGGCTGCCACGTGGACGGGTATCAATCGGACATCACGCGGACGATTGTCTTCGGCAAGCCGACGCAGCGTCAGATCGACGTCTGGAATCTGGAGCACCGCGCGCAGGCGGCAGCGTTCGCCGCGGCGAAGCCGGGCGCGCCGTGCGAATCGGTGGACGCGGCTGCGCGCAAGGTGATCACCGACGCCGGCTTCGGGCCCGGCTACAAAGTGCCCGGCCTGCCGCACCGGACGGGACACGGCATCGGCCTCGACATCCACGAGTGGACGAACTTCGTCCGCGGCAACAAGACGCCGATGCGTTCGGGCATGTGCTTCAGCGACGAGCCGATGATCGCCATCTACGGCGAGTTCGGCCTGCGCCTCGAGGACTGCCTCCACATCACCGAGAACGGCGCGGCGTTCTTCACGCAGCCGAGCCCGGCGATCGACAAACCGTTCGCCTGATCCGGAGATCGCATGGTTGCAGCATCGACCTCTACGCGCCACGTGGCGGAGCATCTCGGCATCGAGCTGTCCGAATACGACGAGCGGATTCGCACCTTCATCCCGCACTACGAGGAAATGCTGGAAGCGGCCGCGGCGGCGGTTCGGCCGCAGGCGCGCCGCATCATCGATCTCGGGATAGGGACCGGGGGGCTCTCTGTGCGGGTGCTCGCGCGGGCGCGGCGCGCAAAGGTGACCGGTGTGGACGAAGACGCGGCGATTCTGGAGCTGGCCGCGCGACGGCTCGGACGCCGGGCCACGCTGCTGTGCGGCTCGTTTCTGGAGACACCCTTCCCGACAGCCGACGCCATCGTCGGATCGTTCGCGCTGCACCACGTGCGCACGCGTCCCGCGCGCCTGCGGCTCTACCGGAAGATCCGGCGCGCGCTGCGGCGCGGCGGCGTGCTGGTGACGGCCGACTGCCACCCGGCGACCGATCGCGCGCTGGCGGCTTCGCAAATGGGCGCCTGGCGGAGGCACGTCGGGCGCACGTATCCACCGTCGAGGACCGCGGCGTTGTTTCGCTCGTGGGGCCGCGAGGATGTGTACGTGCCGCTCGCGTCGGAAGTGTCGATGCTCGCGGAGGCCGGATTCCGTGTCGAGATGACGTGGCGCCGCGACGCCTTCGCGGTTCTCGTGGCGCGCTAGCGCATCGGTTGTCTGTCGGCTTTGGATCCGTCTTACGGCACCCGCACGCGGAACACGAGGCCGTATTTTGCACGCCCTTGGCCGGTGTCGAGATACGCGTTCGCCCCGGCAACCGGCACGATGCCCGACAGCCAGAGATACGGGTTGGCGAGATGGTTCCAGTAAGCGCCGAGCTCGACGCCGCGCACCGGCTTCACCGAGAACCGGATGATCGTCGAGCGCACGTGCGCGCCGAGATGGACGTTGTACAGCCCGAGCGATTGCAGGTACCAGACGAGCGAATCGTTGCGCGACAGGTCTTCGTGCGTCAGGCTGATCATGCCTTCCCACTGCTTCGGCAGCGGGATCGTCGCTTCGGCGCCGGCGTAGTACCCGCGTTTGATCACGGACTCTGGCTTTTCGCCAATGAGCTCCGCCGACGTATCCGGCAGCCCGGACACGTACCGCGCGTATTCGCCGAAGCCGCGTAGGTAGTGGTTCAGGCGATACTGCACCGATCCGATCGCCGCCTTGTCATTCCGCTTGGACAGATAGAACGAGGGATATCCTTCGACCTTCGATCCCGAATATCCGTATTGGCCAGAGACGCGGACGTCGAGGCCCGGCAGCGGCGTCAGCGTGACGCGGCCCACACCAGTCGCTCCCGAGTTGGTGTCCTCGTCCGGCGCGACGAAGGCCGAGTAGCTGTACTCGACGTCACGGTTGCCGTCGCCGCGCACGAAGGCCGCCTCCAGCCGCGCGAGCGGCTTGCCGCGCCGGCGGACCTGCGCGTACAGCATCGCCCCGAACGTCGCCTCGGCGTCGAGCCGCTGAATCAGCGTGGCATCTTCGTTCGTCCACGATCCGAGCTCCTGCCAGCCGAAGCCGAGCGGCGTGACGAACCGTCCCGCCTGCACGCCGATCGATCGGGTCGGCGTGTGCACGTCCACGACGGCGATGCGGACAGCGTTCTGCTGCGTGAGCGGGTCGAGGCCGATGAAGCGATACAGATCGACGCGATTGCGGCCGTCGGCCACGCAGGCCACGGGCGGTCCGTTCGGGTCGGGCCCGTTGGGATAGAAGAAGTTCTTTTCGCCGCACGCCGGCTCCGGGCGCGCGCTGTCGTTGACCGGATTCAGCTCGGCGTCGTACGAGATGTACGGGTTGATCTTGCCAGAGAGGCCGATGATCGCCCACCCGATGCGCCCTTGTGTTTCGTGCCCGAGCTGCGCCTGGCTGTAGTCCCAGTAGTTCGAGCCGACGACGTCGAAGCGGACACGCAGCCAGTCGGTGTTGGGCAGCACCGACGTGGGCGGAGCGCCATCGTCGGGCGTCTGGGCATGCAGCGCCGCACCGCCGAACGCCCAGAGGATCACGAACAAGGCGACTCGACGGGAACGGTGCCCCGCGAACATTGCGGGGATTATGGGTTAGCTCAGCTGTATTAGCTATCTTTTTTATTGATACAGTGACGCCATGCGATTTCGCTTGTTCCCCGGCAGCTGCCTGGCCGCGCTCGTCTTCGTGCTCTCGGCGGGTCCGATCGGCGTCCGGACGCAGGCTCCGGCGCCGCTCAACCTTCGGGATCGCCTCCCGTTCGACACCGCGATCCACACGGCCACCCTGCCGAACGGCCTGAAGTATTTCGTCCGCCGGAACGACGTCCCCGCCAAGCGGGTGGCGCTGCGCCTCGCCGTGAAATCGGGATCTCTCGAAGAGGCCGACGATCAGCAGGGACTCGCGCATTTCATCGAGCACATGGCGTTCAACGGCAGCGCGCATTTCAAGCCCGGCGAGCTCGTCTCCACGTTCGAGTCGGTCGGTGCGCGCCTGGGGCCGCACGTGAACGCGTATACGAGCTTCGACGAAACGGTCTACATGCTGGACCTGCCAAGCGATCAGCCGCAGATCGTCGCGAAGGGTCTGGCGGCGCTGGCGGATTTCGCCGGCGGCCTGACGCTGGATCCGGCGGAAGTGGACAAGGAGCGCGGCGTCGTCATCGAAGAGTGGCGCGGCGGGCTCGGTGCCAGCTCGCGCGTGCGCGACAAACAGCTTCCGCTGCTCCTCGCGGGATCGCGCTACGCGGATCGGCTGCCGATCGGCAAGCCGGACGTCATCCGCACCGCACCGGCGGCGCGCCTCCGCGCCTTCTACGACACCTGGTACCGGCCGGAGCGAATGGCCGTGATTGCGGTCGGCGACATCGCGGCGCCGCAACTCGAAGCGGCGATCGCCTCGCTGTTCGGTCCGCTGAAGCCTCGCGCGCCGGCCGCGCCGATGCCGAACGCCGCGGTGCCGCTGCCGAACAAGCTGCTCGTCAGCTTCGTCGCCGATCGCGAGATGACGCGGTCGGTGGTCGAGGTCGTGCGCAAGCGGCCCGCCGAGAGCGAGCAGCGCGTCGCCGATTATCGCCGCGACCTCGTGAAGCAGCTCACCGAGCACATGTTCAACGAGCGCTTCGCCGAGCTGGCGCGGAAGCCGGAGGCGCCCTTCCTCGGCGCGGGCGTGTCGGACGGACAGTTGGGCCGCACGGTGGACACCTTCTCGATCAGCGCGGGCGTCCAGGACGGACACCTGGATCAGGGGATTGCCGCGATCGCTGTCGAGGCGCAGCGCGTGAAGGAACATGGCTTCACGGCAGCCGAGATCGATCGCGCCAAGAAATGGATGGCCGCGCTGTTCGATCGCGTGTACGCCGAACGCAACAGGACCGACAGCGGCACCCTCGCCCAGGAGTGCCTGAAATTCTTCCTGGTCGCGGAGCCGACGCCGGGAATCGCGTACGAGCATCAGCTCGTGCAGCAGGTGCTCCCGGGCATCACGCTCGCCGAAACGTGGGAGGCGGCCAAGCGCCTGCTGGCTGACAACAGTCGCGTCGTTCTGGCCGTCGCCCCGCAAAAAGCAGGACTGCAGGCGCCGACCGACGCCGAGTTGCTCGCCGCCCTCGCCAAAGGCGAGCACGCTCCGGTCGCCGCCTGGACGACGACGGCCACCGGATCGGCGGGGCTGATGGATCACAAGCCCGAACCCGGACGCGTCGCCTCGCGCCGCACGATCGACGCGCTCGGCGTCACCGTTGTCCGGTTCGCCAACGGCGTCGAAGCGTGGCTGAAGCCGACCGATTTCAAGAACGATCAGGTGTTGTTCTCGATGGAATCGCTCGGCGGATCGTCGTTGGCGCCGGCGGCCGACTTTCCCGAGGCGTCGCTTTCGGCGGGATACGTGAGCGCGTCCGGGGCTGGTCCGCTGAAGGCGCTCGACCTGCAGCGCGTGCTCGCGGGCAAGCTCGCGTCCGCCTCGCCGTCGATGGGCCTTTCGACGCACGGATTTTCCGGGAGCGCGGCGCCCGCCGAGCTCGAGACGGCGCTGCAGCTTCTCTACGATCGCTTTACGGCTCCGGGCGACGATCCCGAGGCGTTCGCGCTAATCAAACGACAGCTCACGGCCTCGTCGGTCAACCGCGAACAGTCGCCCGGACGCGTGTTCAACGATCGCGTCGCCGAAGTGAACACGTCGAACCACTACACGGCCGAGCCGGTGACGCCGGATCGGGTGGCGGCGCTCGATCGCGAGAAGATGCTCGCCTACTATCGAGCGCGCTTCTCGAACGCCGCCGACTTTTCGTTCGTGATGGTCGGGGCGTTCAAGCTGGACGAAGCGATCCCGCTGCTGGCGCAATATGTCGGCTCGCTGCCCTCGACCGGGACCGCCACCGCGCAATTCAAGGACGTCGGCATCGCCTTTCCCCGCACGGTACAGCGCGCCACAGTCGAAAAGGGCCAGGAGCCGCGCGGCCAGACCGTCATCAGCTTCTTTGCGGAAGTCGGGCGCGACCCGGTCGAACAGGAAAAACTCGGCGGCGCCCTCATCGTGCTCGACATTGCGCTGCGCGACATCCTGCGCGAGAGCCTCGGCCAGACCTACACCGTGTCGGTCAGCCGCTCAGAGCCGTTTCCGCAGCGCGGAGACGGCCACGTGATGGTGACCTTCGGAGCGGCGCCGGAAAACCTGGCGTCGATGACCGACCGTGTGTTTCAGGAGGTGGCGCGGCTGCGAACCGAGGGCCCCAGCGCCGACCTGACCACGCGGGCGAAGGAGACGTCGAGGAGAGGCTACGAAACGGCGCTGAAGCAGAACGGCTACTGGCTGCAGCACCTGGTATCGGCGAAGCTCTTCGGCGAGGATCCAGGCGAGATCCTGACCCGCAACGCGCGGATCGACACGGAGACACCCGACACGCTGCGCGAGATGTTCCAGCGCTATTTTCCGCAGGATCGCTACACGGTCGTGACGCTGGTGCCGGAACGGAAGTGAGCGCGGAACGCCCACCTCGCGCAGGTGGGCATCCGCACATCGATCGGGACGCGAAAGAAAGGGGACCTAGACGTTATCGGGAGAAATCGACGTGCGGCCGCAGTCGTCGCACTTCAGGTAGACGACCGGCAGGGAGTCGTTGTGTCCGATGACGCGCGCGCTGGGGACGCCGCACCGGGGGCAAACGATACCCGCTGACGTTCTTTTAGCCATGAATGCCTCCTTACGTGTATTTAGACCGACGATGGTAGGAAAAGGTGCACGAATTCTTGAGTTTACTCTTTCTCCACCGCGTTTCGAGGGCGTTTCGAGCTGTTTTTTTGTGAAATCTGCGCGTCACGAGTTGGCGCGGTCGCCTGCGGCGGGCATCCCCGGAGAAAATGCTGAGCTAACCATCCGCCGGCACACCATGGGCCCAGCGCTGTCTGCGAACGCCCCTTAGCGCGGTTTTCGATTCGATGTAGCGCGAAGGCTTCAGCCAAGCGCTGCGCGGCGCCAGAAACGCTCGGCTAAAGCCGTCGCGCTACGTCTACGCTGATGTCGAATCCGCGTTAGCGACGCCGCCTAAAATCCGTGAAGCGCGACGGCTTCCACCTCTGCCAAGGCTTCGGCAGACAGGTCAGCCGAGCGCTACCTGCGCCGCGGCCTCGCGTCGCCTCACTGCGGCTGTTGCGAAGGCGCCGGTTTCGCCGGCGGATGCAGCTCATAGTTCGGCGGCGGCTCCGCGCCGAGCAGGTTGCGCACGAAGAAATCCCAGCGTCGGCGCGTCATGTAGTTGCTCGCGTCGCCGTAGCCGTGGAGCTGATTGGGCAGCATCAGCAGCTCGAAATCCTTGTTCGCCTTGACGAGCGCGTCCACGACGAGCAGCGTGTTGTTCGGCGGCACGTTATTGTCCATGGTGCCGTGCGCCAGCAGCAGCTTCCCTTTCAGGTTCTTCGCGAAATTCTCGTTGGCCTGGCTGTCGTAGTTGGACGAGCCGTCCGGCTTCGTTTCGAGCAACCCGGTCCACTTCTCCGCCCAGTCGTCCTCGTACACGCGGTTGTCGTGGTTGCCCGACTCCGAGATCCCGACCTTGAAAAAGTCCGGATAGTGGAACATCGCTGCGCCGGTGGCAAACCCGCCGCCCGAATGGCCGTAGATGCCCGCCCGATCGAGATCGATCCACGGGTACTTCGCCGCGAGCTCCTTCATGCCGGCGATCTGATCCGGGAGCGTGTTGTCGGCCATGTCGCCGAAGTACGCCTCGTGAAACTTCTTCGACCGCCACGGCGTTCCCATCCCGTCGATTTCGACGACGATGAAGCCGAGCTCGGCGAGGGGCTGCGCATCGCCGCGCGCCGGCGAGAAGCTGCGTCCGCCGACGCTGCCCGTCTGGGGCCCCGGGTAGATGTGATTGACGATCGGATATTTCTTCGCCGGATCGAGATCGGTCGGCTTGTACATCAGCCCGTACAAATCGGTGATGCCGTCGCGCGCCTTGACGATGATCGGCGTCGGCGGCTTCCATCCCGTGGCGAGCAGCCGGGAGACGTCGGCGGTTTCGAGCGTCAGGATCAACTTGCCGCCGGCGTCGCGAAGCTCCGCGATCGGCGCCGCGTCCGGCTTCGAGTAGCTGTCCACGAAGAAACGGCCGGACGAAGAGAGCGACACGTCGTGATCGGCGTCAGCCGGCGTGAGCAGCTGCAGGTGCTTGCCGTCGAGGTCGATGCGATACAAGTGCCGGAAGTACGGATCGCGCCCCTTCTCCTTTCCGACGCCGACGAAGTACGCGGTGCGCGCTTTCTCGTCCACGCGCAGCAGCTGCGCGACATTACCCTCGCCCGACGTGATGGGATGCTTCAGTTTTCCCGTCTGCAAATCGTACAGGTACAACTGGCCCCAGTTGTCGCGCTCGGAGAACCAGATCACTTCGTTCGACGCCGGCAGGTACCGCCAGTTGACCCGCCCGTTGCCCGATTCGTAGAAGGTCGTCGTCGCTTCTTCGAGCACGTCGCGGACCGCGCCGGTGGACGCGTCGGCGACGCGCAGCTGCTCGCGCTTGTGATCGCGCGACGTCGAAACGAAGGCGAGCGTCGTGCCGTCGTCGCTCCACTGCACGTCGCTCCATTCGCCGCCGCGGCACGCCACGTCGTCGCAGAGCGAGGAGCGGTGCTGATCCGGCGGCATCTGCAGGCGGACGATCTTCGCGGCGGCGACGTCGATGATCACGCGCTGAATCATGGTGACCACCTTGTCGCCGGGCAGCGGGTACTTCCACGCGTGCAGCGTCGGGTGGCCGACCTTGGTATCCACGAGGTACATCTCCCCCACCTCGCGTTGATCCTGCTGAAACGTCGCGATCCGCTTCGAGTCGGGCGACCACCGCACGATCGGATGATCGCTGCGCTGCCAGCCGGCGTTGTCGGTGGCGTAGCCGAAGTCCTTCACGCCGTCCTTGGTGAGCGCCGTCTCTTTCCCCGTCGACACATCGCGAACCCAGAGGTTCCAGTCGCGAATGAACGCCTCCTGGGTGCCGTCGGGGGAACGCGCATAGCTCAACGGCGCGCCGCCGCGCCCGCCGCGGCCCTCCTCGCCCGGCTCCGCGCATGCCGGCAGGTCGCACGCCGAGCGCGACGCCCGAACCGGATCGACCAGCACCGCCTCATTGCCCTGCTCCGTCCGCGTGCGGTACCAGAAGCGGTCGTCGGGCAGCCACGTCGCGTGCACGCCGCTGTGGAGAACCAGCGGCGTCGTGTTGTAGCCCATGAATTTTTCGGCGCGCGCATAATCGGCGGCCGTCATCACGGGGCGGACGGCCGTCTGCGGCTGCTGAGCGGCGGCGGTCAACGAGGCGCCTGCGGCAAACCCGCCGAGCGATATCGCATAGAGGCCGGCGCGGAGCAGTCGTCGGGAGCGGGACTGGAAAAGCATGGCGAGATGATACAACTCGTCGGGGCCACGCGGGGTATCATGGGGATCTTTCCCTTCAGGAGATTCCCGTGAAACGTGTGCTGTCCGTTGCGCTGTTCGTCGCCTTGGCCGCCGCCTGCAAGAAAGCTCCCCCGCCGGCAGCCGCGACGACCGCCGCGCCTGGCGCTCCCGCGGGAGCCGCCGCTCCGGGCACGCCGCCCGCGGCCGCCAAGCCGCTTCCCGCACAGCTGCCGAACGTGATCGCCAAGGTCAACGGGGAGTCGGTCGAGCGCTGGGAGCTGGAAACGGCCATCAAAGGCGTCGAAGGGCGTGCGGGCAGCCCGATTCCGACGGACCGCCACGACGAGATCGTGCGCGGCCTGATCGATCAGCTCGTGGCGTTTCATGTCCTCTCGCAGGAAGCGCACGCCCGCAAGCTCGATCCGACCGACACCGACGTCCAGGTGCGCATCGGCCAGTTCAAGGGCAGCTTCCCCGACGAAAAAGCGTTCGAACAGGCGGTCACCGCGCAGGGCATGACGCTCGAGCAACTCCAGAAACAGACCCGCATGGGGCTGGAGGTGTCGAAGGTGCTCGACTCGGAAGTGAACTCGAAGATCGCGGTCGCCGATGCCGATGTCGAGGGGTTCTACAACCAGAATACCGAGCGGTTCAAGCAGGGCGAAACGGTGCACGCGAGCCACATTCTGATCGCCGTGCCGCAGGGCGCCGACGCCGCGACCAAATCGGCGGCGCGCGCCAAGGCGACGCAAGTGCTGAAGCAGGTCAAGGCGGGAGGCGACTTCGCGTCGTTGGCCAAGGCGAACTCACAGGATGGCAGCGCGCAAAACGGGGGCGACCTCGGCTTTTTCCCCAAAGGGCAGATGGAGCCGACCTTCGAGAAGACGGCGTTCGCGTTGAAGCCGGGCACCACCAGCGGTCTGGTCGAAACGCCCTTCGGGTTTCACATCATCAAGGTGTTCGAGCGCCGGCCGCCGCGCACGGCGCCCCTGGCCGAGGTGGCCCCCCAGATCAAGGAGTTCTTGACGGGCCAGCAGCGGCAGACCAAGATTGCGGCGTTCGTCGACCACGCCAAGGCGAAAAGCAAGATTGAAATCCTCGTCTGACGGCACCAGCTCGAGCGGCCGCGTCCTCTAGTGGAGACATCATGGCCACGTGCAGGGCTGTTTACTAAGGAAACCGAGGGCAATTCGTGGCAAGGCCCTTGCGGTTGTGTTGCGTGGGGGTTCCATCATGAAGCTCATCACACCGGCCGCGATCCTCACCGCTCTCATGCTGGCGACGGCTCCTGCCTTCGCCCAGCAGCAGCACGAGCGGAGCAATCAGGGCCGTTCGGATAATCACGGTCAGAGCCAGGGGCACGCCGTAGCGCGCGGGAACGCGCAGCGAGGGGAAGCCCCGCGCCAGGCGCCGCCGGCGCAGGCACCGCATGCCCAGGCGCCCCACGCGGCGGCGCCTCACGCCGACCAGCCGCGCGCGCAAGCGCCGCGAGCCGAGCAGCCGCGAGCGCAGACGCCGGCTGCCGAGCAGCCGCGCAGCCAGCCGCCGCGCGTCGTCGAACAGCCCCGGCGCCAGGACGATAACCGGCAGAACGGCAATCGAGGCCAGTACAACAGCCGCGACCAGTACAGGGCGCGCGGTCAGTACGACGCGCACGTGGGGCGCGCCGTCCCGCGCGGCAACGTCATCGTCCGCCCGCGCGTGGAGCGGCCGATCATCGTGTCGCCGCGCTACTATGGGCCGCGCGGATACTATTCGGCGCCCTACTATGGCTACCGTCCGTACACGTTCCGGCCGCGGACGCACATCGCGTTCGGGATCTACCTCGGGTACGCGGTGCCGTATAGCTACGCGTATCCGTACCCGGTGCCCATCTACGGCTACGGCGCGCCGTCTGCGTCGGTCGTCGTCGGGCCGGGATCGGCATCCTACGGCGGCGTGAGCCTCGAGATCACGCCGAACAACGCGGAGGTCTACGTGGACGGCGAGTACGCCGGCCTCGTGCAGGACTTCGACGGCACCCAGCAGCCGCTCACGCTGACGGCCGGCTCGCACCGCCTGGAAGTCGAAGCCGACGGCTTCCAGACGCTGACGATCGACGTCAACGTCAACCCGGGCGAAGTGGTGCCATACCGCGGCGACTTGAATCGCTAGAAAGTTCGAAGGCAGAAGGAAGTACTTTTACCTTCCCTTCTGCCTTCTTCCTTTTTGCCTTCTTTCTTTGCCTTTTTTTCTCGCGTTTTCACTCACTGTCCTCCTGCCGGTCGCAGGCGCACACGCGGTGCAGCCTGCGCTGTTCGAGCGGGGCCTCACCTTCTCGCAGTTTCTCGCGCACGTCACGGCTCAGCGTCCGGTGTGGATGCAGAACGCCGCGCGCACCGATATCGCGCCCGATGCGATCGAGCGGCTGAAGCGCGTGCGCGGCGGCCTTCGGATTCTGGTTGTTGCCGAGGACTGGTGCGCCGATTCGGTCCATACCGTCCCTTACGTGGCGAACCTCGCAGCCGCTTCGGGCGTCGAGCTGCGCATCGTGGACCGTACGGCTGGGGACGCGGTCATGGCGCAGCATCCCGCGCGCGACGGCCGCAAAGTGACGCCGACCATCGTGCTCTTCAGAAACGATCGCGACGTCGGCGCGTGGATCGAGCGCCCGGCGATTCTGCAGGAGCTGTTCTTCTCGATGGCGACCAACCCTGAGAGCGCCAGGCAATTCGCCGCACGAGCATCGTGGTACGAGCACGATCGCGGACAAACGACGCTGGACGAAGTGATCGCGCTCGCCGAGCAGACCGCCTCACGCCGATAGCCCACCGATCGATCAGTCGGGCTGGTGGTGCATCATTCCGTGATGGCCCGCGCCATGACTGGCCATCGTCGTGTTCCACATGCGATCGTCCAGCGACGCGCGAGCGATCCGCAGGAAGACGTGGAACGACACGGGATGCGGTTCGTGGGTGATCTGGAGCAGCGGTGGGACCTGATAGAACGTGACGTCGCCGCCGACGCCAAGCGATAAGCCTTTTGCCGTCGCGAGGTCGCGAACGGTCCCCGCCGTGAATGCTTGAATCGGATCCACGAGCTCGCCCGGATGCGGCCGGTGCAGCAGCTCGGGAAACAGCAGGATCTCCGTTTCGACGGTCAAGTCTTCGAATCGTCCGTAGAGCGACGTGCGGCCGACATGATGCGTCCCCTCGACGAGCACCGCGTGCACGGTGCTGTACTGACGCGCGTTCCAGCCAATCGCGGCGGTGACGGCCGAATAGTTCGCGCCGCGCCGCCGGAACCACGACGCCGACACATTCGTTCGACGCTGATCGCCGGGCTCGAGCAGCTCGGGCTGGTGCAGGAATCCGTAGGAGGCCTGGAGCGTCCACGCCGGTGTCGGCCGGAGCCAGACGCGCGTGGACCACGAATCGAGCGTGCCGAGATCGAGGTCGTAGCGGTTCTCGTCGGGCTCCCGTCCGCGAAAGATCGATCCTTCCATCGACACCGGCCCTCGATCGAGCCGTCCGAGCACCACACCCTCGACGATGTGCGTCGAGTCGAAGACGTGATGCGAGAGCGGCGCCGTCGGATTTTCCGCGCTCGACGCCCGATGCATGAACGCGACGGGACCGAGCGCCGCTTCGCCGACCGGACCGGCGACGAGGGTGAAGCTGGTGCGGTCCGTCACGGGCACTCGCCACGCCGCCGCCAGCTGCGCCCACAGATCGTGTGGGTGCTGGTGG
>DATATJ010000006.1:0-1547 GCA_036268855.1 Vicinamibacterales bacterium
ACGAATCGTGGCTGGCGACGAGCGGCGGCGACTACCAGTCGGACGACTCGGCGATGATCTGCCTCGCGGGCCAGGCAGGACGCCAATGGGTGGTCGATCATCTGACGGCGTTCATCGACGCCGTGCATCCCGACTACCTGAAATGGGACAACAACCTCTGGGTGAACTGCGATCGCGGCGGGCACGGCCACGGCGCGGCCGACGGCAGCTTCGCGCACGTCACGGCGCTCTACCAGATCCTCGACGCGCTCCGGCAGCGATATCCCGCGCTGCTCATCGAGAACTGCTCGGGCGGCGGCAACCGGATCGACTTCGCGATGCTGCAGTACACCGACGTCGCCTGGATGTCCGATCAGACGTCGCCGTCGATCAGGGTCCGCCACAACGTCGAGGGGCTCAGCCTGATCTTCCCGCCCGCATATCTGTTGTCGTTCGTGACCGATCTGGGCTGGGAGCCGCTGCACAACGCGCCGGATCTTCCGCTCTACTCGCGAAGCCGCATGCCGCAGGTCTTCGGCATGAGCTTCCGGTCGCTCTGGCTCTCGGACGCCGACCTCGCGGCGCTGGGCCAGCAGATCGGGTTCTACAAGCATCTGCGGCCGCTCGTCACCGCCGCCACCGCCACGGCGCTGACGATGCAGGCCAATGGCGACGAAAAGAACTGGGACATCCTGCAGGAGAGCGGCACGAACGGCGGGGTCGTGCTGTTCGCGTTCAGCGGCGCCGCCGCTCCGGCGTCCACCACGGTCTCTCCCGCGAACCTTTCGCCGGACACCGTCTACCAGGTGGTGTCGATCGACGGCTCCGTGCGCGGCGTCATGACAGGCGCCGATCTGACGCGGAACGGCCTCACGATCACCCGCTCGCCCGTGACGGCGGCGCAGATCCTGCTACTGTTTCCGCAACGCTGACGACAGGCCGTCCTGCTGCTGCGGGCTGGCTGTCCCGTGCGAGTTGAAGAGAAACACCCAGTCGGCGCTGAGGATCCGCTGCGTCTTCACGGTGTTGCTGGCGCCCTTCAGAAAATACTCCTGGTCGGCCACGTCGATGCGGTACTCGAGGCGCAGCATGCTGTCCTGCCTGTGCTTGAATTCGACCGTCGCGGTGGCTTCCTGCAGATCCTGCGACACCCGCGTCATGAAGCCGTCGTGGTCGCGCAGCGACTCGACCCTCGGCGTGATCGCGAGCCAGTCGCGGATTTCATAGCGCATGTAGGCGGCGGCGCCCTGCCAGGCCTGGAGCGTGCGGCGGTTCCTGCCGAGGTCGGCGTTGAAGGCGAGGCTCATTCTCTTCGTCACGCGGCCGGTCACCGACGAGTCGAGGAGGTCGCGCCAGCCAACGGTGTCGAGGCTCGTTTCCGTGCCGCCGAGGTACGTCTCCGTCACCGTCAGCACGCGAGCCGGCCGGACCGACACCGACGCTCCGACTCGCCTGGCGCGCCCGTTGTCGGCGATGTCGCTCCAGCCGTTGGTCAGCAAACCCGTAACCGTCACGGTGTCGCTCGGCGTGTAGACGGCGCGGAGGCCGATATGGTCGCGCGGAATCGC
>DATATJ010000007.1:0-6290 GCA_036268855.1 Vicinamibacterales bacterium
CCTCGCGCGTGAATGGCGTCTTTTTCAGCAGGAACGTGGCGACCCGGTCGTGCTGCACGATCGCCAGCCGTGGTGCCGCGTCCCATCCGCGGCTCGCACACGCGGCCTGCGCGAGCGACACGAGCCGCAGGCCGTCGAATACCCACCGCGTCATCGTCAGGATGCCATCGTCGGTGAGGTGATCGAGATAGTCGTTGAAGGCCTCGACGGTGTAGAGGGTGTTTTCGGTGAGCGTGTACGCGCCGGCCGCGGTGGCGGCCCATGTGTCGACCAGCGATGCCTGGATGATGTCGTATCGATCGGGCGTCCTGCGCACAAAGCTGCGGCCGTCGTCCACGACGATCCGGATGCGCGGGTTCGTGTAGATCCCGCCGGAGAAGGCGACGAAACGATCGCGCATCACGTCGTTGGCGATGATCGGGTTGATCTCGACGCCGTCCACGTGCCGCGCGCCGAACACGAGCGCCGACACCAGGTCGCGTCCCCCGCCGGGACCGATGACGAGGGCGGTGAAGCCGGACGTCGGCGCCGGCGGGTGCGGTTCCTTCAGGTGATACGCGAGCGCGGTGAGCTCGTAGCGCAGGTACTGGGCGTTGGAGAAATCGGGAGCGACGTGGATGATCGGCGTCGACGCCGCCGAATCGATGTCCATGAAGCGCGTGTCGGGCAGCGGACCTTTGTAGGTGTCGCTCAGCGACCACTCGCCGTGCGTTCGCTCGTAGACGCCAATGCGCGAGAACGAGTTCCACTTGCTGAACAGGACCCGGTCGCCCTGGTGGCCCTTGGTGTCGGTGACGTCAAAGGTGGCCGCGCCCGACAACTGCCCCAGGATCGGCAGCAGCATCAGCGCGGCGCCGATGCCGGCGATTCGGGCGCGCGAGGCGGGCGGCGCGAAGAGCACCGCGGCGGCGACGGCCAGCGCGGCGGCGGTCAGCACGACACCGGGCGCGCCGAGTCGATCGAGCAGTGGAATGAGGACCAGGCAGCCGGCGGCCGCACCGATCAGATCGGCGCCGTAGACCGCGTTGATGCGCGACGCGAGCCGGGAAATCGCGAGCGTGACGACGAGGCCGCCCGAGAAAAACGGCAGCGTCGCCAACGCGTAGATCGTCAGCATCAGCGCGAGGTTCCGGTGCGAGTAGCTGAGGCCGACCCGCAGGCGAACCAGCGCGAACAACGCGACGATCGTGCACACGGCGTAGATGAGCGAGTGCCGCGCGAGCAGGGCGCTCGTATCGTGCCGATCGAGGCGGCGCCGGGCGACGTACGCGAAGACGCCGCTGGCGCTCAGGCCGAAGAGCGCGATCGAAATCGCCAGGAAGGCGAAGTGGTAGTACATGACGACCGAGAAGATGCGCGTCAGGCACAGCTCGGTCATGAGCAGGGTCGCGGAAATCAGGCCGACGCCGACGAGCTGGCGCGGCGACGGCTGCGTGGCCTCCATCGTCGTGGACATCGCGCGAGTGTACCATTCGGTCATGGAGATCCTCCCCGGGCAGGTGGGGCTGGCGCGGACCGATCCGGCCGATCGCCGTACGCTGTGGCGGCGTGCGTTCGTGGCCGCGTCGGTCGCGTGGGCGATTGCGGTGCCGCTGGCGCCGCTGGCCGCGAGCCGGTCGCATCCGAACGTCGTGGCGTTCGCCTTCGTGTACAGCGCGTATGCGATCGGCAGCATCATCTGCCACCAGATTTCCGCCCGCTCGTTCTACCTGTGGTCCCTCCCGCTGCCGGTCTGCGCCCGCTGCACAGGGATCTACGTCGGCGCGGCGGTCACCGCGCTGGCCGGCATGGCGCGGACGCCGGATCCGTCGGCCGTCGAGCGCGCGCGCATCGATGCGGATCGCACCGCGCGGTTCCGGCGGATTCTGTTCTTGGCCGTCCTTCCAACCGCGGCGACGCTCGTCTACGAGTGGACGACCGGCGACACGCCCGGCAACGTGCTGCGCGCCCTCGCCGGCGCGCCGATCGGCGCGGCTGTGGCATGGATCATTCGTGAGGTAAACTAAGCGTTCGTGCGCACTACTACGGATGGACACCGACAATCGGGCGGCCTCGTGCTGCTCTGCCTCGCAGCGTGGGCGATTCCCGGTGCCGCGCATTTGTGGCTGGGTCGCCGCAAAGGTCTCGTGTTCCTGATCGCGCTGCCCGTGATGTTCGCTATCGGGATCGCCATTCAGGGACGCCTCTTTCCGTTCGATATGTCGGAGCCGCTGGTCGGCCTGGCCGCGATCGCGGACGTCGGCATCGGCCTGACGTATCTGGCCGCCGGCGCCCTCGGCTACGGCGGCGGTGAGGTGCGCGCCGTCACGTACGAATACGGCAACGCGTTTTTGATCGTGGCGGGGTTGCTGAACCTGCTCGTGATCATCGACGCGTACGACATCGCGCTCGGCCGGAAATGATCGCTTGATGCAGAGCCACTTCCTGCTCCTCACGCTGTTCGCGTTTTTCGTCTCGCTGGTCTTTGCCGTTCTCACCAAGGAGGACGTGGGCGCTCAGGTGCGGTTCGGGGGGCTCATGTTCGCGGGCTTTCTGGTCTCGGCCGTGGTGTTCGGCTGGCTGATGTTTCCCTTCCCCCTGTAGGTACGCATGGCTTTCGACAATCTGCTTCTCGAGCGTGACGGCGCCGTCGCGATCGTCACGATCAATCGTCCGCAGGTGCTCAACGCCCTCAACGCGCGGACGCTCGACGAATTGCGACAGCTCGTCCTCGACCTGAAGGCCGACGACTCCGTGCGCGTCCTGATTCTCACGGGAGCGGGCGACAAGTCGTTCGTCGCCGGCGCGGACATCAAGGAACTCGCCGTGCAGACGCCCACCGGCGGCCGCGAACACGCGCTGGCCGGCCAGCACGTGCTCGATCTCATCGAGAACATGGGCAAGCCGGTGATTGCCGCCATCAATGGCTTCGCGCTTGGCGGCGGCTGCGAGCTCGCGATGGCGTGCACGCTGCGGATTGCCGCGGATACCGCCCGGCTCGGGCAGCCGGAGATCAACCTGGGCCTGATCCCCGGTTACGCGGGCACGCAGCGGTTGTCGCGGCTGGTCGGGAAAGGCAAAGCGATGGAGCTGACGCTCGTCGGTGCGCCGATCACCGCAAGCGACGCCGAACGGATCGGGCTGGTCAACCGCGTCGTTCCCGCAGCCGAGTTGATGGCGGAGGTGCGGAAGCTCGCCGCACAGCTGGCCAAGAACGCACCGATTGCGACGCGCTACATCATCGCCGCGATCAACAAGGGGCTGGAGATGCCGTTTGCCGAGGCGTGCATCTTCGAGGCGACCCTGTTCGGGCTGATCGCCTCCACCGACGACATGCGCGAAGGGACCACGGCGTTTCTGGAAAAGCGGAAGCCGGCGTTCACCGGACGGTAGCGCAGGCGCGAACGCATGCAGACCATCCAGGACAGCGGGCAGGCATCAGGACGTCGATTCGCCGTCGTCGTGTCGAAGTACCACGACTTCGTCACCGACCGGCTGCAGGCCGGCGCGCTCGCCACGCTCGAAGCGGCGGGCGTCTCTCGCGACGACATCACCATCGTGCGCGTCCCCGGCGCGTTCGAAATCCCCATTGCCGCGCAGCATGCGGCGGAGAGCGCGCGGTACCACGCCGTGATTGGTCTGGGATGCCTGATCAAGGGCGAGACCCCGCACATGGATTACATCGCGGCCGCTGTGGCGCACGGGCTGACGGCGGCCGCGGCGGCGACCGGCGTGCCGATGGCGTTCGGCGTGCTGACGACCAACTCGGTTGAGGAAGCGCTCGCGCGCGCGGGCGAGGGTCCGGGCAACAAAGGGCGCGAAGCGGCGGGCGCGGCTCTCGAGATGGCGTCTGTGGTGGCGCAGCTGACGGCTAAACCGTGAGTGCGACATCGAGCCCCCAAGGGATTCGCCACGGAGGCACAGAAGTGGCACGGAGAAACCGGATTCCTTGCCACAGAGACGCCGAGACACGGAGCGGGCGGAGCTTTTGCCACGGAGGCACAGAGGCACGGAGCCGGCGGATCTTTCGCCACGGAGGCACAGAGGCACGGAGTCGGCGGATCTTTTGCCACGGAGGCACAGTGTCACGGAGTCGGCGGACCTTTTGCCACGGAGGCACAGGGTCACGGAGTCGGCGGATCTTTTGCCACAGAGGCACAGAGGCACGGAGTCGGCGGACTCTTTGCCACGGAGCCACCGAGGCCCGGAGACTCAGAGCGATCGTTTCTCGTCTCGGTGTCCCTGTATCTGTGTGGCTACTTTTCTCTGTGGCTCCGTCCCGATGACCGCCCGCATGCGGAAGGATCGACGGCATCGCGCGCGGGAAGCGGCGCTGCAGATTCTCTATCAGTGGGACATCGGCCACGGAGAGGTCGCCGCCGCGGCGACGACCTTCTTCGGGCACCAGTGGCCCGATCGCGAAGCGCCGTCCGACGAGCTGCGGGGCTTCGCCTCGTCGCTCGCGTGCGACACGGTCGGCCGTCTCGAGGCGATCGACCCGCTCATCGCGGAGACCACTGACCGCTGGCGGCCGGAGCGCATGGCGATCCTCGATCGCCTGATCCTCCGGATGGCGGTCTGCGAGCTGTTGCGCGATCGGGAGACGCCACCGCCGGTCATCATCAACGAAGCTCTCGAGCTGGCGCGCACGTTCAGCTCGGAGGAGTCGGTGAAGTTCATCAACGGCATGTTGGATGCGATCCGGAAGAAGATCGAAACCCACCCCTAACCACAGAGGAGTAGCGAGCGCAGCGATCAACTATGTCCTCCCAAGACGAACAAACCCAGCAACGCCGCGCGAACCTCGCCGAGCTCGCCACGCTGGGCATCGAAGTGTACCCGCGCACCTTCGATCGGACGCACACCGTCTCAGAGCTCGTGGCCGACTTCAACGCACGGACGCACGACGAGCTCGAAGCCGAGCATGTCCCCGCGGTCACCAGCGGCCGCGTACTCGCGATTCGATCGTTCGGCAAGGCGAATTTCCTCGTGCTTTCCGATGGCGCGGCGAAGCTGCAGGTCTACATCCGGCAGGACGCCCTGCCCGAGGTCGACTTCAAGATCTTCAAGCTGCTCGATTTCGGCGACTGGATCGGGGTGGAAGGGCGGCTGTTCCGCACGAAGACGAACGAGCTCACGATCTGGGCGACGCGCCTGCATTTCCTGTCCAAGTGTCTGCTGCCGCTGCCGGAGAAGTGGCACGGCCTGACCGACGTCGAAACGCGCTATCGCCAGCGCTATCTCGACCTGATCGTCAATCCCGATTCGCGGCGCGTCTTCGAAACGCGCAGCCGCATCGTCGCAGCCATTCGCGAGTTCATGACGCAGCGCGGCTATCTCGAGGTTGAGACGCCGATGATGCAGCCGATCGCCGGCGGCGCGATCGCCCGGCCGTTCAGCACGCACCATAACGCGCTCGACATGGATCTCTACCTCCGCATCGCGCCGGAGCTGTACCTGAAGCGGCTGACGGTCGGCGGGCTCGAGAAGGTGTTCGAGATCAACCGGAATTTCCGGAACGAGGGGATTTCCACGCAGCACAACCCCGAGTTCACGATGATGGAGTTCTACGAGGCGTACGCCGACTATCAGGCGCTGATGGCGATGACCGAAGAATTGATCGGCACGGTCGCGCGCAAGGCCGTCGGCACGGACGCCATCACGTTCGGCGCCCATCAGATTTCGCTGGCGGCGCCGTTTGCTCGCCTGTCGCTGCGCGAGGGCGCGCGCGAGGCGGCGGCTGCGCGGCTCAAGCGCGCGGTGACCGACACGGATCTGCGCCAGCGCGAGACGGCGGCGGCGCTGGCGCGGCAGCTCGGCCTCGAGGTCGCTACCGGCCACGGGGCGGGAAAGATTGCGACCAGCATTTTCGAGGCGCTCTGCGAGGAGCGTCTGATTCAGCCGACCTTCGTGCACGATTTCCCGACCGAAGTGTCGCCGCTCTCGAAGCAGCGGCCGGACGATCCGGAAACCGTCGAGCGCTTCGAGCTGTACATCGGCGGGTTCGAAGTGGCCAATGCGTTCAGCGAGCTGAACGATCCGGCCGAGCAGCGCCGGCGCTTCGAGGCGCAGCTCAAGGACCGCGCGCGCGGCGACCTCGAGGCGCACGAGATGGACGAGGATTACATCCGGGCGCTCGAGTACGGCCTTCCGCCCACGGGCGGCGAAGGCGTCGGCATCGACCGGCTCGTGATGCTGCTGACCGACAGCCCGTCGATACGGGATGTGATTTTGTTTCCGTTGATGAGAAAGCGAGAATAATTCACCAACTCACGGACTCACCAGTTCACCAACTGCATGACGACACCCTT
>DATATJ010000008.1:0-10778 GCA_036268855.1 Vicinamibacterales bacterium
GCCCTGTCGTGCACGCAGACGGACCGGCCAGCCCCGCTGCCGCGCCGGCGACGCCGGCGACGCCCCAGGCCAAACCGGCTGACGCCGCGGCGCAGGCTCCGGAACCGCCGCCGCCGGCCGCCGTCCCGCCGCTCTCCTCGAGCGACAAGAAGGCGCTGGAGCGCGCGCACAAGCAGGAAGAGAACGCGAAGGCCGCGGCCGCGAAAGAACAGATGAAGCAGGCCGAGATCGATCGCCGCAACCAGAAGGAAGCCGCGGAGCGCGAGGCCAAGGAGGCTCGCGAGCAGGCCAAGCGCGACGCCGCGGCGGCCAAGCAGGCGGCCGAACAGGCGAAACGGCAGGCGGAGATCGACAAGAAGCAGCAGAAGGCGGTCGCAGAAGCCGAGGCGAAGATGAAGGCCGCTCAGAAGGACTACGAGACCGAACTCGCGAAGAATCCCAAGCGATAGACAGCTGACGGAAGGGCCGCTCACATGGCGCAACTACAGGGCCTCATCGTCAGCGACGATGAGGGGTTCAGAAAGCAGATCGAGCGGCTCCTGCGATCGGGGCCAGTCGCGATCAGCGTCGGCTCCGGGACGCAGCGCGACGCGACGCCGCCGGACGTCGTCATCGCCGACATTCGCGGGGACGCGGCGTCCGCGATGGCGGGGATCGAGCGCCTGCGCGCGGCTTCGGCCGGTGCCGGCATCTTCGCCGTGGCGCTGAGCTCGGATCCCGACCTCATCCTGCAGGCCATGCGCGCCGGCGCGAACGAGTTCTTCACCTGGCCGCTCGACGAGGAAACGTTTCAGGGCGCGATTCGACGCACGGCGGCCCGCCGCGAGACCGCGCAGGGCGCAAAGCCGGCCGCTACCACGCTGGCGTTCTTCGGCGCCAAGGGAGGCGCCGGCACGACGACGCTGGCGGTCAATTGCGCCGTCGAGCTCGCGCGGCTCAGCGCGAGTCCGACGGTGATCGTCGATTTGAAATCAGGACTCGGTGAGGTGGCGCTGTTCCTGGGCGTGCGCCCCCGCTACTCGCTGCTCGACGCGGTCGACAACCTGCACCGGCTCGATCGCGAGTTCCTCAAGGAGCTGGTCGTCAAGCACAAGTCGGGGCTGGAGATCCTCGCGGGATCCGATCAGTTCGATCGGCCGGGCGCCTCGGACGGCAGCGCCATCGAAGAGCTGCTGCGGCTGCTCGCGCGGCAGTACGAATACATCGTGATCGACGCCGGCAGCCAGATCAACTCGTGCACCGTCGCGTCGCTGTATGCGGCGGACACGATGTACCTCGTGGCGAATCCCGACGTGCCGTCGGTGCGCAACGCGCAGCGGCTGCTCGATCGCGTCCGGCAGCTCGGCGCCTGCGGCGAGCGCGTGCGCGTGCTGCTCAACCGCGCCGCGGAGCCGTATCCGATTCCGCCGAAGCAGATCGAGAACGCGCTCGGCCATCCGATTCACCACACGTTCCCGAGCGACTACAAGACCGTCTCCGGCGCGCTGAACTCCGGCGTGCCGCTCGCGTTGACGGGCAACTCCGACATCGCCGCGCAGTTCGATCAGTTCACCCGGCTGATTCTCGATCCCGCGGACTGCCCGGCGGCGGCCCAGCCGGCCAAACGCCACCTGCTCGGCCTGCAGAAGCTCGCATCCATCTGGTAAACCACCATGGCCCCTTTTGCGTCGATCACCACACCGTCGCCCACACCGCCGCCGCCCGGGCCGCCGCCGCCCATGCCGGCACCCGCGCCGCGGGCTCAGATGATTCAGCCGCGGGCCCAATACGTCGAGCTCAAGGCGAACGTGCATCGCAAGATGCTGAATCGCCTCAATCTCGAGGCGCTGGCGCAGTCCGATCGGACGCGGGCCGAGAGCGAGATCCGGACGCTCGTCGGCGAGCTCCTGTCAGAAGAGGGGGCCCCAATCAGTCTCGCCGAGCGCGAAACGCTGCTCGTCGAGCTGCTCGACGAGGTCTTCGGCCTCGGTCCGCTGGAGCCGCTGCTGCGGGACGGGACGATCAGCGACATCCTCGTCAACACGTACAAGCATGTCTTCGTCGAGCGCGGCGGCGTGCTCGAGCGCGTGCCGACGTCGTTCCAGGACGATCGGCATCTCCTTCGCGTGATCGACCGCATCGTCAGCGCGGTCGGGCGGCGCGTGGACGACAGCTCGCCGATGGTCGATGCGCGCCTGCCCGATGGGTCGCGCGTGAACGCGATTATTCCGCCGCTCGCCGTGGACGGTCCGATCCTCTCGATCCGCCGTTTTCCGGCGGAGCGCCTCAAGGCCGACGATCTCGTGACGCTGCGCGCGATGACGCGCCCGATGCTCGATTTTCTCTCGCACTGCGTCCGCGCGCGGCTGAACGGCCTGATCAGCGGCGGCACGGGCGCCGGCAAGACGACGCTCCTGAACGTGCTGTCGGGATTCATCGGCGAGCGCGAGCGCATCGTCACCATCGAGGACGCGGCCGAGCTCCAGCTGCATCAGGAGCACGTGGCCCGTCTCGAAACCAGGCCGCCGAACGTGGAAGGCAAGGGTGCCGTGCGGCAGCGCCAGCTGGTGATCAACGCGCTGCGTATGCGGCCCGACCGCATCGTGGTCGGCGAGGTGCGCGGTGAAGAATCGCTCGACATGCTGCAGGCGATGAACACGGGCCACGATGGATCGCTGACCACCGTGCACGCCAATACGCCGCGCGACGCGCTGTCGCGCATCGAGACGATGATCGCGATGGGCGCGACGAACCTGCCCGAGCGGGCGATGCGCCAGCAGATTGCGTCGGCGATCCAGTTCGTCGTGCAGCAGACGCGCCTCAGCGACGGGTCGCGCAAGGTGACGAGCATCGCGGAGATCACCGGCATGGAAGGCGACGTCATCACCATGCAGGAGATCTTCCTTTTCGAAAAGATGGGCATCACCCAGGACGGCAAGGTGATCGGCCGGTTCCGCGCCACCGGCGTCCGGCCCAAGTGCTGTGAGCGCCTGCGCGCGTCGGGCATCCATCTGCCGGCCGACATGTTCGAAGGTGTCACGGAGGTGCGTTGATGCTGATCGTGCTGTTCGTGTTCCTGCTCGGCGCCGGCGCGGTCGTCGGCGGCTATTTCGCCATCGCGGCGGTTCCGGGCGAGCTGGCGAAGCGGCGTCTGGATCGCCGGCTGCAGGACGTCGCGATGCCGACAGGCGACGCCGCGAATGGCGGCGCGGACGCGACCATCCTGAAGCGATCCGTCGAGGGACCGTTGCCGGCATTGGACCGGCTGGTGGCGAAGACGGGCGCCGGCCTGTCGCTGACGCGAATGATCGAGCAGGCGGGCAGCCGGACGACGCCGAGCGCGGTCGTCATGATGTCGATCGGATCCGCAGCGGCCGTCGCGCTGGCGACGGCAATTTTCGTGCACGTGCCGTTCGCACCGCTGGCGGGCGCCGCGGTCGGGTTCTTGATCCCGTTTGGATGGCTGCGGCACAAGCGATCGTCGCGGCTCCATCGTTTCGAGGAGCAGTTTCCGGAGGCGTTGGACCTGCTGTCGCGCGCCATCCGCGCGGGCCACGCATTTCAGACGGCGATGGGCATGGTGGGCGACGACCTGGCGCAGCCGGTCGGCCCGGAATTCAAGAAGACCTTCGACGAACAGAATTTCGGCCTTCCGCTCCGGGACGCCCTGAACCAGCTGGCGGAGCGGACACCGCTGCTCGACGTCCGCTTCTTCGTCACGGCCGTCCTGATCCAGCGCGAGACCGGCGGCAACCTCTCGGAGATTCTCGACAACCTGGCGCACGTCGTGCGCGAGCGCTTCAAGATCCAGCGTCAGGTCCGGGTGCACACGGCGCACGGGCGCTTCACGGGTTACGTGCTGCTCGGCCTCCCGGCTGTTCTGGCGATCGCGTTGTCGTTCATCAACCCGGAGCACATGCAGGTCCTGTTTCGCGAGCACTTGGGGCAGATGATGCTGCTGACGGCGATTGTGATGCAGACGGTTGGATTCATCTGGATCCGCCAGGTCATCAAGATCGAGGTGTAGTGTGGTGATCCTGCTGCCGCTTCTCGCGTTCGTCTTCGCCTCGCTGCTGATTACGGCCGGCGCGCTTGCGCTCGCGCCGAATTCGGCGCTGACCGTCGAGCGGCGCCTCGGCGAGGTGACCGGCACCGACACGAAACAGCCGTCGGCGCACGATGACTATCGCCGGGCCGTCATCGACGGCCTGAAGCGCGTGGGCAACATGGCTCCTCGGTCGATCGCCGAGACGGGCAAGTTGCAGCAGAAGCTGATCCACGCAGGCGTCCGCAACCGCGAGGCGATCGTCATCTTCTTCGGCATCCGTCTGGCGTTCGCGCTGCTCCTGTTCGTGCTCGTAGCGACGCCGATCATCATGAAGCCGAATCTCGTCCTGGGCCTGGCCGCCTGCGGCGTCGGCTACGTGCTCCCCGGGATGGCGCTCGGCCGGCTGGCCAAGCGCCGCCAGCATCGCGTCCGCCTGGGGCTGCCTGATGCGCTGGACCTGCTCGTGGTCAGCGTCGAAGCGGGCCTCGGCCTCGACCAGGCGATTCAACGAGTCGGCACCGAGCTCGCGTTCGCGCATCCGGATTTGTGCGAGGAGCTGAGGTTGATCAACTTCGAGCTGCGGGCCGGCAAAGGCCGAGCGGAGGCGCTGACCAATCTCGCCGAACGCACGGGCGTGGACGATGTGACGTCGCTCGTGGCGATGCTGGTGCAGACGGACAAGTTTGGCACCAGCGTCGCGCAGTCGCTGCGCGTGCACTCGGACACGGTCCGGACCAAGCGCCGGCAGCGCGCAGAAGAAGCCGCCGCGAAGACCGGCGTGAAGATGGTGTTCCCGCTGGTGTTCTGTATCTTCCCCGCGATCTGGGTCGTCACGATCGGCCCCGCCGCGATCAAGTTCATCCAGGTGTTGATGCCGATCGCGAACAAGTAGGCCTATGCTCCTGCAAGAAGCGCCCACCGACACGCTGAACCGCGCGACCGGGCCACAGGCGCCTCGAACGATCGAGGACACCGGCCTGGGCGCCGACCTGATCGGACAGCTGCTGATCAAGCACCTGTACGCTGGCGAGGCGACCGGCACGACGGTCGCCGATCGGCTGAGGCTGCCGTACGCGCTGATCGAGCCGCTCATCGAGGCGGCGCGCGCCGAGCGACTGATCGAAGTGCGCGGTGCCGGCGGTACGGGAACGGCGGCTTACCGCTACGCGCTCACCGACCTCGGCCGCGACCGCGCCCGGCTGTACCTCGATGCCAACAGCTATGTCGGGGCCGCCCCCGTGTCGCTGGCGAGCTACGTCGCGTCCATGCGCGTGCTGGCCGCCGGACGCGGCTACATCGATCGCGACCGGCTCAAGCGGGGCTTCGAGCACCTGATCGTTCCCGACGAGGTCCTCGAGCAGCTCGGGCCTGCTGTGAACGCGAACAAAGCGATTTTCCTGTACGGCCCTCCCGGAAATGGCAAGAGCGTGATCGCGGAGGGCATGGGGCGCTCGATGGGCGGCGACATGTACGTCCCGTACGCGATCGACGTGGACGGCCAGACCGTCACGCTGTTCGACCCGATCAACCACGTCCCGATCGACGCCGAGGTTGAGGGCAGCCTGATCACCTCGCCGCCGCGCGATCGGCGCTGGGTGCACATCCACCGGCCAGTGGTCACCGTCGGCGGCGAGCTCACGCTCGACATGCTCGATCTGAACTTCAACCCGATCTCGAAGTTTCACGAGGCGCCGGTCCAGCTAAAAGCGAATGGCGGTGTCTTCCTCGTGGACGACTTCGGCCGGCAGCGCATGCGGCCGGAAGAACTGTTGAACCGCTGGATCGTTCCACTCGAGAACCGGATCGATTTTCTCACGCTGCACACGGGCAAGAAGTTCCAGGTGCCGTTCGACGCGCTCATCGTGTTCGCCACGAATCTCGACCCGGCGTCGCTGGCGGACGAAGCCTTTCTGCGCCGGATTCCGTACAAGATCGCGATTCAGGATCCCAGCGTCGAGCAGTTCACCCGCATCTTCGAGCTCAACTGCCGCCGCCGCAATCTCCGCTTCCATCAGGTGATGGTGGCGTATCTGCAGCGTCGCCATTACAGCCCCGTCGGACGGCCGCTCCGCGCGTGCCACGCACGCGATCTACTCGATCAGGTGACGGCGCTCTGCCGCTATCAGGGACGCGAACCGGCGATCACGCGCGAATTGATGGATGCTGCGTGCGCGGCGTACTTCGTCAGCGAGGCGGCGACCGTTACTCCCGCGACGGCGCCAGCGCGCGCGCGGGGACGGCGTCGGCTGGACGTCCATTGACGGCCCCGTCCGAACACCGCGCGATCATCTCGGACTGGACCGCGCGCATCGTCGTCGGCATTCTGTTCGGGCTCCTGTCGATCAACCTGCTGACCGATTTCACGCACACGCGCCGGCTGACCGGGCTCTGGATGCTCATCAGCGAACTGCTGGTGCTCGTCATGACGGTGCTGCGGCGCCGAACCCGGATCGTGGACCGTTCGCTGCTGACGGCCATCGTGACCGGCCTCTCGCTTACGGGACCGTCGCTGGTCAGAGTGGCCACCAATCAGGCACTCGTGCCCGACTTCGTGACGGGGCTGGTGTCGTCGATCGGGCTGCTGATTGTGATTGCCGGAAAGTTCACGCTGGGGCGCAGCTTCGGGATCGTGCCCGCGAATCGCGGCGTCGTGATGGTTGGCCCGTACACGGTCGTGCGGCACCCGATCTACGCCGGTTACCTGCTGACCCACCTCGCGTTCGCCTGCGCGAATGCGACGCTGTGGAACGTCGTGATCCTGCTGCTGGCCGATACCGCGCTGGTGATCCGCTCGCGGCGCGAAGAGCGGCTGCTCGCGCTCGACCACTCGTATCAGACCTATTGCCAACGCGTGGCGTGGCACCTCGTCCCCGGCCTGTACTGATCGCCCGACGCGCTCGACCCTTCCGCTCCGGCGACCCGGAGTCCGATCGCCCGCCTGCCCGTGCGGCTCATCCCTCATCCGACTGACGCGCGGCGACGGCGAGGCGCGCGATCGTCGCGCCCAGATGCGCATCCGTGTCGTCCCAGAACTCGACGACGAGAGGATGCCGCTCGAGCGCGGCCTGGACGATGCCGCGCTGCACGCCGCGTCCGCGGCCGTGGATCAGCCGCACGTCCGACAGTCCGGCGCGCGACGCCGCGTCCACATACTCGTTGACGACCGACGGGATGTCTCGCGGCAAGAACGCGTGAAGGTCGATCTCCGGACCGATCGGGAGGATGTGCGGCTCGTCCACGATCTCATTCAGCTTGTCATCACGGAACCGTGCTCTCCGTGTTCATCGCCTTCGTGAGAGAGCATCGATGCATGCTGCTCGCCGCCGGTGTCATCGCGGCTTGCTGTACTCGGCCGTGACGACCGTTTTGATTCCGCCGCGGACGGAGAAGTCGCCGACCACGGTCATCCGGCGCGGCTGGAGCGCGGCGACCAGGTCGTCGAGGATCTGATTGGTGACGCTCTCGTAGAAGATGCCGCGATTGCGGAACTCGGTCATGTAGTACTTCAGCGATTTCAGCTCGACGCAGGCCTGGTCCGGGACGTACGTGATGCGGATTTCGCCGAAGTCCGGCATGCCGGTCTTCGGACACACCGAGGTGAACTCGGGGCAGCTGATGGCGATGTCGAAGTCGCGCTCCGGGCGCGGGTTGGGGAACGTTTCTAGGGTCGAGCTTGACATGCGAAAATTCTAGCATTCGCGCAGGCGGGTGCCGGTTCGGGCGCTGGCGGCGACAGGCGCGCAGCCCAGTTCCTTGAGGGAAATCGTGGTTTTCGCCGGTTGCGCTGTTTGACAGTGGTGAGAGGCCCGCGCTAGGATACGTCGATTTCCTGAGCAAAACCGCGATCCTCGCCGCGCGCGCGAAGATCGCGGTTGACTATGACGCGCGTTCGAGTGAGGGGGAACCGATGGCTGACGCCCGCAGGATGGGCAAATCCGAGCTCTTTTCGCACTTCGCCGAGCGATTCGAGGTGAAGCGGACGCAAGCCCGCGAGTACTTCGACGAGCTGACGGCGCTGGCGGAGAAGGAGCTGAAGCGCTCGGGCGAATTCGTGCTGCCCGGGATGGTGAAGCTGGTGGTTCAGAAGCGCAAGGCGCGCATGGGACGGAACCCCGCGACCGGCGAAGCCATCAAGATTCCGGCGAAGACCGTCGTCAAGGCGCGCATCGCCAAACAGCTCAAAGACGCCGTACTGCCGAAAAAGTAGAATCCCCCAATCTCACTTGACGGGCCTGCGGAGAGCAGCAGCGTAGCGGCGGCGACCATCCTGCCGCTGCGCTCTTCTCGCCGCGTCCGCTCAGCGCTCCCTACGGGTCCTCCGACCACCACAGAGATAGTGTGACTGTCGACTGAAGACTGTCGACTGAAGACTGTTAAGCCGCGTTTGGACGCCCGGCCAGCAGCCGGCTGTACACAGTTGCCGGCACGAGGCGCGCTGCCCGCGCTTCCAGATTCACGACCGAGTCGTCGTCCAGGATGACGCGATCGCCGGGGCTGAGCACGATCTCCGCACTGAAGCGCTGTCCGCCGCGCAGCGTTCGCAGCTCGAAATAGCGAACCCGCACCGTTTGCGAGTCCACGGTGATGGCGTCGGTCTTCACCAGCGTCTTGAACATGTCCACTGCTCCTCCGATCCGATTTCAACTCGCGGCCGCCCGCGCCGTGCGATCGTTGCGCGCCGGGAATCGGAGCGTGAACGCCGTGCCGCGACCGAGCTCGCTTTCAACATGAATGGTGCCGTCGAGCTGTTCGACGATCCGCTTGGAGATTGCGAGGCCGAGACCCAGCCCGCGCGTTTTCGTCGTGACGAACTCGTCGAAGATGGACGAGAGCTTTTCGGCCGGAATGCCCGACCCGGTGTCGGCGACGCGAATTTCGACGAGGTCGCCCACGCGCGCGGTGGTGATGGTGACGCGGCCGCCGGCCTCGGTGGCCTGAATCGCGTTCGTGATCAGGTTGCGATAGACGCGGCCGAGCGCGAAGTGGTCGCCGTCGATCGTCAGGGGCCCCGGCGCGAACAGCGCTTCGACGACGACGCCGGTGCGCTCGCCCTCGGTGCGCATCGACTCGACGATCTCCGCCACCGATCCGTTCACCTCCATTGCGAACCGCTCGATCGGCTTCGGCTTGACGATGTTGCGCAGGTCCTCCATGAAGCGCTTGAGCGTGGCCAGCTCGCGCTCGATGGTGCGGCGGAACATGTCGCGCGATTCGACGTCGATGTCGTCGCGCAGGAGGAGGCGGGTGCTGTTGCCGATGTTCTGAATCGGGTGGGACAGGTCGTGGACGAGGCCCGCGGCCATGCGGCCGAACATCGCCTGCTGCGCCTGCCGCTTCACGTCCTCCTGCAGCTTGACGAGGCGATCGGCCATCGTGTTGAACGCATCGCCCAGGTCGCCGAACTCGTCGGCGCGGCGGATGTCGACGCGCGCGTCGAGCTGTCCGGCCGCGACTTCCTGCGTCGCACGCTTCAACGTGAGAATCGGCGTGATGAAGGAGCGGCCCCACCAGTAGCCGACGGAAACCATGCCGAACAGCGCGATGGAAATCGCGACGATCAGCTGCCGCTGCAGCTGCGTGGCCGTCGCGTATGCTTCGGCGGTCGGCTGTTCGACGACGACGGTCCAGCCGAGGGAGGCGATGCGGGCGGCGACGCCGAGATCGCGTCGGCCGTCCTCGTCGACATATTCGCGCCACACGGGCGCGGCGTCGGGGCTCGCGGCGGCGGCGCCGAGGAGCGCGTGGCTCGTCATGTTGCGGGCCTGCGCGACGAGCGCTTTCTTGTCGGGGTCGCCGTGCGCGACCAGCTGGCCGTTGGGGCCGATCACGAGCGCGTAGCCGTGCTCGCCGATGCGGACCTGGTCGACCATCCGCCACATTTCCTCGAGGCTGATCTCGCCGACGAGCCAGCCCGAGGGTTGGTTGAGCTTCGTGAGGTGCACGGCGAAGAGCGCCGTCGGGAGCAGGTCGGCGTCGATCCGGATGGGCGACATCTTCACGTCGCCGATGGTGAGTGTCGCGTTCTTCGGGATCTGCACGCCGGCCTTGCCGATGCGGCTGGTGGCGAGCGTGGCGCCCTGCTCGTCGAAGAGCGTGAGCTCGTGGAATTCGCGAAACTGGAGGATGTAGTTCTTGAGGATGCGGTCCTGCTGTCCGGCGGTGAGGCCGGTGTCCTGGAGGTCGGCGGCGAGCGCTTTGAGGATGTCGGCGTTGGTCGCGACGTAGCGGCGGATTTCTTCGGCCGCGCGCGTGGCGACGTTCATGTTGCCGGTGATGACCGAGTCGCGCGTGCCGCGCTGGAGGGAGAAGATCGAGACGGCGCCGTAGGCGACGAGGGGCACCACCGCCGCCAGCGCCAGCAGCAGCGCGAAGCGTGTTGCGAGGTGGCGGATGCGGAGGGTCATGCGCCCATTCTAGTTGCGGTTGGACCGCTCGTCGCCGACAGGCTTCCAGAGGCGCAGCGTCGCAAGGACATCCCGGCCCTGTTCGACTGGAACGTCAAACCGCTTTGTCACGGCACGGGCGCGTTCGCTCCACGCAAGAAATAATGCTGGCGGATCCTCAATTGTCACATGTTGCAGGTTTGTGACAGCGGCAGCATATTCGGTGTCGGACGTTGCGAATCGTACCCGATCGAGCGCCTCGTCCACCACGTGGCTACCCAGCGCGCCTGGATTGATGGAACCTCCCGAATGCCACAGGGCATACAGCCTCAGCAGGCTGGGCCCGCTCACGACGTCCATCAACACGG
>DATATJ010000009.1:0-40479 GCA_036268855.1 Vicinamibacterales bacterium
TTCTCGCGAAACGCCTGCGCGCCGCGCCGCGCGCCCGGAGCCTCGGCGGGAACCGGCGTCGTCTCCGCTTCGGCCATCTCCTGCGGATCCATCTTCAGGATGAACGGACCCTCGAGCATGCGCACCGTCCGCGCCGGCTGGGTCAGCACGATTTTGCCGGCGAGGGTGCCGTGGTACTTCGCGAAGTCCGCTTCGCTCCCGATTGCGGCGCGCACAACGTCCGCCGTAATCGGACCCTTGGTGCCAGACGACCACTCGTGCGGGTAGCCGATGAGCGGCTGCACCTGCGGTGCGACGAGCTGGGCGGAAAAGCGTTCGAGCGACCATCCCTTCCCGAGCTTCCACCGCTCCTGGTGCACGTTGACGAGTCCCCACTCGCCGAACTTCTTCATGGCCCATTCGCTCGCCTGCTGGATCGCCGGCGAACCGGTCAGGCGCGGGCCGTACACGTCGCTCAGCCACGAGATGTGGTCCATCACCTGGGAGTGCGACAGGCCCTCGTCGCGGATGCGGCCGAGCATGCCGTAGTCGAGTGTCTCGGTTGCCGCGGACGCAAGCGCGACGGCCGATCCGGCCAGAACGATTGCGAGAATCTGCGCCCTCATGACGTCTGGTCTCCGATCGCTCAATGCGCGCGCGGATCGGCGCGCACGATCAGCGGCTGCGTGAAGCTCGTGCCGTTCACCGTGAGCTTGACCGTGTAGCTGCCGGGCGCCGCCGGCGCGCCGCCGCCGCCGCGGCCGAATCCTCCGCCGCCACCGCCGCGCCCACCGCGGCCGCGGCCCCCTTCCGGCGGTGCGTGTCGCAGGTCCCACACGAAGCGGTGCATGCCGGCCGCTGCTGACGGCGGCGTCTGTACGCGCTCCCAGAGCACGGTCACCGTCTGCGGCGTGGGGGCCGCCGGCGGCGGATCGGCGCTGGAGTACCGGCGCACGAGCTGGCCGCCAGCGTCGAGAATCTCGATGGTGACGGGACCGGACGCGGCCGCTTTCAGGTAGTAATCGAGCGCCGCGCCGGCCGGGGCGTTCTCGGCCTGCGGCTCGTCTTTCTGCAGCGGTGTGCCGTTGTCGCCGCCAGCAATCGCGTCGATCGCGTCCCCCGGCTTGAACAGATAGGCGTCGGCGCGCGCCACGCTGTCGTCCGCCTGACGCAGCACCTCGATGCCGTCGATCAGCCAGAATCCGCGGCCATGCGTGGCCGCGACCAGGTCGTCGCCGTGGACCTCGACGTCGCGCACCGACGTCACCGGCATGTTCAGCTGCAGCGTCTGCCACGCGCCGCCATCGTCGAACGAGATGTACGCGCCTCGCTCGGTGCCGGCAAACAGCAGTCCGGGCCGGCGCGGATCCTCCTTCACGGCGTGGACGTAGATGCCAGCCGGCAGACCGCTGGTGATCTTCTGCCAGGTCTTGCCGGCATCACGCGTGCGATAGATGTAGGGCTCGAAGTCGTCGAGCTGGTGGCGATCGACCGACGCGTACGCCTCGTTGAAGTCGGTGTGTGACGCCTCGATCGTGGTGACCCGGCTCCAGGGCGTCAAGGCTGGCGGCGTGACGTTCTGCCAGGTCTTGCCGCCGTTCATCGTCAATTGAATCAGCCCATCGTCGGTGCCGACCCACACCATCGGCACGAGCAGCGGCGATGGCGCGATCGTGTAGATCACGCCGCGCTTGCCGTTGCGATCCGTGAGCGCGCCCGATGCCGCATCGAGGTTCGGGGGAATCCCCGGATCGGGGCGCGTGAGGTCGTCACTGATGCGCGTCCACTCCCTGCCGCCGGTCGTCATGCGGTACAGATACTGATCGGCGTAGAACAGCAGGCGCGGATCGGCTTTCGAGAAGACGAGCGGCTGCGTCCAGTCCTGCCGCGCGGCCTCTGGGCCGGCCGGCGGCGCGAGGTTGACGGCGTCGCCATTCAGGTCGAGGTTGCAGCGCGAGACCGTGCCACCGTAGAGAACGCCCGGATGCAGCGGGTCGGCCGCCGTGGTGCCGCTCTCGCCCCCGGTGCAAATCGGCTCCCAGTCGCGCATCGAGATCTCCCCGAACTTGCCGCGCGTGCGGACGGCCACCGCGCCGCTGTCCTGCTGGGCGCCGGTCACCCAGAAGGGGAAGCGATAGTCCGACGACACGTGATAAATCTGCGCCGTCGGCTGGTTCAGCCAGGAGCTCCACGAGGGCGTTTCGGCCGTCGCGTTCATCGTCACGATCGCGCCCTGGTCGCTCGCCGCGAAGACCACGTTCGGATCGGTCGGGCTGACCCAGGCGCCCTGATAGTCGTCGCCGCCCGGCGAGCCGCGCATCGCCCAGGTGCTGAACGTCTTGCCGCCGTCGGTCGATCGCTGAATCCCGACGTTGGGCACGTAGACGACATCTGGATTCTTCGGATCGACGGCGACCTTTTCGAAATACCAGCCGCGTCCCCACACGCGCTGGTCCCCGGTGGTCATCGTCCACGTCGCGCCGGCGTCGTTCGAGCGGAAGAGCCCGCCGTCCTTCGCGTCGATGACCGCGTACACGATCTTCGGATTGCTGGGCGAGATCGCCAGGCCGCTCCGGCCCACGCCTTCGGTCGGCAGCCCCTTGGTCAACTGATTCCACGTCGTCCCGCCGTCGGTGGACTTGAAGATCCCGCCGCCCGGACCGTTCGACGGAGCGTAGACGTACCACGGCGGACGCCGCGTGTTCCAGAGGCTGGCGTAGACGACTTGCGGGTTGGCCGGATCGATCGCGACGTCGATCGCGCCGACGCTGTCGTTCTTGTAGAGCACCTTCTGCCACGTCGCGCCGCCATCCTTCGAGCGGTACACGCCGCGATCGGGATGGGTTGCGTAGTAATGACCGATGACGGCGACGAACACGACGTTCGGGTTGCGCGGGTCAACCGCAATCTTGCCGATGTGCTGCGTGTTCTCCAGGCCGATGTGCGTCCAGCTCTTGCCGGCATTCGTGGACTTGTACATCCCGTTGCCGAAGCCGACCGAGTCGCGCAGCGACGACTCGCCGCTGCCGACGTAGACGACATCCGGGCTCGACGGCGCGACGGCGATGGCGCCGATCGAGGCGACTGGCTGGCCATCGAACACGGGCATCCAGGTGCGGCCGGCGTTCACCGACTTCCAGACGCCGCCGTTCACGGCGCCGAAGTAGAACTCGAAAGGCCGTCCGGGAACGCCCGTCACTGCGTCGACGCGGCCTCCGCGGAACGGTCCGATCATCCGCCAGTGCAGGCCCGAGTACAACTCCGCGGAAACAGTCTGCTGCGCGGTGACCGCTGGCACGAAGGCGGTGCCCGCGATCGCGACGGCGGCACCAAGACCCAGTGCGAGCAGCAAGCGGTGGCTCATGTCGTTCAGCTCCTTCTCGGATCGCGAATCGTCCGAATGACCTGCAATCTGCCTGTGCAATCTGCAATCTGCAATCTGCAATTTCGCGGTATATGGGCGCCTACCGTCCCTGTGCGCGGCTGATGCCGTCGAGCACGGCGCGCTTGGACGCCTCCGATCCGACGAACAGGTCGGTCGGCAGCCGGCTATAAGTCAGCATGTCCGCATAGATGACGTCGGCGCTGTACTGATTCAGGCTCATGCCCGCCAGGTACTGCAGCCGCAAGCTGCGGTCACGGTTGATCTGTGCGTCCTTCAGCCATGGCGTGAAGTCGGCCTTGTTGCCGGCGTAGGTCGAGAACAGGTCGACGGCGGAGTTCATGCCCACCTCCGACAGCGACCGGGCGACGGCCGCGTACTCAGGTCGGTGCAGCCGCTGGTCGATGGCGTCGAGATCGATGTGCGTCGGCTCGACCTGGCCCACCAGCACGAGATCGTAGCCGCGTCCCTCCTGCGTGTTGCCGAACACGAGCCCGTTCGGGAACGCGTCGAGGAATGTCGCGATCTCGCTCTTCACCGCCTCGGTGTTGCTCTCGTACAGCTGCACGAACAGCGTGACGACGCCGCCAGGGTTCAAGTGCTGCTTGACCAGCGTGAAGAACTCTTCCGTGTAGAGCATCGCCGCGCCCTTGACCCACGGGTCGAGCGGATCCGACGTCACCGCGTCGAACTTCTGCGACGTCGTCAGCACGAAATGCCGCGCATCGTCAATCTGGACGTGCACCTTCGGATTGCGGACGACGTCGAAGTTGTGCTCGGAGAAATACGTGGACACGACGCGCGGCACCAGCGGCTCGATCTCGGCAATGGTCTGGTGCTCGACGCGCGGATCGATCGACACCGCCCCCGCCGTGACGCCGGCACCGCAACCGATCACCAGCACTGACGATGGATGCACGGGAATCAGCGTCGTCATGTGTCCAAGCATCCGCTGCAGCCGCATGTCCTGCGGCTCGCTCGACGCCTGCACCTTTCCGGCGTTGTGGTAATTGAGCACGCCGTTGCTGAGGCGCGACACGGCAACCGAGGCGTTCAGACCTTCGCCGACATAGATGATGTCGGCCTGGCCGACGCGCGTCGCGGCGTATCGCCCGTACGCCACCAGGATGCCGGGCAGCTCGTGCACGCTGCGGAGCAGGAGGCCGGCGCACACCATCGCCAGCACCAGCGTGGCGGACGCCGCAAGCGTCGAGCGGCGCGGCCTGGCGCCGCCGCCGGCATACGC
Organism: Vicinamibacterales bacterium; assembly: GCA_036268855.1. Lineage (GTDB taxonomy): Bacteria > Acidobacteriota > Vicinamibacteria > Vicinamibacterales > CAVVIG01 > DATATJ01. Next base: position 4,608 of record DATATJ010000009.1, read on the forward strand.
CGGTTCCAGCATCAGAAGGCCCGACACCGCGGCGATGGCAATCAACACCTGTTGGGCGTGCTGGCTGCCGATGCTCGGAATCAACAGAAAGCTGGCGCCGAGCGAACCGGCAATAGCGCCCACCGTGTTGGCGGCGTACACGCCGCCCGCCATCTTCGCCGCATCCCGATCGGGCGTGGCGACCGAGGCGAGCGCCAGCGGAAAGCTCGCGCCCCAGAGAATCGCGCCCGGCAGCACGACCCAGAGGCAGCGAACGAAGTCGAGCTGAAACGTGAACCACGGCGTCGTGGCAATCGAGGGGTTGATCGGCCAGTACGGGAGCGATTCGGTGAGCATGTAAGCGGCCCACGCCATCGCCGCGCACAGGAGCACCTGACACCACCCGAGCGCGAGGCGGGGCGCGGCGGTGTCGCGCGCGACCAGTGATCCGGCCGTGCTGCCGATGCCCAGCCCGATCAGGAAGACGGCCAGGATCTGGGAGAACGTGTAGACCGTGCCGCCGAACAACAGCGACAGAATGCGCGTCCAAATCACCTCCGCGCCGAGCGCGGTGAGCCCCGAGAGGGCAATCGTCACGTAGACCGCCCAGTCGCCGCGCCCGCTCGGCCGGTTGACGGCCACTTCGACGATCGGCTCGTACGTCGTCTTCGAGGACAGGAGAAATGCAAGGCTGGCGACCACCACGTTGACGCCGATCGCGACGGCCGTCGCCGTGGCGGTGTCGAACACGCGCAACAGGTAGAAGCCGGCGAGCAAACTGCCGATGACACCGCCGGCGATGTTGCCCCCGTAGAAGAACCCGAGCCATGCCACGCCTTCGGGCGTCGCCTTCACCCACCGTGAGATCGCAGGAAGCGTGGCGCCCATCAGCACCGTGGGCGGCAGCAGACAGATGCCGGCCGCGATCGCCCGCAGGATGATCCCGGCCACGCCCGCGCCGGCCCACGCCGTGTAGACGCCGCCGACGAGCGGCATGCCGACGAACACGAGCACGGCGATCAGACCGATGCCGAATTCGAGGCCGGCGTAGATCCGCAGCGGATGGGCTCGCGGCGAGACCACGCGCGGGAGCATCAAGCTGCCCACGCACATGCCGCCCATGAACGTCCCGAGGAGGATGCCCAGCGAGATGGCCGACGATCCGATGACCAGTTCCAGCATCTGAAACCAGACAATTTCGTAAATCAGAGCCGCGCAGCCGCTGCCGACGAACAGCAGCAGCAACACAGGAAGAAATCGGCGCGACGTCATGAAAACACCCTTGGCAGCGGAAAGCCGGATGCTATCACGCCCCCGACACCCGACAGCAGGACCGGGGCGATCGCGACGATGGCGCCAGCGAGGATCATCGTTTCGGGGCGCTCTTCTGCTTGGCGAAATAGGCCGACCGGAGCGCGTCGATCAAGCGCGCGTCGACGAGGCCGTTCGCGTCGCCCTGGTAGTTCAGCCCGTGGTCCGCCCGGAACTTGTCTACGGCGGCAATCGCCTCCTCGTCGTACAGACCGAAGCCGGTCGTGTACTCGGCCGCCTCATGCCGGGCGGCGGCGACCCGGTTGTCGTACTCCGCCGGATTCGTCTTGCGCAGCTGCTGCATGGCCGGCGTCGCCGTGGATGCCGGCGGATCGGGAAACGCCGCCAGCGTGGGCCGCCAGTAGCCGACCGCGTGCAGCATGCGCTTCAGCTCAATCACGTCGTTGCCGTCCACGCGCGAAAAACTCCGGTACCCGAGGTGCCGGCCCGTCGTGTAATAGATGCGCTTCAGCTCTGCCATCGGCTCGGGATGCTCGCCCACTTCGATCGCGAGCGTGATGTAGTCGCCGCCGCGTCCCGGATCGTTGGGATCCGCGACCTTGATCGCCGCCGACTGCAGGTTGCCCCACCGGCGGTCGCCCCCTTTCGCATACCCGGCCTCCATCGCCAGAATCATCCGCTCCGCCAGCGGCATCCCCGTGCCTTCCGTCGACTCGAACGTCGTCGCGACCGCTTCGACCACTTCCGGCCCGACCATCGTGTTCGCCTGCACGGTGTAGTTGTGCCCCTGGCGGCTGCCGGCCCAATCGCTGTTCTGCTTTCCCGTGTGCGCCGCCGAGCGCCCCTGCATGTCGATGACGCCGACCTGCCGCGACTCGCGCTGCGGATCGTCGGCGAGCAGTTGCGTGAGCACGGCATGTGGGTCGACGCCCTTGGCGAGCAGATCGAGGCCACGCGGGCCGTACTCGACCATCGTGGATGCCTGCGTGCAGACGGCGCCGACGCCCGCGCGGACGTGCGGCACCGCGCGGCCGACGAATGGCACACGCGTGGTGACGCTCGCGCCCGCCTGGCCGGTCGCCGGATCGATCGCGCAAAGCGAAAACGTGGAGTACTGCGGCACGCCTTCGTCGTTGATGGCGACGCCGTCCGGCGCGTGCTGCTGTGCGGCGCCGGCAGACGGCAGGACGACGACGCAAACAATGGCGGCGGCAAGATGACGAATGGACATGGGCCCTCCGGGAAGGTCCATTCTAGAGCGGTTTGCAACGGCATTGCCCCGCAGACGTCGCGCGAAGGCTTTCAGCCGAGCGTTGTCGACAGCGGAATCGTTGGGATGATTGACGGGAGGAGGGACAACGGCCATCGCGACGATGGCCGTCGTCTGCAGACCGAACGGAGGGATTGCCCGGAGCGACTGCTACTTCAGGTGCTTCCCCACCAGCTTGGTCATCTCGAACATGTTCACGACCCCCTTGCCGCCGAAGACGGTCTTCAGCGTCGGATCGGCCTTGATCATCCGCTTGTTCTTCGGGTCCTGGAGCTTGTTCTTCTTGATGTACATCCAGAGCTTCTTGGTGACTTCCGTGCGCGGGATCGGCTTCGAGCCAACGACCTCGGACAACGCCGCGCTCGGCTGAACGGGCTTCATGAAGGCGGCATTCGGCTTCCGCGCGGTCTTCTTCTTCGCAGCTTTCTTTGCCATTCGGTCTCCTTATGGGAAGACGCAGTCAACGCGTCGAGGCAGAGTACCATGAAAACGTCATTTTCCTCTGGGGAAACTGCATCGATCCCGCCCTTTTCCCCGGGGAGTGCCCCTGCGGCGAGCCGGACCGCAAGCGCGGTCATAATGCATCCATGGCACTGATCGAACCAGGAAAGAAGGCGCCGGCTTTCACGCTCGCGGATCAAGACGGCAAGACGCACCGTCTCGCCGACTACGCCGGGCGCAGCGTCGTTTTGTATTTCTATCCGAAGGACGACACACCCGGGTGCACGGCCGAAGCATGCGCGTTCCGCGACAACCTGCCGTCATTCAAGACGAGCCGGGCCGCCGTGCTCGGCGTCAGCATCCTCGACGAGTCGAGCAAGGCCAGGTTCGCGAAGAAGCACGACTTGACGTTCCCGCTGCTCGCCGACGAGGATCATGCGGTCGCGGAGAAATACGGCGTCTGGCAGAAGAAGTCGATGTACGGCCGGACGTTCATGGGGATCGCGCGCACGACGTACCTGATCGGGAAGGACGGCAAGGTCGCGAAGCGATGGGACAACGTCAAGGTGAACGGCCACGCCGAAGACGTGCTCGCCTCAACTTTGTAGCGCGAAGGCTTCAGCCGAGCGCGAAGGCTTCAGCCGAGCGCGAAGGCTTTAAGCCGAGCGCTATCGTGCGCGGCGGAAACTCTCGAGAGACGCGCGCTGCATTCCGGCGCCGTCAAAATTTTCCGGTCCGAGCCACTGCCTGAACGCCTCGTCGAGCCTCGGCCACTCGCGATCGATCGCCGCATACCACGCCGTGTCACGGTTGCGCCCCTTGTACACGGTGGCCTGACGAAAAATCCCCTCGAACGAAAAGCCGAGACGCTGCGCCGCCGCGCGCGATGAGGCGTTCAGCGCGTCGCACTTCCACTCGTAGCGGCGGTACCCGAGCGTGAAGACGCGGTGCATCATCAGGTACATCGCTTCCGTGGACGCTCGCGTCCGCTGCAGCTTCGGCGAATAGGCGATGTGGCCGACTTCGATCGCGCCGTTCGGTGGATCGATCCGCAGATAGCTCGCCACTCCGGACGCAAGGCCGCTCGCTGCGTCGATCACCGCAAAAAATAGCGGATCGGCGCTCTGCGACATCCGCGCGACCCACGCCCGATACGGGTCGAAGGTGTCGAACGGGCCGTACGCCAGATACGTCCACATGCGGCCTGACGTGTCGGCGCGATTGGCCTCGAACAGTTCGTGCGCGTGCCGATCCACATCGAGCGGTTCGAGACGGCACCACGCGCCAGCCAGCGGTGTGCGCGCCGGCGGCGCCGGCGCGATCCACGCGGCGACGGGCTCGCCGACAGGCTGATCCAATTCGTTCATGCGCACGTGCGCCACCTCAGCGCACCGCCCAGAACTGCGCGTCGTAACTCCAGATCGTGAAGGCGAGGCGACGGCCGTCGGGCGACCACGCCGGCTGTGTCTTGTTCGATGCGTCGGTCGTCACCTGCACGGGCGACCCACCCGCCATCTCCAGCCGGAACAGCTGGAAGAAGCCATCCGGTGCCGGCGCGACGAAGACGACCGCGCGGCCATCGGGCGCGGCGGCGAGCCCTGGCGCATCGTGCTCGCTCGCGAACCGGTACAGGACGCGCGCGTCGCTGCCATCGCGCGCGGCCGTGAAGATCACGTGCCGCCCCGGCGCCTCCTTGCCGACGACCGCGATCCGATCGCTGCCGCCGAGCCATTCCGCATGGCTGGGTTCGCCTTCGACGCCGGGAACGATCACTTCTCGAGGCTCGCCGGCCACTCGACCGCTCTCCTGGTCGATCGCGACAACGTAGATCGTGGATCGCCGGGTCGCCCTGCTGGCACCGTCGAACAGCAACCAGCGTCCATCCGGGGACCACCGCGGCCAACCGGTCTCGGCGCCGCGGCCGAGGAACGAGATGCGCACCGGCGTCGCATCGCCAGCCGCCGGGCGCAGCCAGATGTCGTCCGACTGATCCTGATGCGAATGGAACGCGATCCATTTTCCGTTGGGCGACCAGCACAGCGACTGATCTTCGGAGACCGACTGATGGACGATCCGCGAAGGGGCCGTCGCGGGTTGCTGCGCATCGGCGGGGATGATGCCGGTGTCCTGCGAGATGTCCGGATACTTCGCATCGTCTACGACGCGGCGCCACGTGCCGTACGTGATCCCGAGCCAGCGACCGCTGGGATCCCACGACGGCGTCTCGCTCTGGAACGAGGCGAGCGGCGCGACCGGTCCGCCCTCGGCCAGCGCCGCGGCGACGACCGTGCGATAGCTCTGCACCTTGAAGGCGACCGTGCCGTCGGCCGCGACGCTCGGCGCGTAGCTGTCGCGCGAAAACGATGTCAGCTTGCGCCCACGGCCGCTGCGCACGGCGAACGCCCACAGGTCGAGCGTGCCCGACGTGTTGGCGGCGCCGGCGTAGATGGTCGCGCCGTCCGGCGAGAATGCCAGCGGGCCGTAGATGTCGGGATTCCGATCAGGCGTGATGCTGGCGCCGTCGCACGGCAGGGTGATGCGCGATCGTCCGTCGATCGTGCTGATGCACGCCACCTCGCCGCCGGGCGTCCACGCTGGCCACGCCGCGCGATGCGCCAGGCGCGACACGCGCGCCGACGCGCCGTCGGCGGCGGCAATCCACAGCTCCTGCCCTTCGCGGCCGTTCACGAGCGCGGCGATCGATTGTCCGTCGCGCGACCACGCCGCCTGACGCAGATCGTCGGCACGGGCGCTGACGGCGGTGCCGCCGATCGTCGCGGCAATCGCCTGCCGGCCCTCCCACAACCCGCTTCGCGTGCGTGCGCCGAGGTCGTACAGCGCCCACCCGAGCGGGCCGTTATAGCCGTCCGCGAGAATCGCCCCGCCGTCGGGACGCCACGACAGGCTGCGAATCTGCGCCTCCTGCGCCGGCAGGTCCATCGTCGGTCCACCGCCCGCGGGAACCACGCGAAGAAATCGTCCCTCGGCGTAGGCGATCAAGCGGCCGTCTGGCGAGATGGCGCCAGGCGGATCGCGATAGCCGACGGGCCCGAACTGATGCGCGGTCGCGAGCCACACGAACCGCGCGTCGGTTGCGACATCCGGCGGCCGCTGCCAGGAAAGGCCCAAGGCCGCGGCTGTCGCAGCGGCGACGACCAGCACGAGCAGTATGGCGCGCCGGGACATGATGCGGATTCTACTGCGTTCAATCTCCAGACGACCGCGAACCGCGCCGGCCGCCGGGCGAAAGGGCGGCAGCGGTCATCGTCGAGACGGGAGAGACGCTCGAATATCACGGCGGCGGGCGCTTCCGGCACGTCGAACGGGCTCACACGCGCCACCAACGACCTTGGGCTGGTCACGCTGCCCGACGGGCGTCACCTGGCCATCGCGGTGTTCGTGTCCAAATCGCGCGCCGCCGCCGATGCGAGGGATCGGGTGATTGCCGCATTCGCCTGCGCGGTGTGGGCCCGCTGGACAAAAAAACAGGGCGGCGATTTTTCAACCGCCGCCCACTCCGAACTCTTCGATTGGAAATTCTAAATCTGCAATTTGCAATTTGCAATCGCTGAAATATCCGCCGCTATTTGTCCCCCGCCGTCGTCGTCTTGCCCTTGGCCGGGAAAATTTCCTTGAACGCCACCATGAACCGGTTCATCTCGTCCGGTGAGCCGACCGACACGCGCAGGTGCTCGTTCATCGGCGGGAACGGACGCCCGACGAGGACGCCGCGCTTCTTGAACTCGTCGGCCACGGGCACGACGTCGCGGCGGACGTTCACCATGAAGTAGTTCGTCTGCGACGGGATGACGTCGTAGCCGAGGCCTTCGAGCTCCCTCGTCGTCTTCGTGCGCAGCTCGATATTCACTTTCTTCACGTGCGCCTGGGACGCCGTGTCCTTGAGCGCGGCGACGCCGCCGTGCTTCACGATGGCGTTGACGCTGTAGCTCTGGCTGAACGGCTTCATGCGCGCGATCACTTCCTTCGGCGCAACCGCGTAGCCGAGCCGCATCCCAGCGAGCCCGACAATCTTCGAGAAGGTTCGGGCGACGATCACCTGCCGCCCGGCGATCACGTGCGGCACCGACGTCTCGTAGTTCGGATCGTCGATGAAATGGTGATACGCCTCGTCGATCAGCACCGGCACGTCCTCGGGGATGCCGTCCAGCAACTGATTCACTTCCTGCCTCGTGACGATGACGCCGGTGGGGTTGTTCGGGTTGCAGAGATACACGAGCCCGACGTCCCGGTAGTTTTCCTTCACCGCGTGGATGAACGCCGGAATGTCCTGGCCGTAATCCTTGCGAAGCGGCAGCTTGATCGCATCCGACTTCGTGTTGGTCGCGTACTGGTAGATGGTGGCGTAGGTCGGCTCGACGCTCACCACTTTCTTGCCGCCGTACAGGAACGCCGAGTCGGACATCGTGAGGATTTCGCTCGAGCCCGCGCCGATGACCACGTTGTCCGGCTTGACGCCGTGATGATCCGCGATCGCCTGGACGATGCCGCCGTCCGGGTACCCGTAGCGATTGGCGTACTTGAACGCGTCGGTCATCGCCTTCATCACGGATTCGGGCGGCCCGTACGGGTTCTCGTTGTTCGCCAGCTTCGCCAGGCCGTCATACTCGGTTTCGGTCATCCGGGGGCGCGGGGTGGCGCCGGCGGCCTCACCGCGCGACTGCGCGAACAGATCGAAATCCGGTCGAAGCCCGAGGGCACCGAGAGCCACGCCAACTCGACCCACGAAGTTCCGGCGCGAAAAACCATGCTTACCGTCCATGTTGTGCTCCTCCGCCTTCAGGCTGAAAATGGCTGACCGCATTTTAACGGGAAGGCGGCCGCCTGTCAGCGGGAATCTTACGGTTTCCACAGACGCCGCCCGGCAGCGATCTGGCAAAAACGGCCGCAGAAACGGCGGCCACCTCGCCTGCGCCAGGTCATCTGCCGCTCGCCTTTTTCGCCGCGACCGCTTCCGCTTTCTGCGCGGACGGCACCGCGAGCGTCAGGCTGTATTTCGCCAGGCTCTGGCTCAGCGGGGCCGCGCGGGCGAAGAGGGCGTTGGCGTCCGCGACATCCTTCGCGAGCGTCGCCTTCGATTCTCCGTACGCGTGCAGCGTCTGCTCGGTCGGCCACATGCCGCCCATCAGGCCGTTCTTCGTCGTGCCGATTTGCGTCAGCAGGTTGTCGGTGGCGCCGCCGCGGCCGCCGCCGCCCCGGCCCGCCGGCGCGTTGACCTTCGGCGCCAGCGCCGTCACCTCCTTGTGAAAGGCGTCGAAGGACGCCTTCACGTCGGCCGGGATGTCGCTCCGGCCGTCCATCGTCGTTGCCAGCTCCGCGACCTGCCGATTCAGCGGAGCGAACGCGTTGGCGAGATCGGTCGCGCGCCGCTGCAGATCGTGAAGCTCCATCGCCATGTCGAACATCTTCTTGCGCTGGACGTCGGTCAGCAGCACCTCGGGGTCGCTGAGCACTCGCAGCGGCTTCGAGTCCACGGTCTTGCCGTCGACGACCAGCGACACCGTGTAGGTGCCCGCCAGCACGAACGGGCCGGCCGTCCCGACGCCGCCGCCGAATCCGCCGCCACGGCCCCCCCCAGCCTCGCACGCAGCGCCGCAACCGCCCCGGGGTGTTTGCGTGGTGGACTCGCCAGGCCGCGACGATTCCGCGGCGCCGCGGCCGCGTCCGGGCGGCGGCGCGATGGCCGCCGTCGGCTGCACGCGCAGATCCCAGCACGCGGACTTGATGCCTGGTGCCGTGCTCGCGGCCATCGGCTGTCCGGACAGCTCGCGCACCGTGCGCCCAGCGGCGTCAGTGATTTTCAGACTGACGTCGCCCAGCTGCTTCCGGTTCATCCAGGAGATCACCGCGGCCTGCGGCGGGTTCTCTCCGAAGAAGGTCTGGTCGCCCCAGAACTCGTAGTTGCGATCCGATGCCGGACGCCGGTACATCGCCGTCGGCGGCAGCGTGAAGAGCGTCGCGTCGGTCGTGGCTGCCTGCGCGGCCGCGTACTGCTGAATGGGCTCGAGGTGGTCGAGAATCCAGATGGCGCGGCCATGCGTCGCGAGGATCATGGCGTTGTCACGCGGCTGCAGCGTGATTTCGTCCACCCGCACCGTCGGCAGGTTGCTCTTCACCTGGATCCAGTTCGCCGCCCGATCGACGGAGATGAACAGCCCTGTCTCGGTCCCGAGGTACAGCACGTCGGGATTCTTCACATCCTCGGTGAGCGTCTTGACGACGACGTCCTTCAGATTCGACGCGGCCGACTGCCACGTCTGGCCGAAGTCCTTGCTCACATAGACATAGGTGCCGAACTCGTTGGATCGATGGCCGTCGAACGTGGCGTAGACCGTCCCTTCGTCGAAGCGCGACGGCACGACACGCGACACCCAGATGCCTTTCGGCAGGTTGGGAATCTTCGAGACGACATTCGTCCATGTCTTGCCTGCGTCGCGGGTCACCTGCAGATTGCCGTCGTCGGTGCCGGCGTAGAGCACGCCGGCCTTCCGGGGCGACTCGGCGAAGGTGATGATCTCGGGCCATGCCTCGATGCCGTCGTCCTTCGAGATGCGGATGTCGCTGCCCTTGACGCCCATCGTCACGATGTCCTCGCGGTTCGCGTTGGTCGTGAGGTCGGGGCTGATCGGCGTCCACGTCAGGCCGCGGTCCACCGAGCGGAATACCCTGTTCGCCGGCGCGTAGAGCACTTTCGGATCGTGCGGCGATTGCGCCAGCGGCGTGTCCCACTGCCAGCGCAGCGGCGGCTCGCCCGGCGCCGCCTGCGGCCGGATCGATTCGGTTTCGCCGGTGACGCGATCGATCCGGACCATGTTGCCGTCCTGCGACTCGCTGAACGCCACGCGGGAATCGGTCGGGTCCTGCAGCGCCACGAATCCATCGCCGCCCTGCATCGTCACCCACTGATAGTTGGCGATGCCGGCGTTGCCGCGGACCTGGCTGGGTCCACACCAGACGTAGTTGTCCTGCATGCCGCCGCAGACGTGGTACGGCGTGGCCATGTCGTAGCTCACGTGATAGAAGAGCCCGACCGGCAGATTGGGAAAGAAATTCCAGGTCCTGGCCTGATCGTAGGAGACCGCGAGGCCGCCGTCGTTGCCGATCATCACGTGGTTGGAGTTGGCCGGATCGATCCAGATGGCGTGATGATCCGAATGGATCTTCGAGGCGGACGCGGTATTCACCGTCTTGCCGCCGTCGGTGGACATCTGGAGATCCACGCCGCCGAAGATCACGACGTCCGGGTCGTTCGGATCGACGCGGATCTGGCTGAAGTACATGGGCCGCGGGTTCGCGTTGTTCACCTTGCGCCAGGTCGCGCCGGCATCGTCGGATCGATAGAGGCCCGTTGGCGTCGCGTCGGCGCCGGTCGAGACGTTGCTGCGGCCGCCTGGCGCCGCTGCCGGCGTCTCGCCCGCTCCCGCACCGCGCGCCGGGAGCGGTGTCTCGCCTTCGATGACGGCGTAGAGGACGTTCGGCTTCCGGCGATTGACGTCGACGCCGATGCGGCCGAGCGAACCCGAGGGAATGCCTTTTGTGAGCCGCGTCCAGTGCTCGCCCGCGTCAGTGGACTTCCAGATACCGCTTCCGGGACCGCCGCCGTTCATGCAGCAGGCGGTGCGGCGGCGCTGATACGTCGTCGCGTAGAGGATCTCGTGATTCGCGGCGTCCATCACGAGGTCGTTGGCGCCCGTGTCCTCGTCAACCTTCAACGTCTGCGTCCAAGTCTTGCCGCCGTCGGTGGTCTTGAAGATGCCGCGATCGCCGCCCGGCCCCCACAGGTTGCCTGGCGACGCGACGAAGACGACGTCGTTGTCGCGCGGGTCGATCACGATGCGGTTGATGTAGCGGGAGGTGCGCAGGCCGGCGTTGACGTAGGTCTTGCCGCCGTCGGTCGATTTGTACACGCCGTCGCCCCAGCCGGTGCTCTGGCGATTGTTCGCTTCGCCCGTGCCGACCCACACGAGGTCGGGGTTGTTCTGCGAGACCGCGACGTCGCCGATCGACATCAGGCCCTGGTCTTGAAACTGCGCGGTGAACGTCGTGCCGCCATTGGTCGTCTTCCAGACGCCGCCGTGCGCGGCGCCGACGTAGAAAATCGCCGTGTTCGGTTCGTACACGGCGATGTCCGCGATGCGACCCGACATCGCCGCCGGCCCGATCGACCGGAAGTGCAGCGTGTCGAACGGCCCGCGGCCGCTCTCCGGAGCCGCCGCCTGCTCGGAACGGCCGACGACGGAAGAAGCCGCTAACGTCAACGCGAAGACGGCGCCCAGCACGACGAATCGACAGAGCCTCATTCGATCACTCCAGGGCAGGTCTGAAGACCTGCACGACAACCGGCATTTACATCTGCCATCTGACTGCAATCTGAAATCTGAAATCTGAAATCTGCAATGTCACGCCCCGCCCGGGGCCTTGCGCTTCCCCGTGGTCGGCGGCGCCGGCTCTTTCGTCAGCCGCTCCACCGGATGCTCCTTCAACAGCCGCAGGCCTTCCTGCACCGCGCGTTCGAGCTGCGGGTCGTGGCCGGCGATCACGTCCTTCGGCCAGTTCTCGACGTCGATGTCCGGCGTGACGCCTTCGTTCTCGACCGCCCACTTGCCGTTGCGATCGAAGAAGCCGCCGCGCGGGGCGATCATCGATCCGCCGTCGATGAACGTGGGCGTGTCGGCCGTGTGCACGAGACCGCCCCAGGTGCGCTTGCCGACGAGCGTGCCGAGCTTGCGCCGCTTGAACATGTACGGCATCAGATCGCCGCCCGAGCCCGCCATCTCGTTGATGATCATCACCTTGGGTCCCCAGACCCCCGCCGCGGGGCTGGTGAACGGACGGCGATCGCCGGCGACGTTGTTGAAGTAGCCGTCGAAGTCGCGCTCGAGCGCGTCGATGATGTAGTCGGCGGCCGACCCGCCGCCGTTGTAGCGCTCGTCGACGACCGCGCCTTTCTTGTCCTGCTGCGAGAAGTAATACCGGTTGAAACTCGCGTAGCCCGGCTGCCCGGTGTTCGGCAGGTAGACGTACGCCAGCTGCCCGTCCGAGAGCGTGTCCACGAGACGGCGGTTGTGCTCCACCCACGCACGCGTGCGCAGCGTCTGCTCGTTGGCAACCGGGACCACCGTGACCGTCCGCGCCCCGTCCATCGACGGACGGCGGTTCACCGCGAGCACGGTTTGACGGTTCGCCGTGCCGTCGAGCAGACGATAGATGTTGTCGGGCGCCTTCAACTCCTCGCCGTTGATCGCGACGATGTAGTCGCCGACGGCCACGTCGACGCCGGGCTCGGCGAGCGGCGCGCGCAGATCAGGGTTCCAGCTCTCGTTGTCGTAGATGCGCGCGATTTTGTAGCGGCCGTTCTCGACGGTGAAGTCGGCGCCGAGCAGGCCGCCTATCGACGGCGGCAGATCCGGCATCGCGCCGCCGCGGACATAGGAGTGCCCGATCGAGATCTCCGCACCCATCGTGTCGAGCAGGTAGTTGAGATCCGCGCGGTGATTCACGTACGGCAACATCGCGCCGTACATCGCCTTGTCCTTCACCCAGTCGGTGCCATGCAGGTTCGGCACGTAGAGATAGTCGCGCTGGTTGCGCCATCCCTCGTTGAAGATCTGACGGAACTCCTCCTTCGGCTCCAGGAACATCCGCAGCGTCACGGCGAGCCGCCCCTGACCCGCCGCCGGCGTCGCGCGATCCGCATCGACGAGGAACAGCGACGGCCGGGCGTCCGCGTCGCCCCGGCCGCCGCGCCCTGCGGGCGGTGCGGGCGTCCGGTACAACAGCTTGTGCCCGTCGGCGCTGACGTCGTACTCGGCCACGCCTGTCGCGAACACCACGGCGCGCCGATCCCGAAGGCGATAGCGGTACAGCATGTTGCCGCCGGCGGGTTCGGTCGCGGGGGGATTCGCCTCGAGGTAGTACACCGTGCCGGCCATACCCGGGCGCAGCGTCGCATATGGCCGCTCCGGAATGCCGGTGACGGTGACGATGCGCTGCTGGAGGTTGTCCAGGTCGATCGACACGGAGACGGGAGCACGCGGCGTGCGATCGGCCGCCGGGGCTTCGTCCGGCGGCGTCCGCGGCGGCGCGTTGCCGACGCCCTTGTCCTCGTCGCTCTCGGGCAGCAGCGGGCTCGACTCGCCCTTCTTCAGAATCGCGAGGTAGACGCCGAAGTTCTCGTTGTGATCGTACGACGTCATGTCGAGCCACTGCGACTTCATCCCGAGATCGGTCGACGCCAGGAACCAGAGATACTTGCCGCCGGCGTCCCACACCGGCCAGACCGCATCGGCGAGCCCGTCGGTGACCTGCGTCGCCTGCCCCGTCTCGGCGTTGGTGATGAAGATCGCGTGATAGAGCGAGTTGAGATGGCTCGCGTACGCGATCCATTTCGAATCCGGACTCCAGACCGGATTCAATGTGCGCGTGGGCACCATCCACGGATCGTTCCCCACGACCTTCGCCTTGCCGCTCTCGACATCAACGACCCACACCTTGAGGTTCGTGTCGCTGAAGAGGATCTTCTTGGAGTCGGGCGACCACGACGGCGTGTAGTAGTGCGTCGGATGCTCGAGCGTGATCTCGCGCGGCGGCGCGATGCCGCCCTGCGCTTCGATAATCAGCTTGTATTCGCCCGACTTGTCGCTGAAGTACGACACATACTTGCCGTCGGGCGACCACGCCGGATCGCGCTCGGCCGAGCCGCTGGAACGCGTGAGGTTCCGGACGTCGCCCTTTTCCGCGGGGATCGTGAACACTTCGCCGCGCGATTCGACGGCCACGCGGCGGCCGGTCGGCGACAGCGCGAGGTGCGTCATGCGGGCGGTCACGTCCTCCCAGCGCGGCATCATCCACGGGAAGTCGCCGGACGCTGTGATCGGGACGATGTGTTCTTTGCCTGTCTTCGGATCGAGCTCGTGCACGTAGCCGGCCTGCTCGAACACCACCGCGCCAGCGCCGGCGTCGAGCGTCTTCACGTCGAAGTCGGTGAACGCTGTCGCCTGCGCCAGCTTCTTCGTCGTCGTCTCGTACGACCAGACGTTGGCGACGCCGTCGCGATCGGAAATGAAATAGACGATGTTGCCCGCCCAGACGGGATCGACATCCTTCGAGTCGGTCCATGGCGGCGACTGGACGTCGTAGGATTTGGTGTCCACGATCCAGATCGGGCGGTTCTGGCCGCCGCGGTAATTGCGGCGCTCCTCGTCCCACGAGTTGTTCATGCGGTACGCGATGCGCGAGCCGTCGGCGGAAATCTTGCCCTGGTAGGCGCGCGGCAGCATCATCGGCTGCTCGATCCCGCCTTCCATCGGCACGGTCCAGAATCGGGGGGCGGCGCTGGGCGCCCAGGTGGCGCGCGTCGACGAGAAGACGACCGACCGGCCGTCGGGCGTCCATCCTTGTACAAGATCGGCGCCCGGATGCCAGGTGAGCCGCTTCGGCTCGCCGCCTTCGGCCGGCACGACGTACGCGTCGATGTTCCCGGCGTACTCGCCGCTGAACGCGATCCACGCGCCGTCGGGCGAAAAGTGCGGATTGGACGTCTCGCCCTGAAAGCTGGTGAGGCGGCGCGCTGAACCGCCGGCGCGATCGACCGTCCAGATGTTGTTGGCGTACGCAAACGCGATCCGTGTCGCGCTCACCGTCGGCGAGCGCAGCAACCGGGTCTGCGTGCCGTTGGCGGCGACGCGCGGTGTCAGCAGGGGCAGCGCCAGCAGGGTCAGAGCAAGGACCGTGAGCAGGCTGCGGCGAATCGACATGGCTCGACCTCCGGGGACGCGTTAGCTTACCCGATTGGCCGCCAGCGGATGCTTTCGTGCCCTCATTCGATCGCGAAGCGCGTCACGCCTCCGGTCAGCGTCTCCGCGCCGATGGACACGTACAGCTCGTGCTCGTTGATCGAGAGCCCGAAGGCCATCCGTCGATCGAGCCGCGCCGTGAGCTCCCGGATCAGCGCGCGATCGATGGCGTGCAGCTCGATATCGGCCGCGCGATGAATCTTCTCGCCGGTCAGATGGCGCAGCAGCTGTGCCGGGTCTTTGTGCGTGTAGACCGCGACGCGCTGCGCCACCTTGGCCGCCTTGTGCAGACGCGCCGCATCCGGCGAGCCGATCTCGATCCAGGTGCGAATCGCGCCCGTGAGATCACGGACGACGATAGCCGGCTCGTCGGGTTCCGAGACCCCGCGCGAAAAGGCGATCCCTTCCGCGTACTCCATGCAGTACGCGAGGACACGCGCGACGAGGTACTCCCCGGATTCCGACGGGTGCCGCGCGACGCGAAGCGCGAGCGTCTCGTACACCCGGCGATCGGAATCCGCGAGGTCGATCTCGACGGTATGAATCGTCGCGGCGATCGCCATCAGCGCGCGACCGTGCCCGAGCTGACGGTGCACGGCCGCGCCGGAGACACCATCACGCGCAGGGCGCGCGTCATGCGGCGAGGATCCGCTGAACGTGAATGCGAGTGGTATCGAGGAGCGGAACGCCGGCCGCCGTCTCCTCCCGCAGGATCAGCGGCAGCTCCGTGCCGCCAAGGATCACCGCCTCGACGCCGTCGCGGACGCGCATGGCGTCCACGATCGCGACCAGACGGTCGCGCGTCTCGGAGCGGAAGACGTTCTCGAGGAGCTCGTTCACGTAGATGTCGTGCACGAACGTGCGTTCGTCCTCGCGCGGCACGATCAGGTCGATGCCGGCGCGCGCGAACACGTCCGGGTAGAACCGCCCGTCCATCGTAAAGCGTGTGCCGAACAGGCCGACCCGTGCGAACCCGCGGCGCTGCACGGCCTCGCGCGCCGCCTCGACGATGCTCACCAGCGGAATCGGCGAGCGCCGCTGCACGGCCTCGAACACGATGTGCGGCGTGTTCGAGGCCAGCAGGCCGATCGTCGCGCCAGCTCGTGCCAGGCGCTCGACGGCGCCGGCCAGATAGCCCGTCAGCCCTTCCAGATCGTTGGCGGCCAGGTCGAGCAGCCTCGTCGCGTCGAGGCTGTTGATCACGATCGCCGGACTGCTGCCGTCGCCGTGACGGGCGCGATGCCCGGCGATCAGTAGGCGGTAGTACTCAACCGTGGATTCCGGGCCGATGCCGCCAACCACGCCGATGATCACGTCCATGATGTCCATGATAGGGTAGCGCGAGATGGCTTCGCGGCAGAGAACCGCCTCGTGGGCGCTGGTCTTCGGGACACTCGCCGTCGGCACCGTCGACGCCATCGACGCGGTGGTGCTGTTCGGCGCGCGCGGTGCCACTCCCGTCAGGATTTTTCAGTCGATTGCGTCCGGCCTGCTCGGGAGAGCCGCGTTTCGCGGCGGTCTGCCGGTGGCAGGCCTCGGCGTGGCCATCCACTATTTCGTGGCGTTCGGGATCGTCACGACCTACTTCGTGGTGAGCCGGCGCGCCGCCTTGCTCCGCCGTCACTGGGCCGTCTGCGGGATGCTCTACGGCATCGTGGCGTACGGCGTGATGAATCTGGTGGTCATCCCGCTCTCGGCGATCGGGCCGGCCCCGTTCGTGCTGCCACTCGTCGTGAACGGCATCGCCATCCATATGTTCGGCATCGGCATCCCGAGCGCCTGGTTTGCCAGCCGGGTGGCCGTTGCTGCGCCGCGTGCCTAGCTCGACGCCGTGCGGTGGCGGTCGATCCAATAACCCCAGATCACGAGCAGCCACATCGCCTGCGCCGCCCATCCAATCGCGTTGACGCTCGTCGGTGGAGGCCCGAAGACATTCGCCAACTGACACGCGAGAAACAGCGCGCCCAGCGACACCGTGGGTGCCGCTTTCTTCGCGCCGAACCCCAGACCAAAATGGCCAAGAAACATCGCTCGTCCTTCACGGAAGCTCTGCCCGAGCCGTGCAACTCATGACCGATTGTCTTCGAATAAAGACACGCCGCGGCGTGGTCGCCCAGAATGCTAGAATTCTCCCACTTCAGGAGGTTTCCTTTTCATGTTCGCAATTCTACACAGTCGTCGGTTCTGGGCCTGTGCGGCCGTCTTTGCACTGACGGCCAGTGTGCATCTCGGCGTGCGCGCCGAGCGCGCAGCGCAGCCGTCCGCGACAACCGCCCCCGGCGCCATCGATCCTGCCATTCTCAAGGCGTTCAAGTGGCGCAGCGTCGGGCCCGAGCGCGGCGGCCGGTCGATCGCGGTGTCCGGTGTGAAAGGCCGGGCGAAAGAAGCGTATTTCGGCGCCGTCGGCGGCGGACTCTGGAAAACGACCGACGGCGGACAGAACTGGGCGCCCATGACCGACGGTCAGCTGACGAGCAGTTCGGTCGGCGCCGTCGCGGTTTCCGAATCCAATCCCGACGTCGTCTACATCGGCATGGGTGAGTCGTGCATCCGCGGCAACGTGCAGCCGGGCGACGGCGTCTACAAGTCGGCCGACGCCGGCAAGACCTGGTCGCACATCGGCTTCACGGACTCCGACGCCATCTCGAAGATTCGCGTCGACCCGACGAACCCCGACATCGCGTTCGTCGCCGACTTCGGACGCTACGGCAAAGACAGCGACGAGCGCGGCGTGTTCAAGACGAGCGACGGCGGCAAGACGTGGAAGAAGGTGCTGTTCCGCAACGGCAAGACGGGCGCGGTCGACGTCGAGATCGATCGCAGGAACCCGAAGGTCGTGTTCGCGGCGCTCTGGGAGGCCTATCGCGTCGAGTACCAGATGTCGAGCGGCGGCCCGGGCAGCGGCCTCTTCAAGTCCACCGACGGCGGCGACACGTGGCAGGAGATTACGCACAACCCCGGCCTGCCCAAGGGCATCGACGGAAAAATCACCATCGGCATCTCCGGCGCCGACTCCAGCCGCGTCTATGTCCTCCTCGAAAACGAGAACGGCGGCCTCTACAGCACCGACGACGCCGGCGCGACCTGGAAGCTGATGAACGTTTCGCACGCCATCCGTCAGCGGCCGTTCTACTTCAACCACGTCTTCGCCGACCCGAGCAACAAAGACGTCATCTACATGCTCAACACGAGCGCCTTCCGCTCCGACGACGGCGGCAAGACGATGCGGAACATCGGCACCGGCACGCACGGCGACCATCACGACATCTGGATCGATCCGGACGACGCGAAGCACGTCGTGATCGGCAACGACGGGGGCGGCGCGGTCAGCTACAACATCGACGCGAAAACGCCGACCTGGACGGACCAGGATTTCGCGACCGGCCAGTTCTATCACGTGATGACGACGAAGCACGTGCCCTACCACCTGTGCGGCGCGCAGCAGGACAACACGACGATGTGCGTGGACAGCTCGACGAACCTGCCGGCCGGCCGCGGCTTCGGGCGTGGCGGCCCGGTGCCGCCGTACCAGGCAGGCGGCGGCGAGCCCGGCTATATCGCGACCGACCCGAAAGATCCCGACGTCTACTTCTCGGGCGCCAACAACGGCTCCTTCCTCACGCGCCTGAACCGCCGGACCGGCGAGCTGCGCGAAGTGGGCGCCTACCCGCGGTTCTTCTCGGGCGAGGCGTCGAACGAAGTCAAGGAGCGGTGGCAGTGGACGTACCCGGTGATTTTCTCGCAGGCTGATCCGAACGTCCTCTACACGTCGTCGCAACGCGTCTGGAAAACGACGAGCGCGGGACAGAACTGGACGCCGATCAGCGGCGACCTCACGCGTCACGATCCGAAGACGATGGGACCGTCAGGCGGCCCGATCACGCACGACATGAACAGCCCGGAAATCTACGGGACCGTGTTCTCACTCGGACCGGGCAAAACCGACGTCAACATCGTCTGGGCCGGATCGGACGACGGCCTCGTGCACGTCACCCGCGACGGCGGCAAGACGTGGGCAAACGTCACGCCCAAGGACATGCCGGACCTCGGCCGGGTGAGCCAGATCGACGCGTCGGCGTTCGACGCGGGCACGGCGTACATCGCGGTGAAGAAGCCGCTGCTCGAGGACTTCTCGCCCTACATCTTCCGCACCCACGACTTCGGCAAGACGTGGACGAAGGTCGTCGAGGGCATCAAGCCGAACGACTACACGCACGCGGTGCGCGAGGATCCGACGCGAAAGGGGCTGCTCTACGCCGGCACGGAGCACGGGATCTACATCTCGTACGACGACGGTGATCATTGGCAGTCGCTGTCGCTGAACCTGCCCGACACGCAGGTCTCGGACATCTGGGTGGAAGCCGACGATCTCACGATCGCGACACACGGACGCGGCTTCTACGTGCTCGACAGCATCGGCCCGCTGCGTCAGTACGGCCTGGCGACGACGACCGACGTGTATCTCTTCAAGCCTGACGATGCGATGCGGTCCACCCGTGGCGCGCACCTCGCCTACCTGCTGACGAAGCCGGCGCAGAAGCTGACGCTCGAAATCCTCGACGCCGGCGGCAAGGTCGTCCGAACGTTCGAGGGGGCCCCGCCGCAGGCCGGCCGCGGCGGCGCGGGCGGAGGGACAGTGAATGGGGCGCCGGGCGAAGCGGTGGCAGATCCCGACGAAGAGACGGGACGGCGGCTGCCGCCGGCGCCGTCACTGCAAGCAGGCCTCGACTCGTTCACGTGGGATCTGGAGTACCAGCCGGTGACCTCCTTCCCAGGCATGGTCCTGTGGGGCGCAACCACCAATGGTCCGATGGCGCTGCCCGGGAAGTACCAGGTGAGGCTGACCGTCGACGGACAGGCCATGACGCAGCCGCTCCTCGTGAAGCGCCATCCCTTCTACACGGCGAGCGACGAAGACCTGAAGGCGCAGTTCGAGATGGCGAGCCTGATCCGCGACAAGGCGAACGAAGCAAACGAGGCCGTGATCCAGATCCGCCGGATCAAGAAGGACGTGGCGGACCGGATGTCGAAGTCGAACGACGCCGACCTGAAGGCCATTGCGAACCGGCTCGTTCGCAACCTGACGGCCGTCGAGGAGAGCGTCTACCAGGTGCAGAACCGGAGCAACGAAGATCCGTTGAACTTTCCGATCAAGATCAACAACCGGATCGCCTCGCTGCTTCGGGTGGTCGAAGCGGGTGATGGCAAACCGCTGGGCAGCGTGCAGCCGATCTTCAACGATCTGATGGCCGAGCTGAAGGTGCAGACCGACAAGCTGCAGCAGTCGCTGACGACGGATCTCCCGACGTTCAATCGGCTGGCGCAGCGCATGGGGCTGCAGCCGGTGCCGGAGAAATAGTCTCCGTTCGTCGACCGCAACCGATGACCACGGACCGGCTCGAAGCGTTTAGCGACGGCGTGTTCTCGGTCCTGATCACGATCATGGTCCTCGAACTGAAAGTCCCCCGCGGAGCGGACTGGGCCGCGCTCAGTCCGCTCCTGTCGGGCTTCCTCACCTACGTCCTCAGCTTCGTGTTCCTCGGGATCTACTGGAACAACCACCACCACATGCTGCAGGCAACCGAGCGGATCAACGGAACGATCCTCTGGGCGAACCTGCACCTGCTGTTCTGGCTGTCGCTCGTGCCGTTCGTCACGGGATGGATGGGCGAGAACCATTTCGCGGCACTGCCGACGTCGATCTACGGCGGCGTGATGTTCATGTCGGCCATCGCGTTCACCATTCTCGCCAATCGCATCGTCGCGCAGGAAGGCCCGGAATCGGCGCTGGCCCAGGCATTCGGGCGAGATCGGAAAAGCAAGGTGTCACTGATGCTGTACGCGATCGCGATCCCGGCGGCGTTCCTGCACCAGGCGATCGCTGACGCGCTCTACGTCAGCGTAGCGCTGATCTGGCTGGTCCCCGACCGCCGGATCGAAACGACGCTGACCAGCCGTTGAGGCGGCCACGGAGACGATCGCCTCAACGGCGATACGAGCGCTTCACGCGCCCGGCTGCTTGTACTGCGAATCGCCCGGCTTCGCGAGGCCGCTGATCTGCAGGTCGAAGCCGTCCGGATCCTGCACGTGGAAGCTGACGTAGTTCGGACCGCCGTTGGTGTCCATTCGCGGCGTCAAGCCGCGGCTCTCGAGCTCCTTCTTCACGGTGTCGGTGTCCCAGTGGTCGATCTTGTACGCGAGGTGATCGACCAGCGGCTTCGGACTCGGATCCGCGGGCGCGCCGGGGCGCGGCCGCCTGTTCCTCGCGATGAGCAGCGCATCGTCGAAGTGCAGAAAGCACTGGTTGGTGCCGTTGTCGTCGGAGACGGTCATGCCCATCAGGTCTGAATAGAAGTCGCGCGTCCGCTTGTAGTCCGCGACCTGATAGGAGATGTGATCGAGGCTCATGGTCTTGAAGCCTGCGCCGGCCGTGGCCGCGACCGCGCTGCCGCCACCCCAGACCGCGGCGGCGGCGATCGCCATGCTCTGAATCAGCTGACGCCGGTTCATCCTGCCGTCCTCGAAGTCCTTCAGCAATCCGGCGATGATCTGTTCCATCTGGAATCTCCGTGTGAGGATGTCGGTTACGTGTGCGAGAGCGAGACGGCGATGGCCTTCACCTGGCCGGCATGGCGGGCTTCGTGGGCGCCGACGAACGCGATCCACTGGTAGACAGTAATCGGTCCGAAGAACGGGTGCTTCCTCACGAGCGTTCCGAGCGCGAAGCCGTCTCCGCTGCGCACCGCCGCGCGAAGCGTCGCTCCCGCCTGTTCGAGCGCCGCCCAGGCGGCCGACGCGTCCAAGCCGGTCGGCTGCAGCGGATCCGGCGCGAGGACCTTCTCGTCCAGGTTCAGCACGCGCTCGACACCAAGCGTCGGCAGCAGCGGCTCCGACGAGGTCTCCGCGGCAAGCCCTTCCATCTTCGCCGTGGCAATCATCGACGCGAGGAAGGTCCCGATCCGCTGCTCGACGATGGCCAAGTGCTCGAGAATGTTGGCGACCGACCAGCCACCGTCGGGCGGGCGGCGTTCACGCGCGGCGGGAGGCACCGTGTCTACGACGTCCCGCAGCACGGCCCGCTGCTCGTCGAGATACCTGATGAGCTCCAGAATGCGTGGGTGCATGCGCCCAGTCTATCGCGCCAGGCATCCGGGTAGACGGAAGGCGCCGATGCGCGTGGAGTAGGCGTCGGAGCCTGCCTTCAGGTAGTCGCCGACATACCAGATCGTGCAGTCGTCCGACGGATCCATCGCTGTCTGCGAGTAGTCTTCCCACCGCATCGCCGTCGTCTGCGACGCTTCGCCGTCGGCGAGAACCGACTCGTGGAACGTGAGCTGACCGGTGGGATCGCCGGCGAGCCGGGCGGCAATGCGCTGGCCCGGGAAGTTCTTCGAGTCGCCGAACGAGTAGCCGATCGCGATATTGCCGCGGCGGTCGATCGCCGGGCTCGCCATCCAGCGATACGACGCGTCCGGTGCGTACGTGCCCTGCTGGCGGAGCCGCACGCTGCGGTGCGCGTCCAGGCCGAACTCGTACCAGCGGACGCCGCCGCCGCCGGCCGTGTCTACCGAGTGCACGGCGACGATCGACTCGCGGCCGTTCACGTTGCGATAGATCAACCGCGCCATCAACTTGTCGCCCTGCGCGTCGAGGCGGCGATCGGTCCCAGGCTGCGGCACACAGTTGGAGAGCTGGCCGCCGCACAAGTAGTGATACGGCGCGACCGGGATCTTGACCGGGCCTTCCAGCCTGGTTTTCGACGGCGTGCGCCAGTCCACGTGAAACTTCCAGGTGTAGATGCCATCGTCCTGCAGGATCTGCTTCAGCTGCGTACCGCCAGCCGCCATCACGATGTTCGGCGCGCCGGAAGGCGGCAGGGTCTTGCCCTCCAGATCGGCGTTGTTCAAAAAGTTCACGCCGTCGACGATGACGCACTGCTCTGTCGCAGGTTCGCCTTTCAGCATGCGCGCGCGATCGACGACGCACGCGTGCTTCTGGATCACCTCGTCGCCGGTGCTGGTTGGCACATAGTAGCCATCGGGCCAGATCGCCGGGCGCGGGTAGTCGGGAAAGAGCGGCCGCTCGAACGCGTATCGATAATACGGGCCGAGCGGATCGGCGGTGGTGCTGATCGCGTAGCAGATCGCGTAGGTGCCTTCGGGAGGCGCAGCCGGAGCGGCGGCACTGCCGCTGCGTCCAGCCGCCGGCGGCAGCGGCGGCGGTCCCGGTTTCGCGGGCGCGCCCGGGCGCTCCGCTTCGCCCGGCCGCGCGGGCTCACCCGGTTTCGATCGATCGCCATCGAACACGGTGCGCCGGAAGATCGGCATGACGACCAGCCAGCGGCCCGCGATCTGATCGTAGCGGACGACGGCGTCGCCGTTGGGACGCGCTTCGCAGACGCCGCCGAATCCGGCAAAGAGCGTATTCGTGCTGACCGGACCGTAGAGCGTCCGGCCCGATTCCGTATAGCGTGCGCCTTTTTTCGTGAAGATCGCCAGCTGGGAGTTCACGATCTGCACGACGTGATTGGGCCCGACCGCGAGCGTGTTGTCGGATGGATTGCGCGGCACGGGTGGATGGTTCGTCCCCTCGCCAGCCGTCATCCCGGCGCCGAGGCCGTCGAAGCTCTCCACGAGCGCTACCGCGGCGCGCGAGCCTTGCGATCGCTGTTCGACCGAATCGCCGGCCGCCGCTGCGAGACCGGCCGCCACCGACGCCGCGAACAGGGCGCGGACGACCAGGGACGCCGGCGTCATCGCGAAGAGTGCGCGCGCGCCACTAGGCGGTCCGCTGACCGCGCGCCAGAGCGGTGGGGTGGGTGGGCTGGTACAGGCCGATCTCCGACCCGCTGGGCAGCCGCACGGTCGTCTTGATGCCCCACGCTTCTTCGGTCACCTCCGAGCAGGAGACGTGCTGCGCGTGCAGCGACGCGATGGTGGCCTGAAGGTCGTCGCACATCAGGTACATCAGCGACCCGATCAGATCGTGGCCGCCGTGCCGCTGCGCGAACTCGCCGTTGGAAGGGTGTACGGCCGCCTCGGCCGGCGGCAGCTCGAAAATCAACCAGCCGCGGCCGATGTCGACCGCGCGAAACTGCAGCACGTCGCGGAAGAAGGCGCGATCGGCCTCCGGGTCCTTGCTGTACAGGAGAATGTGCGCGCCGACAATCATCCAGCCGTGCCCTCTCGCCTCCGGCCGATCCCGCGCCGGACGCAACGGGGAGAGTCTACATCAGCCGTGACGCG
This sequence comes from Vicinamibacterales bacterium, assembly GCA_036268855.1. GTDB lineage: Bacteria > Acidobacteriota > Vicinamibacteria > Vicinamibacterales > CAVVIG01 > DATATJ01. The sequence goes on from DATATJ010000009.1 coordinate 28,628, forward strand.
CGGAGGGAGAGAGCGTCAGGATTGCGGCGAGGGGGCCGCGGCTCTCAGCTTCATTTCGATTTCGCCGCGCTTGATCGAGCACCATTCCTTGTGCTCGGCGATTGGCATGCCGCATTCGACGCAGACGCGAATGCGCTTCGGTGGCTCGGTGTTTTTGCCCAGCAAACGCTTCAAGAACGACATTTATCGCCTCCAGCCCGCTCTGATCGATACGTTAGACGGAGCCGAGAGGTTCCCGGTTGTCAGTGGCCGAACTTGAACAGGCCCGTGTAAACGGCCTTGCCGCGGATGTGCCCCGCCATCGCCACGACGACGGCCGCCCGGGTGAGGGGCGGCGACGCGCCGACGGCCGGCAGGTCGAGCATGGCGTCGAGGGCGAACAGCTCGAAGACGTAATGATGGGCCGGACCGGCCGCCAGAGCGCCCGGGCCCCGGTAGTACGGCCCGGTCGCGCTGATTTGACGCGTGCCGTCGGGCAATTGCGAGACGCCGGGCACGTGCTCCGGCAGGCTCGTCGCCGTTGCGGGAATGTTCCAGAGCATCCACTGGAGGAGATCGTCGGTCCCGTTGCCGATGGCCGCGTCGACGTCGTGCACGACGAGCACGAAGCTCATGACGCCTTCGGGGACGCCGGTCCATGCGAGCGGCGGCGACATCTCGCCGCCGCCCTGCGCGTACTTCGCGGGAATCTTCGCCCCGTCGGGCCACGCCGGCGACGTCAGCGTCATCACCTGGATCGCTCCGCGCCCGCGGCCGCCGCCGCGCTGGCCGGCAGGGGGCTGCGCGCCCCGCTGTCCCGCAGGCGCACCGGCCGGAGGCACCGCTTGCGGCGCGGCCGAGACGAACGCCATCGCGGCCGCCGCCAGGACCAACGTCAATCGTACGAGTCGCATCTCATCCGCTCCCTTGGCCCGGTCACGATCCGGGCGTCCTGTTTGCGCTCGCGCGCCTATTTGAACGACGCAGGCTGCGTCTTGCGCCACGCGTCGTAACGCATGCGGAGCGTCTTGACCGGATTCAGGTTCTCGCCGGGCTTGATCGTGTTCGGCCCGTGATCGGGCCCGGGCTGCGACACGGTGATGTACATCGTGTACTTCCCGTTGTTGTGCGAGTCGCCGTTGGTGTCGGTCTTCTCCGCCATCAGGATATAGGCGACGTGCGCCGTCTTGCCGTCGCACGGAATCGCCGGCTTCAGCCCGTCGGCCGGCCACGGCGGGCACGTGCAGCGGCTGTCGCCGCCCGATCCGTCCGCGGCTTCCATCGCCGCCATCACACGATCGGTGATGGCGCCTTTCGTGTGCACGAACGCCTCGACCGCATTCGGGACGACCTGGCCTGGCCGCAGGATGTTCCCCTGAATCGAATAAAAGATCTCCGTCCCCGGCACCTGCCCCTGGATGTCCTGAGACACATAGCCGTTGGTGAGCCCCGAGTGGCCCGCGTGACGCCCCTGCAGATCCAGGATGCCGAACTGGCGGCTCTGAAACGCGGGATCCTTGCTGAGCATGTCGATGATCTGCTGCGGGTCGGTTCCCTTCTGCAGCTCCTGATAGACGAGCATCTGATTTTGATGCGTGCCGTCCACGGCCGCCTGACACGCGGCCACACCTTTTCCTGGCACGAGCACCGCCTGCACGCCCATCAGGAACTGATCGTTCTGATCGACGCAGGTGGCCGACGCGATGACCACGCGGCCCGTGCTGCGGTCCACGGCGGTGACCGACCAGGTGGCGAACGCGCTCGACGGCAGCGCGAACAGTACAGCGAACAACAACAGCAGCATGCGGCGCATGAACGTCTCCCGTGTGCGAAGAGCCGTGCGCATCATAGCGCAGCGGACCCCTGATGTGGACGGCCCGCCGTATGCCGGCGCGCCGTCACTTCGATTTCGATCCGCATCCGCGCATCGGCCAGCCCCGCCACGATCATCGTCGCGGCCGGGCGGATGTCGCCGAAGTACTTGCGCAGCGTCGGCCAGCAGCTGGAGAAGTCCTCCCCCTTCGGCAGGATGTAATGCACGCGCACGACGTCGGCGAGGGTGGCGCCCGCCTCGGCCAGGGCCGCCTGGATGTTCCGCAGGCATTGCTCGGCCTGCTCGACCACATCGTCGGAGATGCTCATCGCGGTGTAGTCGAAGCCCGTCGTGCCAGAGACGAAAATCCACTCGTCGTCCACCACTGCGCGCGAGTAGCCGATCTCGCGTTCGAACGTCGAGCCCGAGGTGATCAAACGTCTGGTCATGAAATCCCCCTGATGCGGGCAGCCACGAACATCGTGCCGCCCCTCACGTGCCCGACGCTGGCCGCTCGGTCGGCGCCGCGGCGCCTGGACCCGGCAGTTCGTGCGGTGCGCCGCCCGCCGCCTCGTGCTCGAGCAGATCCGCGATCGACGGATAGCGATAAATCACCCGCGCGCCGTTGGCCGGGAGGCCGCCGGTGTCCGCAGTGGGGCCGTACGTCGAATAGAGCGGCCGACCCCAGAATCGCACATACGCCGTGAGCTGACCGCGATGGTGCGCGGAGTGGGTGAAGCGCCGCGTCAGTACCCACGCGCGCGACCGCATCACCTCGAAGAACGCCACCGCCTCCGCGAACCACGCGTTGGGTTTGCTCTCGAGCGCCGTGAGCCGCTCGGTGGAGCAGGCAGCGTAGCGCTCGAGAAAGGCCTGGCGGGTTTCGGCCGGCGGCAGGACCGGCAAGCTGACCTGAATCCCGAGCATCGTCCGCATCCACACGTCTTCACTCAGGCACTGGTGCACCATGTGCTCGAGCGGCGAGCGCGCGCGCGGTTCGGGGCGGAACGCGAGCTGCGCGTCCGGAATCTGCGACCAGACGCTGAGCGTCTTCAGCCGCTCGGTGCGGTACGTATCGACGAGAAAATCAAAGCTCGACATGTCTGTGCGGCTTCATACCAAACCACTGAAAGCCATCCGCCGTGTTCCCGTTCATCGTCTGGACCTGAATTTCGTCGATCGCCGTCGTTTCGTAGTCCGCCGTGAGATCCGCGATCCATTGCCGATCGTGGTGCCGGAGCGTCACGCCTTCCGGAAGATCGAAGATGCCGTACCGGCCATACTTCGGTTGGCCCTCGAGGTAGCGCGCCGTGTTGCGCGCGTCTTGTTGAAGCCACAAATCGCTGATGTACATTAGGCCGCCGGGCCGCAGGACGCGTCGGACCTCCGCGACGATCGCGCGCTGGCCTTCGTCGCCAGGGACGCATGTCAGGACGGCGAACAGCAGGACGGCGTCCACGGAGGCGTCGCGAAGATTTACGCGCGGAGGGGATGCGAGCGTCTCGATCGCCGCCGAGGGACACAACTGGCCGGCGGCGGTGGCCATCGCCGGCGATGGATCAACGCCGATCAGGCGGCGGTAACCGTGACGGTGCAGCAAGTCGAGGACGCGGCCGTAGCCGCAGCCGAAGTCGAGGACGCAGCTGTCGGGCGTGAGCCACTGCGCCAGGCGGTCGAAGTTGACAGGGTGCGCGAACGGCTTTCGCGGACCAACCTCGTTCCAGTAGTCGATCTGCCGATCCAGCTCCTGCATGGGTGTGCTCGCCGGCCATTTCCCGGACGTGAGAGAATCGAACGGCTCATCGCGAATTCAAGCTGGCCGCCAGGGCGCTCGCTTCGGCACCCGTCAAATCGCCGGTTACGACGGCGCTGCCCCGAATCTGACTCCGCAGGGTGGGCGCGGATATCACGCGCCCGTTGACGAGAATCGCCAGCGGCCCGTTCAGGTGCGCCTGCGTCGCCTTCTCGATTTTCGCCGAGCCCTCAGGGCTGAACATGATGCCGACGTTGAACGTGCCGGGGCGATCGCCGGGAATCACGTGCGCGCTGACGACATCGGCGTTGGTAATGATCACGTCGGGGTACAGGTAGACCTTCTCGCCTGAGCCCTGCACCGTCGCCTCGGACAGCCCGGCGCCTGGCCGCCGCTCCGCGAGCCGCACCTCCAGCGTCGACGTCTGGGCCTCGTCCGAAACAGACGGAATGGTTGCGAGCGACGAAGCGGAAAGAGCGGCTCCGCTCAGTCCGAGGGCGATCGCAGCCGCCACGACGCTGGTTGATCGCCATTGATGCGTCATCGCGTCCTCCTGTCCTCGCCGACGAACGGCGACGGCTATCTGTTTCTTCATATGCTCGCCCCTCGGCGAACACTTACCGTCCGAGGGAGTCGAGCTTCATGTTGACGGACACAACGCTTTCCGCGAGCATCCGTATGTCGTCGTGAAGGGACTCGAAGAGTACTTGCGTATGCCTGCGATTTTCGACGAGCCCGTCACGGATCTCGACACCGAGGTCGGCCATCTCCGTGCGCAGCTCGACACGGAAGTCGGCCATCTCCGCGCGTAGCTCGACACGGAGGTCGGCCATCTCCGCGCGCAGCCCGACGCGGAGGTCGGCCATCTCGGCGCGCAGCTCGAGGCGGAGGTCGCCCATCTCCGTGCGCAGGTCCACCATCGCCGCGCGTAACTCCACGCCCAGCCTGGCGGTTCCCGCTCCGAGGGACTCGATGGCGATGGCTGTTTCGACGTCCATTAACAGGCCCAAATCATCCTACCATCGTCGGCAATCCATCCGGCGAGCCGCGCCGTTTTCGTGCAAACACGGGCGACGATCCGAAGACCGTCGCCCCGCTTCATGACCCATCTTGCAGTGGGCGGCAGCTCGCGGCCTGACCATCCCGATCACTTCGCCGCGCCGTCTCCTGTGACCTTCGCGGTTGCTGCGTTGATCTGCGCGGTGTAGGCATTCAGCGCTGTCACGAGCGCCCGTGTCTGCTCGGACGCCGTCTTCCAATCGTGGCGCTCCAGCGCCTCGCGCACGCCTGGCAGCGTCTTCACCCCGTAGCCCGTGTAGAAACCGGGCGCGTAGATCGTGTGCTGATACCACGGCCGCTCGGGAAGGCCCGCGGGCGCGAGCAGCTTCTGCTCGGTCTGATACAGCAGCACATTCAGCGCGTTCAGATCGGCGGGCGACTTCTTGTAGATGCTGCCGTCCTGCTCGGCGGCGGCAATGGCCGAATCGTACGATTCGGCCGCTTCCTCGAGCGACCCGATCGACTGCGTCAGACCGACCCAGTCGAACCCTGGAGCGCCGGCCGGACCGACCGTGTCTTTCCGCAGCTCCGCTTCGTAGCGCGACACCGTCTCGGCGAAGTTCGAGAAATGAAACGGCAGCACGTCCGCGTCGGCCAGCCGCAGGATCATCGTGCCGTAGGTCTGCGCCAGCGCCCGCCCGTAAACGAACGTCGTATCCGAGAAGTGCGTGTACCAGTAGAAGTCGTCGTAGACCGAGTGGTACACGCCGCCTCCTCCCTCGCCGCCGTACGAAATCGACAGCGACGGGACGCCGTCGTGATCGAGAAACGGCGAGTAGTCCGATCCGGATCCCAGTGCGGAAATGACCAGATCGGTACCGTTCATCATCGCGGCCTTGGCGTCGGGCGTCTTCGCGCGTGCGAGATCGCGCTGCTGCAGCTTCACCCACACCGACTGGCCGGTCTCCGGATCGGTGATCTCCTTCGCCACCTGGTTGACGAAGTGCTCGAGCGAGTGGCTTCCGCCGGCGTTCAAGTACCCTTTACCGTTGCCGTCGGAGTTGATGTAGACGACGCCGTGCTGCTGCAGTTCGTCGTGATGCGTTTCGGCCCATTCGGTCGAGCCGAGAAGGGCCGGCTCCTCGCCGTCCCACGCGCAGTAGATGATCGTCCGCTTCGGCTTCCAGCCCTGTTTCAGGAGCTCGCCGTACGCGCGCGCTTCCTCGAGCAGCGCCGACTGCCCGGCGATCGGATCGGCGGCGCCGTTCACCCAGCCGTCGTAGTGATTGCCGCGGACGATCCACTGATCCGCCGCGGTGGTGCCGGCGATTTTCGCGATCACGTCGTACGCAGGCACGACCTTCCAGTCCGACTTCACCACGAGGTGGACTGTGGCCGGGCCAGGGCCGACGCGGTACGTGATCGGCAGCGCGCCGCGCCAGTCGACGGGCGCCATTGGTCCGGCAAGCGCTTTCAAGAGCGGCTCGGCATCGCCGTACGAGATCGGGAGCACGGGGATTTTCTGCAGGTTCGTCACCTCCGCGAGCGAGAGGCGCTTCGACCCTGGTGTCGCTCCCCAACCGGGCGTCTCCGGGTCGCCCGGATACTTCTCCATCTCCATCACGCTGCCGCGCTGCACGCCCTGGTCGGGGCGAAACGGTCCCTTCGGAAACACGTCGCCGTCGAAATAGCCGTCGTCGCGCGGGTCGGAGTAGATCAGACAGCCCACCGCGCCGTGTTCGTACGCGAGCTTCGGCTTGATGCCGCGCCAGCTGTTACCGTAACGCGTGATGACGATCTTGCCCTTCACGCTGATCCCCATCTTCGCCAGCGCGTCGTAGTCCGCGGGCACTCCGTAGTTCGCGTACACGAGCGGCGCCGTGACGTCGCCGTCGGCCGAGTACGCGTTGTACGTCGGAAGCTGGCCGGCCTGGCCGGACGTCGGATCTTCGGGGATCGCCGGCTCCTTGAGTTTCGCCTCGTAATGCCCAGGCGATGTGAGCTCGACCTTCCGATCGATCGGCGTCGGAAACAGCACGTCGAACTGCTCGATGTGCGCGTCGAGGCCGTACGACTTGAATTGCTTGAGCAGCCACTCGGAGTTCTGCTTCTGGTACGGCGAACCGATGTGATGCGGCTCGGCGGAGAGCAGCTTCATGTTCGCCTTGACGCGGTCCGGCTCGGGAATGGCGCGGAATTTCTGTTCCCACGCGAGCTCGGCGGCTGCGTCGGCGCGCGCGAAGCCCGGTAGCGCCGGGCTCGCCGACGACTGTTGAGCGTTGAGGAGGGCGGGCGCGCCACCCGTCATGAGGATGAGAGCTGGGAGGATACCGAGTGCGCGCGATCTGGTGAGGGACAAAGGTCGCTCCTTTCTTGGAGAGAACGCCGGGATGGACCCGGCCGGCGAGCGTATCCACGGCCATAACACGCGGATGGCCCGTTGGCTCAGCATATCAACTTCACGCCAGCGCGCGGAGGCAACCAGCGAAACGCACGAGGCGGGAAATGGGAGGGCAGGCACGACGCGTGCACGGATGCCGACGGCTCACTCGAGCCATTTCACGAGGAGGTGACAGAATGATCGATACGTCGAGGCGGGAGCTTTTGGCCAACGTCGCCAAAGCCTTGCCATTGGCCGCAGCGGTTGCGGCGGAATCAGCGCTCCTTGCGCAAACGGCGCAGGCCCCGACCCCGCAGACTCCCGCGGCTCTACAGCCTGTGCAAAGCGCGCGCACAGGCGTCAATGCCATTACGGCCGTGTTGAACAGTTTCTCGCCCGGAGCGGGCGGCTTTGCCGGCACGCTCACCGTTACACGCTTCGATGTCGTCAACGGCGTGCTCTCGGCAGTGGCCGATCTCAGCGGCGACGTCCTCAGCCCGACGGGCGGGATCGTCGGCCCGGCCGCGCAGTCGCTCACACTGCCTGCACAGGTGTCCGGATCGTGCACGATTCTGACGTTGACGCTCGGTCCGCTCGATCTCAAATTACTCGAAACGTCCGTCCATCTGAATCAGGTGGTGATGAATATCACAGCTGTTTCGGACGCCAACAGTCCGCTGTGCGCCGTGGCGAATCTACTGAACAGTGGCGGTGCGCTCAGCACGTTGCTGAACAATCTGGTATCGGCACTGAACAACATTCTCAGCGCCGTCTAGATTCTCAGCGCCCTCCAGGCCGAGACCATTCGCACCGAAGTCCGCGTCTCGCCACGTGGGCAAAAAAAAGGGCGGCGATCCGAAGATCGTCGCCCAATCTGCAGCTGCAATTAGCAATCAGCAATCAGCAATTATTCGCTAGCGTCCCCCCGCGTGCCGAGCGCTTCCTCGGGCTCCACGAAGTACTCCATATCGCGCTCGAGATCGTCCATCTCGTCGCTCGGCTGCGGCATGGGCGGCGGCGGCGGCGGCTCGTCCGACGGGATGCGCACCTGCCGGTAATACTCGAAGCCGGTCCCCGCCGGAATCAGCCGGCCCATCGTCACGTTCTCCTTCAGGCCGCGCAGGTGATCGACCTTGCCGGAAATCGACGCTTCGGTGAGCACGCGCGTCGTCTCCTGGAACGACGCCGCCGAGATGAACGAGTCGGTCGAGAGCGACGCCTTCGTGATCCCGAGCAGCAGCGGCCGGCCCTGCGCCGGACGTCCGCCCGCGGCGATCACGCGCTCGTTCTCCTCGAGGAACCGGAACTTGTCGGTCTGTTCGTCCACGAGGAATTCGGTGTCGCCGACGTCCTCGATCTTCACCCACCGCATCATCTGACGCGCGATCGTCTCGATGTGCTTGTCGTTGATGTTCACGCCCTGCAGCCGGTAGACCTCCTGAATCTCGTTCACGAGGTACGCCTGCAGCGCCTTCTCGCCGAGAACATTCAGAATGTCGTGCGGGTTCGACGGTCCGTCCATCAACGGCTCGCCCGCCCGGACCCGCTCGCCTTCCTGCACATTGACGTGCACACCACGCGGCAGCGAGTATTCCCGCGGCTCCGCTCCCGGCTCGTCGGGGACCACGATGATCTTCCGCTGCCCCTTGACGATGCCGCCATGCTTGACGATGCCGTCGATCTCGGAGATGACGGCGGTTTCGCGCGGCTTGCGCGCCTCGAAGAGCTCGACCACGCGCGGCAGGCCGCCCGTGATGTCTTTCGTCTTCGTCGTTTCGCGCGGGATCTTCGCGAGGATGTCGCCGGCCGACACCATCTCGCCGTCCTGCACCATCAGGTGCGCGTGCGACGGCATCTGGTACTTCCGGTTGACCTTCCCGTCCTTGCCCTTGATCTCGATCGCCGGCTGCTTCTTCTCGTCCGGCGAGTCGACGATGATCAGGCGCGAGAGGCCGGTGACCTCGTCCACTTCTTCGTGTACCGTGATGCCTTCAAGGATGTCCTTGAAGCGGATCTGGCCCGGCTCCTCGGTGAGGATGCTGAACGTGTACGGATCCCACTCGACGAGCACCTGGCCCTGCTCGACCGTCTGGTTCTCCTTCACCTTCAGCCGCGCGCCGTAGACGATCGGATAGCGCTCGCGATCGCGCCCCTTCGCATCCTGCACGACGAGCGAGCCGCTCCGGTTCATGACGACGAGGTTGCCGTCCTTCGCCTGAACGACCTGCATCCCCTGGAACTTGACGACGCCCGCGTTGCGCGCTTCGAGCGTCGACTGTTCGGAGACCCGCGATGCCGTGCCGCCGATGTGGAATGTGCGCATCGTCAGCTGCGTGCCCGGCTCGCCGATCGACTGCGCCGCGATGACGCCGACGGCCGACCCGAGCTCGACCATCTTGCCGGTGGCCAGGTCGCGGCCGTAGCACTTCGCGCAGACGCCGCGGCGCGAGGTGCAGGTGAGCACCGACCGGATCTTGACCTTCTCGATGCCCGCATCCTGAATCGCGGAGGAGGTCTCCTCGTTCATGATCTCGTTCACCTCGACGATCGTCTCGCCGCTGAACGGATCCACGATCTTCTCGAGCGTCGTGCGGCCGATGATGCGATCGCGCAGCGGCTCGATCACCTCGCCGCTCTCGACGATCGCCCGCGCCTCGATGCCGTCCACCGTGCCGCAGTCCGGCTCGTGGATGATGACGTCCTGCGCGACGTCCACGAGACGCCGCGTGAGGTAGCCCGAGTCGGCGGTCTTGAGCGCCGTGTCCGCGAGCCCCTTGCGCGCGCCGTGCGTCGAGATGAAGTACTGCAGCACGGTGAGGCCTTCACGGAAGTTCGACGTGATCGGCGTCTCGATGATCTCGCCCGACGGCTTGGCCATGAGGCCGCGCATGCCGGCGAGCTGCCGGATCTGCTGCTTGCTGCCTCGGGCGCCGGAATCGGCCATGATGTAGACCGGGTTGAACTGCCGCCCTTCCTGGTCCATCAGCTCCATCGCGCTGAACATCGCGTTGGCGATGTCTTCCGTCGCCTGCGACCAGATGGCGATCACCTTGTTGTAGCGCTCGCCGTTGGTGATGGCGCCCTCGAGGTACTGCGACTCGACCTTGATCACTTCCTGCCGCGCGGTCTCGACCAGCGGCGCCTTCTCCGACGGAATGATCAGGTCGTCGATGCCGATCGACAGCCCCGAACGCGTCGCGTAGGTGAAGCCGAGGGTCTTGAGCGAGTCGAGCATCTCGACCGTCTTCTCGAGGCCGAACTTCAGATAGCAGGACTGCACGAGCTGCTGCAGACCCTTCTTCTTGAGCAGCCCGTTGACGAACGGCATCTCCGGCGGCGTCGCCTGGTTGAGGATGACGCGTCCGACCGTCGTGTTGATGATCTTGCTCTTCACCGTCTGCACTTCGGTGCGCAGCACGTCCTGATCGTCGCGCGCGGCGGTCAGGTCCTGGATGTCGCCGGTGTAGCGCAGCCGGATTGGCGAGAGCGTCTCGAGCTCTCCCGCTTCGAGCGCTAGCATTACATCGTCCGGGTTGCCGAACGCACGCCCTTCGCCCTTGGCTCCGCTCTTGGACTTCGTGAGGTAGTAGATGCCGAGCACGATGTCCTGCGACGGAATCGCGATCGGCGACCCGTGCGCCGGCGACAGGATGTTGTTGCTCGAGAGCATCAGCACCGACGCCTCGATCTGCGCTTCCGGCGACAACGGGATGTGGACGGCCATCTGGTCGCCGTCGAAGTCCGCGTTGAACGCCGTGCAGACGAGCGGGTGGATGCGGATCGCCTTGCCTTCGACCAGCACCGGCTCGAACGCCTGAATACCAAGCCGGTGAAGTGTCGGCGCGCGGTTGAGCAGGATCGGGTGCTCGCGGATCACTTCCTCGAGCACGTCCCACACTTCGGGCCGCTGCAGCTCGACCATCTCCTTCGCCTGCTTGATCGTGGCGACGAGGCCCCGCTCCTCGAGCTTGTTATAGATGAACGGCTTGAACAGCTCGAGCGCCATCTTCTTCGGCAGCCCGCACTGGTGCAGCTTCAGCTCGGGGCCGACGACGATGACCGATCGGCCGGAGTAATCGACGCGCTTGCCGAGCAGGTTCTGGCGGAATCGCCCCTGCTTGCCCTTCAGCGTGTCGGAGAGCGACTTCAGCGGCCGGTTGTTCGCGCCGCGCAGCACGCGGCCGCGGCGGCCGTTGTCGAACAGCGCGTCCACCGCTTCCTGGAGCATGCGCTTTTCGTTGCGGATGATGACGTCGGGCGCCTTCAGCTCCATCAGCTTCTTCAACCGGTTGTTCCGGTTGATGACGCGCCGGTAGAGATCGTTCAGGTCCGAGGTGGCGAACCGCCCGCCGTCGAGCGGCACCAGCGGACGCAGCTCCGGCGGAATCACCGGAATCACGTCGAGGATCATCCACTCCGGGCGGTTGCTCGACTTGCGGAACGAGTCGGTCACCTTCAGGCGCTTGGCGAACTTCAGCTTCTTCTGGGCCGACTGCTCCGTCTTCATCTTCTCGCGCAGCTCGATCGAGAGCCGCTCGACGTTGACGCGCTTCAGCAGCTCCTTGATCGCCTCGGCGCCCATCTGGGCCTTGAAGCGGTGCTGGTGCTCTTCGCGCGCCTTGCGGTACTGCTCCTCGTTGAGCAGCTGGTTCTGCTTCAGCTCCGTCTCGCCGGGATCGACGACGACATACGCTTCGAAGTAGAGCACGCGTTCGAGATCGCGCAGCGAGATGTCGAGCAGGTGCCCGATACGGCTCGGCAGCCCCTTGAAGAACCAGACGTGGCTGACCGGCGTCGCCAGCGTGATGTGGCCGAGGCGCTCGCGGCGCACCTTGGCCTGCGTCACTTCGACGCCGCACTTGTCGCAGATGACGCCGCGGTGCTTCATGCGCTTGTACTTGCCGCACAAGCATTCCCAGTCGGTGATC
>DATATJ010000010.1:0-10436 GCA_036268855.1 Vicinamibacterales bacterium
TCGACGCGTTCGAGCACATCACGATCCGCGGCAACGTGCCCGAGGCCACACGGCGCGAGCCGAACACCGTCGGCGAATCGCGCGCGATGATGCAGGACGCGCGCGCGCGAGTGTTCGTGCTCTTCCTCGACATCAACCACGTCGAGATCGAGGCGTCGCACCGGATCCGCCAGCCGCTGACCACCGCGCTCGAGCGGCTGATCGGCCCCGACGACCTCGTCGGCGTCATGACGCCGGAGATGTCCGCGCGCGACGTCACCTTCGCGCGCAAGACGACGACGATCGAAGGCATCCTTTCGCGCTACTGGACCTGGGGCGAGCGCGACCGGCTCAACGCCGTGGATCCGGAGCAGGAGGCCTACAAGGCGTGCTATCCCGGCACGCAGGTCGTGCAGTGTCCCGACGGCACGAGCGACGACGATCGCGGCGTCGCCGACGAGATGATCGTGCGGCGCCAGGAAAAGCAGACGCTCGACGCGCTGGAGGATCTGGTCGGTTATCTGCGCGGCGTGCGCGAAGAGCGCAAAGCGGTGATCGCCATCACCGACGGCTGGCTGTTGTATCAGCCAGACCCGAATCTTTCGCGGAAGTTGTACTGCAACATCCCGACGGCTGGCGTGTACATCGATCCTCGCACCGGCAAGATGAGTACGAAGCCACCGGACAATTCCGACGGCAGCAACGACGCCAGCTGCGAACGCGATCGCATGATGCTGGCCAACATCGACGACAGGCAGCAGTACCGGCGGCTGCTGGACGAAGCGAACCGCGCGAACACGTCGTTCTATCCCGTCGATCCGCGCGGCCTCGCCGTGTTCGACACCTCGATCCACCCCAACACGACGGGCCTTCCGGTTCCCGGATCGCCGCCAGTCACGCCGCCGAGCGTGGACGCCGCGATGCTGAGCGCGCGCCTCACGTCGCTGCGGACGCTCGCCGAGTCCACGGACGGTCTGGCCATCGTGAACTCCAACAATCTCGACGCCGGCATGCAGCGCATCGTCGCCGACCTGTCGTCGTACTACCTGCTCGGGTACTACTCGACCGGCAGGCTCGATGGAAAGTTTCATTCGATCTCCGTGCGGGTGAAGCGCCCGGGCGTCCAGGTACGTGCGCGGCGCGGATTTCTGGCGGCCAAGGCCGGCGACGTTGCCACCACGGCGCGCGTGGCGCCGGCGCTCGATCCCGAAGCCGCCGCGGCGGCGGAGGAGACGCACGCGATTGCGTCGGTCCTCGCGCCGCTCGCGGGATTCGCACGCGACCTGCCGCTGCGCCTACTGGCCTCCGCCGGATGGCGCGCCAACCGAGCGGCCACCGTCTGGCTCGTGGCCGAAGCGGGGCATGGCCAGGACTGGATGGGCGGCGGCGAGGCGAGCGCGATGCTGCTGGATCACGCCGGGGCGACGGTCGCCACCGCGGAGGCAGCGATCGATCCGGGCGCACGCAGCGTTCGGCTGACGCTCGCGCCGGCGTCGGAGGTGCCGCCCGGCGAGTACGAGATCCAGCTGCGGGTGAAGGGTGTCGGGAGCGCCGCGGCCACGACCGACTCCACGCGCGTGTCGATTGCGGCGGCGCCGGGTCCGACGGGTGCGTTGTTCCTGCGGCGCGGCCCGACGACCGGCAACCGGGACGTGCCGACCGCCGATCTGCGGTTCCATCGCAGCGAACATCTGACGATCGAAGTGCCCTCGGTGTCGTCGGATCCGGTCCACGCGCGCCTGCTCGATCGCACCGGCAAGCCGCTCAAGGCGATTCCCGTCGCCGGGGGCACGCGCGCCGACGCGGACGGCACGCGCTGGAACACGGCACAGCTGTCGCTCGTGCCGCTTGGTGTCGGCGACTACGTGATCGAGCTGACCTCTGGGTCCGGAGGGACAGAGTCGGGGGCTGCGGCCGGCGAAGTGCGGACGCTGGCAGCATTCCGGATTGTGCCGTAACGAAATATCAGCGGATGGTGCCCGGCGGCGACGGTTACGATCCTCCGACGGCGAACGTCAGCGTCCACGGTTCCAGCGGCTGGTGGTCCGTGCCGAGGATCCCCTTGAGCAGTTCCACCTTCACCGTGCGGAACCGCTCGAGCGGCTTCGTGAACTTCAGCACCAGCTCGCGGTTCGCCGCCAGATACTGCGTCGTGAACTCCGCTTGCGGCGTCGTCGGCTCGCCGCGCTCGACCGACTGCTCCGTGAGATACGTGACGCGCACCTGATTCTTGATGGTCGCTGGATCGAGATCGCGCGAGAACTGAATGCGGACGCTCGCGCCCATCGAGACGTCCGCCTCGTCCTGCGTCGGCGCGCTGAAGATCACTTCTGGCGGCGGGCCCGCCGGCACACGGACGGGCTCTTCGTCCGCGGTGGGCGTTTCGACCGGAGCCTTGACCATCGCCAGCGATCCGGCCTCGGCGTCGATCCAGAGCAGCCCCCGTCCCTGCTGAAGCGTGCCTTTCACCTGCAGCCAGCGGCCCGTGTCGATGCGGGCATCCACCGAGAGCTCGAAGTCCTTGCCGTGCTCCTTGCCCTTCGGCCGCATGTTCGTCACCCAGATCGCCGCATCAGCCGACCGCAGAACGAAGTCGTAGCGGCTCTTGCCCGGCGCGTCCGGCAGATCGCCGAGCAGGTTGCGCCCGCCGAACTGTCCGCTGATCGTCACCTTCTGATCGACATAGCGCGTCGGCTCGAGGACGAGATCGCGAATCGTCGGCGACTGCGACGGCGTGGTCGGCGTGACGTTGCTGGCGATGATCGCCGTCACCTCGCCGGGACGGGGCCACGGCGCCTCGGGATCCATGTGAAAGCTCGCGCGGAGGTCGTAGCTGGCCAGCCGCGGGTCGTCCGGCTTCATGCGGCCGACGTCCCAGAACTCGCCGCGGATCTCGTCGAGGCCGTCCGGCGCCGAGCCCTTGAAGATCAAGTGCATCGACCCGTTGTCGTCGCTGATCCGGAGCTCGTTGTTCTTGACGGCGACGGTTCCGACGATGACGACCGGCCGCGTGTGATAGAACCCGGGAAAGGCGAGCAGCGCGCCGAGGTTGGTCGCGCGCCGGGTGGCGGTCTGCGCGAGGGCGCCGGCCGTCAGGGCGAGCACGACGAGAAGGGTGCGTTTGACCACCGTCTCTACATTATCTTCTTCTGAGCGGCGCGCGACAGCACGACCGCGAGCGCCAGAAACAGCAGGCCGCCCGCGACCATTCCCACCGTGCCTTCGTGGATGAACGGGATCACGCCGGTGACCCCGTCGGCTTCGCGAATCAGGTTCCGGCCGAACAGCACCGCGTACAGAATACCGGCCAGCGACCCGCCGGCGATCAGCCCGGAGCTGAAGAGCGTGCCGGCACCGACCTCGGATTCCTCGGCCTTGCCGGTCTTCTTCTCGACATAGGCGCGCACCAGCCCGCCGACGAAAATCGGCGCCGTCGTCGCGATCGGCAGATAGGAGCCGACGGCGAACGACAGCGAGTGGATGCCGCAGAGCTCCAGCGTCACGGAAATAAAGACGCCGACGAGGACGAGGCCCCACGGCAGGTTCTGGCTGAGGAGCCCCTTGATGATCGTCGCCATGAGCGTTGCCTGCGGCGCCGGCAGCGACGGCGATCCGATGCCCATCACCCGGTGCAGGTAGAGCGTCGTCATCCCGATCACCAGCGACGACGTGAGCACGCCGATGATCAGGCCGATCTGCTGATAGAGCGGCGTCGCGCCGACGATGTAGCCGGTCTTGAGATCCTGGGACGTGCCGCCGGCATTCGCCGAGGCGATGCAGACGATGGCGCCGACACAAATCGCGATGGGGGAGTAGAAGTCGCCGACCATGCCCAGCGCGACGAAGATCGAGCAGGTGAGGATCAGCGTGGCGATGGTCATCCCCGAGATCGGATTCGAGGAGGATCCGATGAGCCCCGTGATGCGCGACGAGACCGTGACGAAGAAGAAGCCGAACACGATCACGAGCAGCGAGACGAGGAAGTTGCCTTGCGTCGGCATGCCCGGCATCACCGCGAGGAAGATCGCGAGCAGCACCGAGCCGCCGACGACGATCGACAGCGGGAGATCGCGTTCCGTGCGCGCCGTGGCGGCACCGCGGCCGGCGCCGAAGTCCTTCATGCTGTCGCGGAATGACGACACGATGGTCGGGATCGTCCGCACGAGCGTGATGATGCCGGAGGCGAGCACCGACCCGGCGCCCGTGTAGCGGATGTACGCGCTCCACAGCTGCTGGGCGCTCATGTCGGCGATGCGGAGGCCGCTCGCCGGCACCGGCGGCAAGGGCCCCGGCATGTAGTTGCCCAGGATCGACAGGAGCGGCAGCAGGACCATCCAGCTGAGCACGCCGCCGGCGAACATCACGCCCGCGATCCGCGGACCGATGACGTAGCCGACGCCCATGTACTCCGGCGAGATGTCGACGTTGAGCGTGGCGTTCGGAAAGAAGCTGGCGCGCGCCATGCTGTAGCCGATCGTCGTGCGGAACACCTGCACGATCCACGAGAGCGACTTCCACAGCGCGCCGATGCCGAGACCGCTGAACACGGTGGCCGCCAGCGCGCCGCCGCGCTCGCCGGCTACCAGCACGTCGGCGCACGCCGCGCCCTCCGGGTACGGCAGCACGCCGTGCTCCTTGACGATCAGCGCGCGCCGCAGCGGCACCATCATCAGCACGCCGAGAATGCCGCCGGCAAAGGCCAGCATGGTGATCTGGAAATAGGTGAAATACGCGGGGCCGCGCGGCGTGAGAAAGATCAGCGCCGGAATCGTGAAGACGACGCCGCCGGCCACCGACTCGCCGGCCGAGCCGATCGTCTGGACGATGTTGTTTTCGAGGATCGTGGAGCCGCCGAGCTTCTTCAGCACGGAGATGGCGAGCACGGCGATCGGGATCGAGGCGCTCACGGTCAGGCCCGCGCGCAGGCCGAGATAGACCGTCGACGCGCCGAAGATCAGGCCGAAGACGACGCCGATCACCACGGCTTTCAGGGTGAATTCGGCGGGCGACTGCACCGCCGGCACGTACGGCTGGAACCCCGGCGGCTGGACGGCTGTGGCCATGGACGCGGATATTAGCATGGGCTTTTTGCTACAATCGCCCACGCTTGTGAAAACCCCGAACAAAGGCGCCAGGAGCAAGCACAACCTCGAGCAGGTCTCCGAACTCACCACCAATCGCCTGTCGGTCTACCTGCGCTGCCTCAACGCGCTCGACGGCGCCGGCGTCCGGACCATCTCGTCGCAGGCGCTGGCCGAGCAGTTCCATCTCAACGCCGCGCAGATTCGGAAGGACCTCGCGTATTTCGGCGAGTTCGGCGTGCGCGGCGTCGGCTATTACGTCCGCGATCTGAAGCGCCACCTGCGCCAGATCCTCGGCCTCGATCAGAAGCTGCGCGTTGCGATCATGGGCGCCGGCAACCTCGGCCTCGCGCTCGCCGACTATCCCGGCTTCCGGCTGGAAGGCTTCGAGATCGCGGCGCTGTTCGACAACCTGAGCGCGAAGGTCGGCCAGCAGTCGCGCGGCGGCGTCCCGATCTACGACATCCACGATCTGCGGAAGATCTCGCGCCGCGACAACATCCGCATCGCCGTCATTGCGGTCCCGACCGAGTCGGCACAGCACGTGCTCAACCTCGTGGTCGCGTCCGGCATCAAGGCGATTCTGAACTTCTCGCCCGGCACCCTCGAGATTCCGGACAATGTGAAGTTGAAGAGCGTCGATCTCACGGTCTCGCTCGAGAGTCTGTCGTTCTATCTGGCGCGGGGGGAGAGCGATGGCGAGTAAGCCGCGCGCCGCAACGGCTGGACGGGCACTCACACACGTCGATCGACGGGGACGGATCAAGATGGTGGACGTCGGCGACAAGCCGGTGACCGATCGCGAGGCGATCGCCCGCGGGTCGATCACGATGTCGCGCGCGGCGCTGCGGCTCGTGCGCAGCGGCGCCGTGAAGAAAGGCGATCCGCTCCAGGCCGCCCGGCTGGCTGGCATCATGGCGGCGAAGCAGACCGCGTCGCTGATTCCGCTGTGCCACCCGCTCGCACTCACCAGCGTGCACGTGGACCTCACGCCGAACGCGCGCGGCTACACCATCGAGGCGCGCGTGCGCACGAGCGCGCAGACCGGCGTCGAGATGGAGGCACTCACCGCCGTCGCCATCGCCGCGCTCACCGTCTACGACATGGTCAAGGCCGTGGACAAGGCGATGGTCATCGGCGACATCCGCCTCATGGCCAAGCGCGGTGGACGTTCAGGGGTGTATACAAGACGGTAAATGAAGGTCCTCGTCGGCGTCATCAGCCCGTCCGCCGCGTGGATCATGCCGCGGACGTTCGTCGAGCAGATTCGCCGCGACTTCCCGCAGCACACGATCCTCGAGGCGTGGGACGTCGAGACGATCCGCCGGCTGCTGCCGGACGCCGACGTGGCGTTCACGCCCCACGTGGATCGCGACATCTTTCCGTCGCTCACGCGGCTCCGATGGATCCAGGCGCCTGCCGCCGGCGTCGGTCATCTGCTGTATCCGGAGATGGTGGCGAGCCGCGTCCTGCTGACGCGGGCCAGCGGCATCCGTGCGCGGCCGATCGCCGAACACGTGCTCGGCGTGACCATCGCCCTGGCGCGGCAGTTCCCGATCGCGCTGCGCCATCAGGCGCGGCACGAGTGGATTCAGGATCAGCTCGAAGGCAGCGGCATGAGCGCGATCCGCACGCTGCGGGGCGGTCGCATGGGCATCATCGGGCTGGGCGCCATCGGGCTCGAAGTGGCGCGCGTGGCGGCGCCGTTCGGGTTCCGTGTGTCGGCGATGCGGCGGCGCGTCGACGGGCCGCTGCCCGAAGGCGTCGACGAACAGCTCGCCTCCGACGCGCTCCCGGCGCTGCTGGCGAAGAGCGACGTGGTCGTGCTCTGTGCGCCGCTGACCGAGCAGACGCGCGGGCTGATCGGCGCGCGCGAGATCGCGCAGATGAAGCGCGGCGCGCTGCTCGTCAACGTGGGGCGGGGCAAGCTGGTGGTGGACGAGGCGGTCGTGGAGGGGCTGCGCTCGGGACATCTGGGCGGCGCGGCGCTCGACGTCTTTGCGCGCGAGCCGCTCGATCCCGAAAGCCCATACTGGGACCTGCCGAACGTCATCGTCACGCCGCATACATCGGGGTCGATGGAGGATTACTACACACCGCTCGTCGCGCTGTTCTCCGACAACCTGCGCCGCTTCGACCGCGGACAACCTCTGCGGAACGTGGTGGACAAGGCCGCCGGGTACTAGGGCGTCCCCTGATCCATAATCGGTTGGCGTGAGAGCTCTGGCCGCGCTTGCCGCAACGCTGATGTTCATCGGACCCGCCCGCGTTCCCGGATTCGCCGCGTGGCAGGCCCCGGCTGGAGCCGGCCTGCCGGTCTTCGGCTATACGATTCAGCACATCTATCCCCACGATCCGAAGGCCTTCACGCAGGGCCTGCAGTATGTGGACGGCGTGCTGTACGAGGGCACGGGGCTGAACGGCCACTCGTCGATCCGCAAGGTGAAGCTGGAAACCGGCGAGGTCCTGCAGCAGCGCGACGTGCCCGACCAGTATTTCGGCGAGGGCATCGTCGTCTGGGAGTCGGCGCTGATCGAATTGACGTGGCGGTCGCACGTGGCCTTTGTCTACGACCGCGAATCCTTCAAGCCGCGTCAGACGTTCAACTATCCCGGCGAGGGCTGGGGACTGACGCACGACGGCAAGAACCTCATCATGAGCGACGGCAGTGCGGCGCTGCGGCTGCTCGATCCGGTCACGTTCGCCGAGCGGCGGCGCATCGACGTCACCGCGGCCGGTGTGCCGGTCAAGAATCTCAACGAGCTCGAGTTCGTGAAAGGCGAAGTCTTCGCCAATGTCTGGCAGACTCCCTACGTCGCGCGCATCTCGCTCGAGAGTGGACACGTGACGGGCTGGATCGATCTGCGCGGCCTGCTTTCGAACGCGGAGAGCCGGAACGCCGATGTCTTGAACGGCATCGCGTACGACGCGAAGGACGATCGGCTGTTCGTCACCGGAAAGCTCTGGCCGAAGCTGTTCGAGGTACGGCTCCGCTGAGATTTCAGATTTCAGATTTCAGATTTCAGATTTAGAGCGGGATGGAGCGGTGCGCAGGCGCAGGTGCTCGAACCGAACGCCCTCGTCGGCGCCGCTGCCATGTTTCCGCACGATCAGCTTGCCGTCGAGCGGCCGGCGCGAAAGCGGCGTGTCCGGCTCGCCTCCATTTCTTGCCGACGTCGTCAAATACACATCCTGGACGAGGCCCGCGTCGAGCAAGGCGGCCGCAAGTGTGCGTCCGCCGATCGCGGAGATTCGTTCGATGCCCGTGCGCCGCAGCGTGTGGAACGCCGCCGCCAGATCGTGCGGCGTGTTCATGCGGACGGTCTCGATCCACGGACGCGTGCTCAACGCGTCTCGCATGAGATCGGCGGCGCTCGCGACCGTGACGAGGACCACGCGCACGTCAGGCAGATTGAACAGCATCCCATCGTCGAGCGGCAGGCCGCTGAGCGTGGCGACGATCTGCACGGGGTGCCGGGGAAGGCCGAACGACTGGCGAAGGGCGATCAGCTCCGGGTGCCAGACGGACAAGAGGAGGCCGCCGCCGCGGATCGTTTCGGCGCCGGCCAGCACGGCATCGGCGGCCGCACGCGACAATCCTTCGTAGATCAGATGCTTGTCGGCCTCGCCGCCGCCGAGCGTCGTCGGATCCCGCGCGCCGGTGTTCCCGTTCCGCGATTGAACGAAGACGAGGCTCGTCGAAGGTCGCTCGACCGCCGCCGGCGACAGGTAAAAATCTCCATCGAAGCGCGCACGCGACCAGTCGTTGCCGATCGCGATCTGATCGGCGTCGTGGCGATCCACTTCCGTCTTCCACGCGTCGAGCGCCGCCGTTTCCGCCGCGGCGCGTTTTCGCGCGGCGAACTCGTCGAGCTTCAATCTGAAATCTGAAATCTGAAATCTGCAATCTGAAATCTGCAATCTGAAATCTGCAGTCTGAAACCTCAACCGCGCAGCGGCGGCGGCTCGATGTGAATCACCGCGTCCGCGATCTGCGGATAGCGCGCCATCAGCCGATCTTTCACCACATGCGAGATGTCGTGCGCTTCGGTGAGCCGCATCTCGGGCGGCAGCCAGACGTGCAGGTCCAGGAAAACGTGATCGCTCGAACCGCGCGTCCGAATTCTGTGGCACCCGAGGACGCCCGGCACCGCCATGACCACGCGCTCCAGGTCGGCGTCGGCGATGACGATGCGATCGCTCAGAATCGCCATGGCGGCGCGCGCGATCTGGAAGCCGGCGTACCCGATGAACACGGCGACGACCAGTGCGGCGAGCGGATCGAGAATCGGCATGCCGAGCCGCGCGCCCGCGAGCGCGCCGATCACGGTGAGCGACGACCAGACGTCGCCGCGCGTCTGCAGGGCGTCGGCCAGGAGCACTTCGCTCGCGAGCCGCTCGGCCTCGCGCGATTCGTAGGCGATGACGACCAGGTTCACGCCAACCGTCACGATCATCACGACGAAGCTCGACCAGCCGATCTCGTGGGGCGCCGCACGCCCCGTCAGGTGGTTGAACGCGTTGCGGAGCACTTCGACCATCACCAGCAGCAGCGACACCGCCACGGCGGCGGCCGCGACCGTCTCGAACTTCCGGTGCCCGTACGGGTGATCCTCGTCGGGCGGACGGCCGGCCGCCCGGACGCCGATGAGGCCGATGACATTGGACGCCGCGTCAGTGAGAGAGTGGAAGCCGTCGGACAGGACGCTGATCGCGCCGGTCGAGTACCCGAGGACGATCTTGGCCGTCGCGACGCCGAAATTCAGCACCAGGACGCGGCCGAGTACACGCGCCACCGCCGCATACCGGATGGTCGAAGGGACTGGAGGCTGGAGGCTGGAGGCTGGAGGCTGGAGACTGGAGGCTGGAGACGGGAGGCTGGAGGCTGGAGGCTGGAGACTGGAGGCTGGAGGTTGGTGGCTCGAGGCTGGCAACGGTTCGGACACAATTCTTCTGGTCCTTATATTCTAGCCCCTAGCCCCCAGGCCCCAGCCCCCGATTAAAACACCCGCGCGGCGTCCACCGGCCACCAGCGGATCTGGATCTTTCCGATGATGTACTTCTTCGGCACCATGCCCCAGGTCCGGCTGTCGGAGCTGTTGATCCGGTTGTCGCCCATCACGAAATAGTAGCCTTCGGGAATCCGTTCCGGCCCCCAGTCGTCGTGGCTGCGAAACTCGGGCGCGATGTAGTCGTCCTTGAGCGGCACGTCGTTCACGAAGACGCGGCCGTCCACGATCCGGACCGTGTCGTCCTCTTCGGCGATGACGCGCTTGACGAACGACTTCTCGGGATTGAGCGGGTAATAGAGCATCACGACATCGCCGCGCCGGGGCTCGCTAATCCGATAGATCAGCTTGTTGACGATGAGGCGGT
>DATATJ010000011.1:0-19607 GCA_036268855.1 Vicinamibacterales bacterium
ACGAGCCCCGCACTCACGCCGGCGACAGCGCGCCGACGCCGGCGCGGGCGCGCGCGGGCCGCACGAAAAACGTCTCGTCGGCGGGCCGGCGCGCGGCAAACGCCGCCTGGATGTCCCAGTCCGGCGGAGCGCTGATGCCCAGCTGCGCCAGGGGCACCATCGTCCCCGACGCGTAGGCGTTCCAGTATTTCTGCGGCGCCGGGAGAAACGCGCAGAGCGGCCGGTGCGCGTGCCGCACGTCGAACGCGATGTGCGCCTGGACAATCCGCAGCACCGCGCGCAACGCCTGGCCGATCGTGGCGGCTTCCGCCGTGAGGTCGTGTTCGAGGCCGCGCGCCAGCCACAGTCCGGGCGCCTCCTGGAAAATCACGAATCGCAGTCGATGGGATGCCATGCGCCGGGATGCAGCAAATAGCGGGGACGCCGCCGCGCACGGCTAATCGGTCGCGCGTCAGCCACTTACCATTCTGCGGCCGCCGGTCGTGTCGGCTTTCGTGACGGAAGAAATTACACGGTGCCTGGATCGACTTGCGCAGAAGTGTGAATCAGAGTGACGATACCAGATGGCTGACGAAGATCTGCGCGCGGAACTGGATCGCCTCAAAGCGGAAAACGAGCGTCTCAAGAACCAGGGGACGCGCGGCGTCAGCCTGAAGGTGAGCGAGAAGGGCGGCGTCTCGGTCTATGGACTGGGCCGGTTCCCGGTCACGCTCTACAAGGAGCAGTGGACGAAGCTGCTCGCGATGGCGGATGAGATCCGCGCGTTCATCAAAGACAACGACAGCCGCCTGAAGACCAAAGGCGACTGACCATGCGAGGTTCGGCGGCTCGCGGAGCGCACGGACGGTATGTGGCCTTGATCCGCGGCATCAACGTGGGGCGGGCCAAGCGGATCGCGATGGCCGATCTGCGCGCGCTCCTCGAAGCGCTCGGGTACGGCGAGGTTCGTACGTTGCTCAATAGCGGCAACGTCGTCTTCACAGCGGCCGCGAAGCCGGCGCGCGACGCCGCCGGGCGCATCGAGCGCGGCATCGTCGAGCGCCTGGGCGTGTCGGCGCGCGTCACGGTCTTGAGCGCGAAGGATCTGGCCGCGGCCATCGCCGCGAATCCCCTGTTGCCGGTCGCGACTGATCATGCACGCCTCCTCGTCGCGGTGCTCAATCGCCCCGCCGACCGCGCCAGAGTCGAAGCGCTCGCGGGTCGGGACTGGGCGCCCGAGTCGATGGCGCTCGGCGATCGGGTGGCGTACTTGTGGTGCGCGGATGGCATCCTCGACAGCCGGCTCGCGACCGCCGTCGGCCGCGCGCTCGGCGATGGGGTGACATCGCGCAACTGGACGACGATGATCAAGCTCCACGCGCTGGCCGGCGCCGTGGAGTCTCGAACGATCAGACACGCCGTCGGCGGGCGCTGACCGAGCCAGCTGGACCGTGGCGCCGACGCGCGCGCGCCAGCAATCCCTCCGTTCACAGGTACAAAACCGTTACTCGATTTTCTGTGCGCCGAAGGCATTCATTCGTGTGCTGCTCGGATACTATTGGGCTCCCCGACCCATCTTCTTCAGGAGCACCATCATGACGTGCAGGGAATGTCTCGAGCAGAGCATCAACGTCAATGCCGCCGATCTGTCACCGGCTGCGCAACAGCACCTCGCGTCGTGTCCCGACTGCGCGAGAGAGTTGAGCGCGCCCCGCGGCACCTCGCGCGGCTTGGGCGCGTCCCGCCGCGGATTCCTCGCGACCACACTCGCGGCGGCGGCGGCCGCCGTCACTGCCAGCGCGCGTCGCGTGCTCGGTGCCTCGCCGGCGGAGCTGCCCGCAGACGCGCCGATCGAGTACATCGTGGTCGGGTCGGGCGCGGGCGGTGGTCCGCTCGCCTGCAATCTCGCCAGAGCGGGCCACAAGGTCGTGCTCTTCGAAGCCGGCGGAAACAATTATCCGGCGAGCGCGGCGATCCCGCTGTTCACCGGCCCGACGAGCGAGGACAAGAGCATCCGCTGGGACTACTGGGTGCGGCACTACGGCAACACCGTGCAGCAAGCGCTCGATTTCAAGTATCGCCCCGACGAAGATCCTGACGGCACGGGCGGCATCTGGTATCCGCGCGTCGGCGCGATCGGCGGCTGCACGATCCACAGCTTTCTTTTTGCCGTCTATCCCAGCGACTCGGACTGGGACAACATCGCGGACATCACCGGCGATGGCAGCTGGTCCGCCAAGGACATGCGGAAGTACTTCGAGCGCCTCGAGGACTGCCGCTACGTGCCGCAGAAGCCGGGCGACCCGTCGCGGCACGGCTATGGCGGATGGCAGCCGACCGAGATCGCGAGCCCGTCGATCTTCGCCAACGATCATCTGGTCGGACGATTCCTGCAGGCGGCGCTCGACGAGCTGTATCACGGCGCCGGCGTCGTCAAGAAGAAGGTGAAGGAGTTCTTCGGCGCCGAGCTCGATCCGAACGACTATCGCGAGCGCAACAACCGCGATGGCTATTACAACATCGCGAACCTGATGCAGTCGGGACTCCGCAAGGGGCCGCGCGAGTACATCCTCGAGACGGCGGCGGCGCTGCCCAACAATCTCATCATCCAGGCCGACAGCCTGGTGACGCGGGTGCTGTTCGACGGCCGGACGGCCATCGGTATCGAGTACCGCGAAGGGCCGCGGCTGTATCGGGCGGATCCGGGCGTGACGGGCGCAGATGGCACCGTGAAGCAGATGTTCATGCAATCGCCGAAGGGCGAGGTGATTCTGGCGGCCGGCGCCTTTAACAGCCCGCAGATTCTGAAGCTGTCGGGCATCGGCCCCGCGGACGAATTGCGCAGCCACGGCATCACGCCGCTGGTGGACCTGCCGGGCGTCGGCCACAACCTGCAGGATCGCTACGAGGTCGGCATCGTCACCGACATGGCGGAGAGCTTCTCGTACCTCAGCACGTGCACCTTCTTTCAGGGCAACGATCCGTGCGCCAACACGCTGTTCAGCGGTCAGGGAGGGCCGTACAGCACCGTGGGTTCCTACGGAGCCTTCTTTCAGACGACGCCGACTGCGAAGGCCGCCAAGGAGCATGACGCGGATCTGTTCATCATCGCCGCGGCGGCGCGCTTCCGAGGCTATTACCTCAACCCGGATCCGGCCGATCACAACACGACGGGATACGCGGAGCTCGACATCAACGCGCACACCAACCAGCACACGTGGCTGATTTTGAAGGCGCACACGCTGAACCGCGCCGGCACCGTCACGTTGCGATCGGCCGATCCGCGCGACACGCCGGTGATCAACTTCCACTACTTCGACGAGGGGAGCGATGCGAAGCTGCAGGATCTCGCCGCGATCGTCGATGGCATCGAGCTCGTGCGGAAGATGACGGCACGTGTCGCCGACATCACCGCGCAGGGCGAGGTGCTGCCCGGCCCGACGGTGCAGTCGCGGGCAGAGATCGCGGACTTCGTCCGGAAGGAGGCGTGGGGCCATCACGCGTCGTGCACGAACAAGATCGGCGCGGCGAACGATCCGATGGCGGTGCTCGACAGCAACTTCCGCGTCCGCGGCACGCACAAGCTTCGGGTGGTGGACGCGTCGTCGTTCCCGCGGATTCCGGGGTACTTCATCCTGATGCCGATCTTCATGATCAGCGAGAAGGCGACCGACGTCATTCTGGCCGACGCCAGCGTGTAAGAACGGGCGGCCGGCAGCGCGTTGCGCGCCGCCGGCCGTCGTTGCATCTGGTCGTCCGGCGCCGCCTGCCCTAGCGTCCCAGCGAGCGCAACAGGGCGTGCAGCAGCGCCGCGGGCACGACGGTGAAGAGGCCGGACAGCGCTGCCGAGACGATCACCAGCAGATACACCACCACGCCCATCAGCGCGGCCAGCACCGCGCCCAGCACTCCGGCGATCATCAGCAGCGGCCATGGCATGCGGCTCGACCCGGTCGACGCCACGTGCGCGCCGAGGCGCGCCAGCGCGCGCGTTCGTTTTTCCACTGACGGAAACACGGGAACCATCCCGCCGCCGAGCGACCCGGACTCGCTGCGTGGGTCGGCCGCGACGGCCAGATGCGCGGTCCACGGCACGATGCCTCTCGGGCCGTCGGCCATCGCCGCGAGCGCGCCCGCCAGCGCGTCGGGGTCGCGAGTGAGCTGCACGGCTGTGGCGTCGGCCATGTACTTGCGCTGGCGCCAGGCCAGCGCTATCAGCGGCTGCAGCAGGAATCCGGTCACCATCGCGCAGAGAAAGCCGGTGATCAGCACCGGCCCCATCAGCGGCATCGTCACCCACTCGCGCCAGGTCAGCGCGGTGCCGCGCGAGACTGGCGGCGTCGTGGCGGGCCGCGCCGCGGTGTCGCAGAACGGATCCGCCAGCGCGCCGAGGAGCGCGATCGTGTTGGCGGACGTCGGCGCGACGAACACACGCCACAGGCTCGCCGTCTGACGAAACGCGAAGCGGTCGTCGAGCGACGAGCCAGCGCGCGCGACGAGCGCGAACAGCGCGAGCGTCGTCGTCACGCGCAGGCCGATCGTCATGTCGCCATTGGCGATCGACGCGATCAGATGTCCGATCGCGCCTTCCAGCTGCTCGCGATCGAGGCTGCCTGGCAGCGCGTCGCCCACGAGAAGCGTGACATGCGATTGATCGCGGCCGCACGCGGCGGCGTTGACGCCGCCCGGCACGATAACCACGCGCGGCGCCGGGATGCCGGCGGCGATCGCCATCTCCTCGACGACATTCGCCAGGCGTTCTTCCGCGAGGACGGAGCGATCCGGCGTGCGGCCGGGCAGATCGCCGCCATCGAAGAGCGGCGATTTCGTCCAGATGCGGCGCAGCCCGAGCGCCGCGATCGCCATCAACGTCAGGCCGGGCATCGCGGCGATCGCCCCGGCGCGGACGATGGTCGCGCCCGATGCGCTGGTGCGCGCTGAGAAGATCGGATCGACGAGGCCGCCCATCCAGCGCATCAGATCGGGCGCGGGCGTCACGAGGTTGATCAGGTCGAAGCCGAGCGCAAGAAGGCAGTAGAGCAGCGGCGCCATCAGGATCGCCACGACGATGGCGACCACGATCACGGCCACGGCGCACGCAGCCGTGACGCGCCAGGAGGCACGCCGGTGCCGGGCAATCGCCGCGAAAAAGGTCTCGCGATCGACCATCGAAACCGCAGTCGACATGGCGGGCAGTATAAGCTCGCGACGCGTCTACTGTTGAACTACGAGCGCGCGTTCGGTCGGCCGGAACGCCACGCCCCTACGAGGCGGCG
The DNA here is from genome assembly GCA_036268855.1 of Vicinamibacterales bacterium. Taxonomy (GTDB): domain Bacteria; phylum Acidobacteriota; class Vicinamibacteria; order Vicinamibacterales; family CAVVIG01; genus DATATJ01. The sequence goes on from DATATJ010000011.1 coordinate 5,256, forward strand.
ATCAGGCCGACAATCGCGGATCCTAAGATGAAATTCGCGCCACGCACGGCGAACGGTGAGAAGGGGGCGCCGCGAGGCGTCAATTGTTGCGGCGAGCTCATCGTTTCGCTATCGGCCATGGACGTGGCCCGGGATAGTCGCGCTACCGAATCGCTGGCGTGTGACCGGGCCGCCGGCGGCGAGGCACGACTGCGATAGACTCGGCTCGCTTTCAAGGAGCAGTCATGGCACCGAGGCCCGTGATTCACCCGACGACGATCGACGAGTACCTTGCCGCCCTTGGGCCCGACCAACGTTCTGCGCTCGAACGGTTGCGCAGAACGATCAAGACCATCGTCCCGAGGGCCGAAGAGTGCATCAGCTACCAGAGGCCGGCCTTTCGTCTCGACGGGCGAGTCCTCGTATGGTTTGGCGCATCAGAAAAACATTGCGCATTTTATCCAGGCGGCATCGTCGCGGCCTACAGGGATGATCTGAGGGCGTTCGAGACCAGCAAGGGCACGATCCGTTTTCAGCCCGATCATCCGCTGCCGGCGGCGCTCGTGCGGAAGCTGGTGAAGGCCTGCATCAGCCGAAACGCCGCAAGGGCGCGAAAGCGAGCCGGCGAGGCCAGGCGAGGGCGCTGAGCTCGCGGCGATAGCCGTTTCCAAATCGACGCGCTACCTCCTTTTGAGCGGCTACACCCATCTCTCGAAACGGCTCTAGCCGGTGGCCATGAGATAGCGCGCGACGTTTCGGGCTAGACGACGCGAGGCGCGGTTCGCCTCGAACAGGTGTCCGCGCAGGCTGTGCGTGTAGCCGACGAAATAGAGGCCCGGGTGCGCGGTGGCCTCACCGGACACGCTTCGCGGCTCACCCTGTTCATTCAAGATGTCCGGCACGTCGAGCAGCGACTCCAGGCCTGTCGTGAAGCCGGTCGCGGCGATGATCGCATCGAACGGCTCGCTCGTTCCGCCGGCGAACACGGCACCAATCTGGGTGAGGCGCTCGAGCGCCGCCTTGACCGCGACGCGTCGTCGTTTGACGGCGTCCACGAACCCGACATCGATCAGCGGAATGCGTTTCGTCGTGTACGGCGCGAACTCTCCCTTCGGCAGGCCGTAGCGCGTGAGATCACCGAGCGCGAGCCGGGCGGTCGCCCATCCGATTCGATTCGCGATGGCTGGCGGCAGCGCGCTCAAGACGATGCTGGTCCGCTGCACCGGCAGGCCGAACGGATCGCGCGGCACAATCGGCGGCGGCGTCCGAATGCTCACGGCCACGTAGGCCGCGCCGTTCTCGCACAGGTCAGTGGCAATCTCCGCTCCGCTGTTGCCAGCCCCCACGACGAGCACGCGGCGGCCGATGTACGGCGCCGCGTTCGAATACGCGGACGAATGCGCGAGCTGGCCAGCGTAAATGTCGCGCCCCGGCCAGCTTGGAACGATCGGCTCCCGGTATTGCCCCGTGGCGACGACCACCACGCGGCCCTCCCACACGTCGCCGCCCATCGTCTCGACGGTCCACGCTTGCGGTGACGAATGGGGACGTCGAATGGTCCTCACGGGCGTGCCGGCGACGACTCTCAAGCCGAAGCGGCGAGCGTATTCTCCGAGGTAGGCGACGACGTCGTCACGCGACAGATATCGTGGATATCGCCGCGGAATGGGGAAGTGCGCCAGGCCCGAGAAGCCGCGAACCGTGTGGAGGTGCAGCCGATCGTATCGCCGCGCCCACGTGCCGCCGACGGCGGCATCCTGCTCCAGCACGACGGCGTCGACGTCGCGACGCGCGAGCGCCGCTGCGGCGGAGAGCCCCGACGCACCTCCGCCCACGATGATGACCGTCGACTTCGGCACGTCCAGGCGCCTCATCCTTTCGTTGTAACATGAGGCGCGCCGGCGCGCACACAAGCCGCGCGACGCGGAGCTTCCGATGCATGATGGACCGACGCCCGACAAAATTCTGCAGACAGGTTTGGCCTTCTGGGGCTCGAAGACGCTCCTCAGCGCGATCGAGATCGGGCTGTTTACGGAACTGGCGCGCGGTCCGGAGTCGCTCGAAGCGCTGAGCGGACGCCTGGGCCTCCATTCGCGCTCGGCGCGTGACTTCCTCGACGCGCTGGTGGCGCTCGGCTTTCTGACGCGCAATAGCGATGGCTACGCCAACACGGCGGAGACCGCGCTGTTTCTCGACCGGAAGAAGCCGTCGTACATCGGCGGCATCCTCGAGATGGCGAGCCGCCGCCTCTATCCGTTCTGGGGTCACCTCACCGAGGCGCTGCGCACGGGACTGCCGCAAAACGAGGTCAAGACGGGCGCCGCGGGGCTGTTCGAGACCCTCTACGCCGAGCCCGAGCGCCTGAAAGGATTTCTCTCCGCGATGACGGGGATCAGCCACGGCGCCAACATCGCGATCGCGCAGGCGTTCCCCTGGAAGCCGTATCGCACGTTTGTGGACGTGGGAACAGCGCAGGGCGATCTCGCCGCGCAGGTCGCTCTGGCGAACCCGCATCTGCGTGGCGTGGGATTCGACCTGCCGGAGGTGGCGCCGATCTTCGAGGAGTACATCGCCGCCGTCGGGGCGTCCGATCGCCTCAGATTCACTGCCGGCGACTTCTTCAAGCACGAGCTGCCGGCGGCCGATGTCGTGATGATGGGGCACATCCTGCACGACTGGGATCTCCCGACCAAGAAGATGCTGATCAAGCGCGCGTTCGATGCCGTGCCGGTCGGCGGCGCCTTCGTCGTCTACGAAGCGATCATCGACGATGACCGGTCGAAGAACGCGTTCGGGCTGCTGGCGAGCCTGAACATGCTGATCGAGACGCCGGGCGGATTCGACTACACGGGGGCGGACTGTCAGGCGTGGATGGCGGAGTGCGGATTTCGCGAGACGCGCGTTCAGCCGCTCGTCGGGCCCGACTCGATGGTGATCGGGATCAAGTAGCGCGGTCAGCCTGTCGCGCTAGTCGTGCAGCGCCATCAGCCAGAGGTCCGACTCCCACGCGAGTTACGGCCATGCGACTCGCGTCGGGAGGCCGCAGTGGGGACATTGGCGCGGCGGCCGGCCTTGCTTGCGGGGGCGCACTCGAGAACGGCATCGCGGGCATTGCATGCGATCGCTGCTCACGGCCACGATGACCAGGAGGACGCCGAGCGCGGTCCATGCGAGCGCGCTCTTGCGGAGAGCGGCCACGATGCCGAGACTGAAGCCGCCGACCATCCACAGGACGATCAGCAGGCGGAATCGGAAGAAGACGCTCTGACGCGACCACCAGCGGCCACTCATGGCGATGGCGGCCTCGCTCTTCAGTTCAAAGGTTCCAGCCGTGCGGCCCGGTCCAACCCTGGCGCTCGAGCTCCTGCTGAAGCGCGACCTGCCGCTCGGCGAGGGCATCCTGATCCGCGAATCGCTCGACACGGGTGCTGCCGTCGGCGAGGAGGATCGTCAACTCGTACGCCGTTCTCGATATCTGGCGCGCCTCGTACCGCAGGTACTCGGCGTCGCGCTGAAACCATGTGAACATCTCGCCTCACCGACTGTCCCGCGCCGCGATGGCCGCGCGTGGGCCCGCCCGCATGTCGTCAGATATTTACCCTAACACTGCACGCCAGGTGCGGGCACATTCTGCCGTCAAACTGCATGCAGTCGCGCGCAGTCGTGGGCGTCGGCGGCGAGCCGTAGAGTCTGCGTCGCGAATGTCACCGGGCGGAGGCCATTGCCGGATCGCAGCCACGCCGGATTCTCGAAGGATGCAGGAACGGCGCATGTCGTAGTATCATTTTGAGTTCCTGCCTGTTGTCCCCATCGTCCAGAGGCCTAGGACGTGGCCCTTTCAAGGCCAAAACCCGGGTTCGAATCCCGGTGGGGACGCCACATCATGTAGGTCTATTCCGGTCACATGGGTGACAGTTCATTCCGACGACATAGGTAACACTTTCGGGCCGAAGGGATTCTCGATCGGCTCGAGCCGGCACGTCTCGTCGTCGAAGTGCCCCAAATCGTAGTGCATGAAGGTCACGAGCCAGATGGGCTCGCCGACCTGCGTGACCCCCACATTTTGCCCCGCAAAGACCTGGCTGAGATTGACCTTCTGCCCCTTGAAGCAGATCGGGCCGCAGTGCGTGACGGTGAGGGTCTGGTCGTGAAACGGGTAGGCGGCCTCGCATCGGTCGAGCAGAAAGCAAACAACAACTTCCAGCTCGTTTCGTATGCGGTGAATATCAGCGACAAGGGCCGCCAACTGGTTGAGGCTTGGAAGCAAGGAGATCGGGCGCGACTCCGACAAGTCGTGGGTGGTCCCGTGCCGGGGCAACACACATAGTCAGGAAGAGCCATCCTACGCTGCCCTGAGGGCTGACCCGACGAGCATGTAAAAAATCTTCAACTCCACTTGGGGACGCCAATCCAGTCTACTGATTTCAGAGAGGTGCCGATCGCACCCTGATGCGAAGTTGAACCTCGTCGTCAGCCCGGTTCGTGCTCGGCGCGCAACAGTTTCTCCAGTTCAGTCTGGAGATCGCGACCACGGTCATAGCCGCGATCGGCGACCAATCTCAGCGCGGATCGCGCTTGGCTGACGTCGGGAGCGGACGCTATGCGAAGAAGAGCTCGCAGATCGCCGGCATCTTGCGGGCGAGTGACATCGTCTCGAGCCAGTACCTTCAGTGCGATCAAGTGTCCTATCGTCGCGACGCGAACCATTAGTCGCGGGAGCAGTTCGATTTCGTCGGCTCCCGCCACAATCTCTTGCTCGATGCCTGACGACGCGAAGAGCAGGTCGACGACAGGGCTCGTGGGCTCCAGGGATCGCCTGAGCCTCGCGGTTGCGAGGCGACCCACCGCGTCTTGCTCGACGATCGCTTCGATCTCGTAGCCAGCACGACGAACCATTAGAATGACTGCTTCCGCTTCGGCGTCGCTCGCTACGGCAACGGCAATGTCAGCATCCCGAGTGAATCGTGGTTCGGTGCGAGCAGAAACGGCCAGTCCCCCGATCAACGCAAAGGGACGGCGCGTCGCGGCGAGATCGGCGCTGATTTGACGTAGCGCCTTTTCGAGCGCTGTCACGCCAGGAAGGTGTTTATGTCCACCGTCGGACCCGGGCAGTCGCCGAATTCGGCCCCTGGTCGTTCCTGCAGCCACTCGCCGAGCAGTCGTTCGATTTCTTCGTCGAGGGCTTCCGGGTAACGGCGTCGAAGATTCTGACGCATGACATCGACGCCCGTCTGGAACAGGTCCAGCGTCATGCGGAATGAATCGTTGTTCAGGTAGGAGGTGGATCCCGTTGGCTTCACCACGAGCGGCGCTCCCTCTTCTCGCGCAGCCGCCTGAACGCTTCCTCGCCATCGATCGGTTTTACCCGGCCGCTTTCGAGATCGTCGTACCGGCTGTCATGCATGGTCCGGACTGAGGCCACTTCTTCCAGGTACCCGGCAAGGGCATCTTCAACGATGTCTTCGGGTGCATGTCCGCTGGCCGTGGCAAGGTCGTTCAGCTTTTTGGCCGTTTCGGCGGTGACGTGCACTTCCATGCCGCTACTGTACGGCTTCGGCGACCGGCCCGGCAAGTGCTTCACGCCGCCTGGCGCAGGCCGTCGATCTGCCTGAGCCGCACGGCGACCTGGTTCCAACTGGCAGGCAGTCGGGACGCCACTTCTCTATACAACTCCCGGGTCGTTGGATGGGGACGCCACTCTTGTATATACGGCTCGGCAGCCCCGCGCCCTACCAGTCGCCGATCAGCACCTCACCAAGAGCTCCAGCGGGCCGGAGAATCTGACTTGTGACAGCCATGACGATCACGTCCGGCCGCCGCTGATGGTACGCGTCAGCACTGACGACCACCGCAGGTCGCTTCGTTGAGGCGGTTTGATCGGTGAACGGGAAGGGGACAAGAACGATGTCGCCGAAGCTATAGGCGATCGTATTCGGCATCGTCGGAATTGTCCCAAACGGCGCGCAATGCTTCCTCGGACAGGCGCGCGGCCGCCTGCGTGAAATTCCGATCCTGAGCCCGAATCGTCAGGAAGTCGACGAAGTCTTCAACCTCCGCCACCCGTTCGGGCGGAAGGCTTCGAATCTTCTGGATCAAGGTTTCTTCGGCCATTTGCGGTCCTTGGCCATTGTAGCCCAAGCGTTCACGCTGCGCTTTGAAGCAGATGCGCCCACACTGGGTCACCCGCGAAGGCCGTGTCGTCTAACGGATAGGTGAGCGCCTCGATGCCGCGATAGGCGCGGGCCGAGCGGGCATAGACACCGGTCAGAGCCTGCGCCCGATCACAACGAAAGACCGGCAGTGAACTCGGAGTGGTCGAGACGGCGGTAAAATCAGCCGCGTGATCGGAATGAATGGACGACTTGCCGCTGTCATTGGGGTCATCCTAGGCGTTGCAGGTTGCAGTAGTAGTGCGACGCCGACTTCACCCGTAGCGCCGACTTCGCCGGCAACACAGACTGTAGGGTCGCCGGTCGGCAATTGGTCGGGCACAATCAGCGATGCCATCTCAGGCGACGGGGCCATCCAGTTGGCGCTCAGCGAAGAGGCGTCGAACTCCCCGAATTCGCTTGCTGGCACATGGGCGGCGACGTTCAAGAACGGAGATCGCTTCTCGGGCCTGTCGGTGGGAGGCATCTACCCTCCGAATGGCTACGGAATCATGCTGTACGTCCAGACGCCGCCGCCGCCCTGCGAGACCGGGCCAGGCGTCGGGTCTGCTCCTCTCGGGTACACGATGGTCAATGTCGTCGTCACATCGACCACGCTGACGGCCGCAGTGGGCCGCATTTCGTGCAACGGCGTGAGCTTCGGCACGGTCAATCTGTCACGCCATTAGCCCGGTCGCGTCAGCGACCGCCAACGTAGCCAGATTCAAACCGAGACACTACCCTGGTAGGTGCCCAAATCCGAGCGAAAAACGCTATCGGGGTAAATGTGCCGTTCCAAACCACGGTAATCGCAGACCACAATATTAGGGTTTCCTTCCACGGCCCAACTTTGTGAGGGTCTCACGGGCCTGCTCTGACGGTTGGGTCTGGCTACATTGCGACACGTAAAAGACTGCTTCCGTGACGGTCGGGACTTTCATCGAACCTTCGATGGTCGGCGACACCACATGGCGATCTGCAAACACCAAATAGCTCTGGCCCTTCGCGAAATGAACACTGTCGAGCGTCGCGTACAGCGGAAGGATCAACCGTCGCTGCGTCGGGCCTTTCCATATTCGATCCACGTTGAACGTGACAAACATCCCATCAGGGTCTTCCCTAATCTCAGCGACGGTGCCGCTGAATACCCAGACTGATAACTATCGCGCGTCTGGAATATCCTTCCAGACGCGATAGCATTGACGCATGAAAGCCGCACGCATCCATCACTTTGGTCCGCCGGGCGTGATTGAGGTTGAAGACGTACCGCGTCCGAGTCCAGCGAGTGGCGAGGTGCTCGTGCGAGTCGCGGCAGCCGGCGTCGGACCGTGGGACGCGCTGATTCGTGAGGGGAAGAGCAAAGTCAGCCCCACACCGCCGCTGACGCTCGGGTCCGACTTGTGTGGCGTCGTGGAGGCGGTCGGAGCGGGTGTCAGTCTGTTCAAGAGCGGCGATGAAGTCTACGGCGTCACGAACGCGCAGTTCGTTGGCGCGCACGCCGAGTGTGCCGCTGCGTCCGCAGACATGGTCGCGCCGAAGCCACCGCGCCTGAGCCGTGTCGAAGCCGCGTCGGTCCCGGTCGTGGCGGTCACAGCGTGGCAGATGCTCTTTGAGCACGCGCGTCCCGACGCCGGTCAGACCGTCATGATTCTCGGCGCGGCCGGCAACGTCGGCGCCTACGCGGTCCAGCTTGCCGCGAACGCGCGCTTCCACGTCATCGCTGTTGTTGGATCGAACGACGTAGAGTATGTCCGAACTCTCGTTGCGAACGATGTGATCGACTATCGAGTCGCCGATTTCGTCGATGTCGCGCGGAGTGTGGACGTCGTGATTGATACCGTTGGCGGCGACACGCGCGAACGCGCCTTCGGCGTTCTGAAACCGGGCGGCATCCTGGTGACCGTTGTTTCGACCGACTTCGTGCTTCCGCGTTCTGATGTTCGGTCAGCGTTCTTTTACGCCGAAGTCACGACGGCCAGGCTCAGCGCCATTTCGGGCCTGCTCGAAAGCAGCAACGTGATCCCACAAGTCGGGTCGGTCGTGCCGTTGGAACAGGTGCGCACGGCGCATGAAATGCTTGCCGGTGCGGCGCCTCGTCGCGGCAAAATCATGTTGGACGTGGCGAACTGATCACACGAGTGACACTTCATTCCGAGGACATCGGTGACACCGGACCTGACCCTCTCCCACTTTGCGGATTGCGTGCAGCGATCGTTTACCACCGCCGACGGCGACGCCGAATTGAATCTGGTGCTGATCGAAGCCTCGAAGGGCATCGGCGGAGCCCCAGGCGGCCGTGAGCCATTTGCGCTGCTGTTTCGAGGCCCTGCATCTCCACGCCTGAGGCAGGCAACCTATGCCGTTGTCCATCCGACGCTCGGCTCGCTGCCGATCTTCCTCGTGCCCGTGGGTGAGGACGCCGATGGGATGTTGTACGAGGCGGTGTTCGCCTGAGGAGCTGACTGGCGGTGGTGGATCAGACGCCGTGCGCCGGCGTTCCGATCTCGTCTTCCAGCTGCACGACGAGCGCGCGCGCCGCCGGCGTGTCCATGGCGCGCAGCAGCGCAACGATCTGCCGCAGCTCCTCGGGGTCGCGCCGGGTCTTCGCGCTGTACGACACGGCGGCGCCAGCGAATCGTTCGCGCAGCCAGCCGTCGACGGCGCAATCCACGACGAGATGAATCCGGTCGGCATCGCCGTGGTTGGCGACGCGATGCGTGAGGTTGGCGTTGATGTACCAGCACGAGCCCGCGTCCATGACGACGCGTTCGTCCTCGACGAAGAATTCCACGCCTGGATTCGTCACGATCGGCAGGTGGAGGCGCGCCTCACCGGACTCGAACGCGAGATCGGCGTCGCGATGGGCCCTGATTGTGGCGCCGCGGCGCAGGTTCAGCAGGCGCGCGGACATCACGGGGCAGGCGAGCGAGGCGATGAACTGCGCGATCGCGGGGCACTCGGCGAGGAGCGGCGTGTCGAGATACTGTGCCGGACCGCCGCGGCCGTCGAGCGCGAATGGCAGGCCCTGATCGACGCGTCCATCGATCGAACGGAGCGCCAGCATCGTCCAGTCGCCCTCATAGTGGGCCTTCTGGAAATGCGGCATCCATTCGTCGGGTAATCGAGCGACGTCGGCCTGCAGCGACGGAAGGTCGATTGCGAGCGGAAGCCGCGCCCAGCGGATGATGCTCATGCCGTTGCCGCAGGCGGGTTGAAGAATCGAATGGCGCGGTATACTGCGGCCGCTCGCACGTGTTGACGATGCCCCCATTTGAGGTCGTTGCCGCCCCCATCGTGGAGTTTGTGATCGGCGTCGGCCTCGACGTGAGGGCCGAGCCGATCACGGATCGGACGTTCGTGCCCGGGATCGTCATCCACCACGGCGCGCTCGTGATCGATCCGCCGCGGATGACGCATCCGGGGGACCTGCTGCACGAAGCGGGTCACCTCGCGGTAATGGAGCCGGCGCGGCGACTCCGCTGCCACATCGACGTCGGCAAGCGGGCCGCCGAGGAGATGATGGCCATCGCATGGTCCTATGCGGCCAGCGTCCACCTCGGTCTTGATCCGGCCATCGTCTTCCACGAAGGCGGCTATCGCGGTGGCTCGCAGGCGCTCATCGACAACTTCACACAGGGACGGTTCATCGCCGTGCCGATGCTTCAGTGGGTGGGCATGACCGCGGATCCCCGGCGCGCCGCCGAGTTGGGTGTCGAGCCGTATCCGCATATGCTCCGGTGGCTCCGAGCCTGACGCTTCGGTCGTGCCAGCGATCGCGGTGCGTGTCTAAGCCGGGTCGCGCCGCATCAGGGTGTGAACGCCAGACGAGCTGACATCGACAAATCCAGACCGCTGATACCAGTCGTGCGCGCGTGGATTGTTGGCCTCGACGTGCAGGACAACGGCGCGCCCGGAAGACGACGCTTCGTTCAAGAGCGCGCGCAGAAGCTCGCTGCCGATGCCAGCGCTCCGATATGCCGGCAGCAAGGCAATGTCCATCAGCACGATGTCTGACCCGCTGCGACGGACGTACAAACGACCGATGTCGATCCCCTCGAGCTCCACGACGTCGCACTGTGCATCGGGGAAGTGCGTCAGGTAGTGCGTGCGCTGCGCCCTGAACTGCATCTCGACGAACGCGGCGCGCGTGGCTGCGTCCCAGTCGGTGAGATCGAGTTCCTCGACGCGAGTCGATGCATAGAGGCGCAGCAGGAATGGCAGGTCCCCGGACGTCGTCGTGCGGAGACGTAGCCGTCCGCTTTCCCGCGCGGTCCTCACAGGGAGCAGGAGTCCGTTCATCAATTTCGACTGGGAAAGATGCCCTGCATCGCGATGATGAACAGCAGACCGAGATACGGCTGCCGATTGTTGTGTGGGGTCCCGGCAGCACCGGACGGGACGCCGACAGCTGTGGTATCGAAAGGCGTCAGAGATGTCGCCGGGCCGTACACATTCACCGTTCCTGGTTTGGCGCTTTTCGAAACGCCAAAGACTTCCGTTGCGGTCGGCGTGCCGGACGGAGAGACGGCGCTGTCGCCCTTGAGCGAGTGCGTGTGCGGCCCTATCTGCATCGGCGTGAGCGAGACGGCTTCCGGGCCTGCCGTTTCGCCAAGCGAGTAGGTCGATAAGCCGATTCCCTGCCCGGAATGAAGCGGGGTGCGTCCCTGGAGATTTGGCAGCGCGAAGGTGTTGATGCCGTCTCCACCGTAGGTCGTGCCGAGGATCGCGAAGAGCGCCGTGTTCTGCGTAATCGGCAGAAGCTGCCCGTCGCAGGTCGCCCACCCGAAGGGAGCGAAGTTGAACCCGACGATCTGGATCTGGCCGAGGAATGGTTCTGCCATAACGTCTCGTCTAATTCCGGCTCGGGAAAATGCCCTCGAGCGCAATGATGAAGTTGACCGCCATCAACGGCATCCGGTTCTCGTGCGGCAGATCGGAGCCCGCCGACGCGATCGCGTTCGGGCTCATCGCGGCGGGCGACACCGGCTCGGTGTACACACGGACGCCGGCGAGTGTCGTATCTGCGGGCACATCGCTTGTCGCCGGCGCGTCCGCCGACGACGACCCGATCGAGGCCTTCAGCGGATGCGTGTGGGCGGGGAGCTGGCTGACCGTCAGCGTCGTGGCCTCCACGCCGTCGATCTGGCCCTGAACGTAGCCGGCCCCCACGTCGACCGGGATACGGCCTCGCAGGTCCGGCAACGCGAACGTCGTCGTGCCGTTGCCGCCGTACGTCGTGCCCAGCAACGCGAAGAGCGCGTCGTTCTGGCTGATCGAAAGGATCTGTCCGTTGCACAGCGCCCAGCCGACAGGGGCGAAGTTGCCGGCGAACATGAAGATTTCTCCGAGGAACGGTTGATCGGCGGACATATCGGCCCTCAATTCCTCGCTGGAAAGATGCCTTGCAGCGCGATGACGAACAGCATCGTGAGCATCGGTTGGACGTTCGTGTGCGGCTGACCGCCGCCCGCCAGACCGATGGCTGAAAGCGCGAGCGCCTCTGTCGCGGGCGCCGGGGCGTAAAGGCTGGCGCCGCGCGTCGCCGCTTTGGACGCCAGGACGTTCCCGGCCGGCGTCGTGCTCGTCGCCGCGGCCGTGCTGCCCATCAGCGAATGCGAATGGGCGGGCATCTCCGCCGCGATGAGGGTATGCGTCAGTTCGCCGGCGCTTTCGCCCTGAGCGAGTGTTGGACTGCGATGGACTGGCGCGCGACCCTGGAGATTCGGCAACCCGAAGTTCGTCGTGCCGTTGCCGCCGTACGTCGTGCCGAGCAGCGAGAACAGCGCGGTATTCTGCTGAATAGACAGGAGCTGGCCGTCGCAAGTGGCAAAGCCCCTTGGCGGGAAGGTGAACGCGACCAGGCTGATTTGTCCGAGAAACGGGTTCGACACAGTGGCCTCTCAGCTGCGTAAAGGGAAACGTGATTAGGCAAGCAGGCTGAAGTGCGCCTGACACGTTCGTGTCGACCCGCGATCGGCACTTGGACTGATGCTGATCGGAAACCTGCCGGCGCCGGCGTGCTCGGCCTCGAACAGGCCGCCTTCGGCATCGCCCCCAGCAACCCGAAACGTCACGCTGAACTGCTCGTGCCTGGCGTGGCCCCCCACGGCACGCACCCCGATGAGGCGAGCGCGAAGGGGCTGATGCTCCGCTCGATGAAACGTGAAGTCCTCATCGATCAGCTTCTCGAACCAGGCCCGGCTCAGTCGCGGGACGGAGCCGACGGCACTCGGAGCGGCGTGAGCTTGTACGGGATCGTACGTAGAGCCGGCGAACGCGGCCACAGAACCGAACGCGGTTGCCGCCCCGGCGCCGACCGACCGGACGATGAACTCTCGACGTTTCATCGAAACCCCCTGAGAATGCACGGATTCAGCCCTCGCCGCGCGAGCGACCGGAATAGATTCGTCACGCTCGACGTCGGCGCGCCAATACGCCGGCGATGCCCGACGCGACCAGGATGAGGCTCGTCGGTTCGGGAACGGGGCTGGTCCCCGACCCACCGGATCCACCCGACCCGCCCGATCCACCGGACCCGCCAGATCCACCACCGCTGACATCCTCGTACTGGAAGTTGTCCATCAGCCAGAAATTGCCGAAGGGTGCGTTCGTCAGCGGCGTCGAGATGGTCAGCGTGTCGATCGAACCGGAAATGCCGCCGAGGGTCAGGTACCCGAGCGCTGCACTCCCGTCGCTTCCATCAAGCGTCACGGTTTGGGTACCGACGAGCGTACCGCCAGTGCCGCCCAGATAACCATTCACGGTGATGGTCTGAGCGGTCACATTGTCGGCGAGGTCGACGAGATCGCTGATGGTCCATCCCGAAACCATCGCGCCGTCGAACTGGAAGGTGGTCCCTCTGGAGATCACCGTCGACGCGGTGCCGACCTGATTGTAGATGGCGTTCTCGAGAGAGGGCGCCCCGTAGCTGTTGCCATATCCGGCGGTGTAGTCGGAGGTGCACTCGACGCCCAGGTTGGCGTCCCAGGTGAACCCGCCGTAACCCGCTGGAATCGGATCGACGGCGGTCGTGCCGCAGTTCGGCGTCGAGACTGAATCGAAGGTGACCGTGCTGGCGGATGCCGCCGACGTGAGGCCGACGAGCAATCCTAGAACGGCGCTTGCGCGAAAGCTTCTCATTACCAACTTCGAGCGCCAGATGCGCATGCGGGTATCCTCACCGGAGGTGGCTGACCCTCTCATCAGCATTCGGCCAGTGAGGGAGTTGCGGACCAAAAGTTTGGCCAATCCGGTTGCAAAGGTTGCACCGATGAGACACGTGCGCAAAGTGGAGTGAAAACGTCAATCTGCGCCTTCAACGCGAGACGCGCGCGCCGTTAGAGCCGCGAAGTGAAGACTTTCGTCCCGCGATGAGCCGACTTTACATGCGAGCTGCACGCTTCTCTCTCGACTACTCGCCGAGCGCGAACGTGTAACAGACCGCGTTGCCTTCGAGGACGACCGTGCCATCGCCGCGGACGACCCGCGTGAGAAGCTCGGTGATCGGTTTGTCCTGACGAACCCTGGTGACCTCCACTTCGCCCGTAATGGTGTCGCCGGGCCGCGCGGGCGCCTTGAAGTCCCAGGCGACGTGCAGGAAGACCGTGCCGGGACCGGGCAGATCCTCCGCGACCACCGCGTTCAGGATCGCGCTCGTGATGCCGCCCTGGACGACGATGCCGCCGAAGCGCGTGCGGCTTGCGCGTGCGGGGTCGTAGTGCAGCGGGTTGTGATCGCCGCTGATGGCCGTGAACAGCGCGATGTCGTCCGGGCCGATGAGACGTGAACGCTGAGCCTTCTGGCCGACGGTCGGCGCGCCGTGAGGCCAGGCGGTTGTCGATTCGGTCATGCTGTCGCTCCTCGACCGATTGTCGCTCGGAAGCGCGTCTCGATGACCGGTGCCGATCCATCTGAACCGGATGTCACGGCCGGGAAGGGGAGGGCAGCGGCACGAGAGTTGATAGAGCGACGTCATGACCACCCCTGACGAAACCCCCACTGTCGAGATGTCCCTGCAGGCCCTCAGCGACGCCGTCGGTAAGGCGGTCGACGATTACCGCGCCGTCCGCACGGTTCTCGATCGCGCCCGCGCCGACATCGCGTCGCGCAACACCGCGATCACTCGCGGCCTCGTCGTCTCGGCGACAAAGGCGATCGACCACTTGCGCGGCGCCGACCAGGCGCTGCGGACGGTGCTGAAGGAGCTGGAAGAGCGCGATTGAAC
>DATATJ010000012.1:0-3273 GCA_036268855.1 Vicinamibacterales bacterium
CCACTCATAACGTCGTTTCGCCGGCGAACTGGCTCGACTGGCAGCGCCAGAGCCGAACGCTCCACGGCTTCGCGGCATGGCGGCCTGTTGCTGTCACCCTGACTGGTATCGGTGCCCCGGCTCGACTGAAAGGGCAGGGCGTCTCGTCGGAGTTCTTTCCGGTCCTGGGGGTTCAGGCGTTCCTCGGCCGGACGATTTCGGTGGCGGACGATCGCCCAGGCGCGGCGGCCGTGGTCGTCCTCAGTTATCAGCTCTGGCAGCGGCGCTTTGGCGGCGATCCAGAGGCGATCGGTCGAATCATTCGTCTGGACGACACGCCGGCCCGGATCGTCGGCGTCATGCCGTCCGCCTTCCGCTTCATCGATCAGGACAACGACCTGTGGGGCGCGTTCCGGCTCGATCGCAATTATCCATTCCGTGTAAAATCCGGGCGCTTCATCAACGTCGTCGCCCGCCTCAATCCTGGGACGACGATCAGCGCCGCGCGCGCCGATATGACGGGTCTGGCCAGCCGCCTCGCCGCGGCATACACGTTCAACACGAACACGACCGTCACTCTGGTCCCACTGCGCGAGGAGCTGACGGGTCAGGTACACACGTCGGTGCTGGCGCTGTACGCCGCGGTGGGCCTGCTCCTTTCGATCGCGTGCTTCAACGTCGCCAACCTGCTCCTCGCACGTCTCGCCTCGCGACGCAGGGAGCTCGCCATTCGCTCATCGCTCGGCGCGGGACGCGTGGCACTCGTCCGGCAGGTGCTCGTCGAGAGTCTTCTGTTTGCGGGCGCAGGAGGCGCTCTCGGCATTGCGCTCGCACGATGGAGTCTCGAAGGGCTGGTCGCGTTCGCGCGGCCGGATCTCCTGCGCGTATCGACGCTCGCGGTCGATCGCCGCGTGCTGCTGTACGCGCTCGGCGTGTCCGTCCTGACCGGACTGCTCGTGGGCATTGTGCCCGCCGTGCTCGTGACCCGGGGCTCCGCACAGGACGCCTTGCGGCCGGGCGGATTTCGGGTGACGCACGCGCCCCGCGTCCGGCAATTCCTGGTTGCCTGCCAAGTCGCCTTGACTGTCGTGCTGTTGTGCGGCGCCGGTCTGCTCGTGAGGACGCTCCTCGCATTGAACCACGTCGATAACGGCCTGGACGGGCACGATATCCTCACGATGGAACTCGGCCTGCCGAGTACCCGATACGGCCCGGAGCGCACGAGGGCGTTCTACCGCGAGGCGGTGTCGGCGCTGCGCGCGCTGCCCGGCGTGGAGTCTGCAGCGGCCGCCAACAGTCTGGCCGTGATCGGAGATCCGCGCGGTGGCAGCTGGTTCCAGCGCCTCGGCACGCCGGAGGTGCCGGTGTATCAGCGTCCAGGCGCCACAATCCGCGTCGTCACCGGCGGGTACTTCCACACCTTGGGAATTCCGGTGCTGCGCGGCCGCGAGTTCACGGAGGCCGACGATGCGTCTGGGGGAAAAGGCTTCGTCGTCAACGAGGCGTTCGCGAAAGCCTTCCTCTCTGACATCGATCCGCTCAGCGCGTCGCTCACCGTCTGGATGCAGCGGGAGAACCCATATCTTCCAGTGATCGGCGTCGTCGGCGACGTCAGCGAGGGCTCTGTCAGGGACAAGGCGCAGCCGACCATCTTCTACAGCCATCACCAGATGCCCGAAACAGAGATGACGCTCTTCGTGCGTGCCCATGAAGGCCCAGCGATCGCGACATCTGCCGTGAACGCGCTCCACGCGATCGACCCGGACGTGCCGGTCACGAAGGTGCGGACGTTCGACGATGCAATCGGGGAGAGCCTCGCGCGCGACCGCCTCAGCGCGATCGTCTCAGGTGTCTTTGCCGCAAGCGGCCTGCTGCTCGCGTGTCTCGGGCTCTACGGCCTGCTGGCGTTCCTCGTCGCCGAGCGGACGAAGGAGATCGGTATCCGGATTGCCCTCGGCGCTCCGCTGGGGCGATTGACGCGGTCGGTCGTCGGACTCGGACTCCGCCTCGCGGGGATTGGCGCCGTCGTCGGTCTCGCCGTCTCGATCCTGCTGCTTCGGGTGCTCGGGAGCCTGCTATTCGGCGTCACGCCGTACGACGTGTCAACCTACGCCGCGGTGCTGACGCTCCTCTGCGCGGTCGCAGGCGTGGCCTCGTACGTTCCAGGCCGGCGCGCCGCGCGCGTCGAGCCGCTCGTCGCGCTGCGACAGGAGTAGCTCCCCCGTCGACACCGCACGGGTAGCGCGGCCCACCGAAGCGTCTCGCCGGGCATTGTAATGGTGCCCTCAATATGGCGTCGAGCGCGCAAGGCAAAGGCACGGCCACGGGCGATTCGCCGGTCAGATTCCGTAGTCGGCTTCGATCGTCTCGTCGATGCGCGGCTGTCCCATCGCGTGGAAGACGAGCGTGAGCGCGGTCGCGATGGCGAGATTCAGCACGAGCGTGTAGAGCGCCGAGTAGCCCGGAATGGCATATCCGAACAGCGTCAGCGGATAGATCGACGCGAAGTTCACCGACACGGCCATCCAGGTGCCGGTCATCGTCCCTGCCGCCCAGCCGACGAGCAGCGCCCAGTCGTCGAACCATCGCGTGTACGCCCCGAGAAGCACAGCCGGCACGGTCTGGATGATCCAGATGCCGCCGAGCAGCTGAAGCTGAATGGCGTACTCCGTCGGCACGAACAGGATGAAGACGAGCGCACCCCCCTTGACGACGAGCGAAACCCACTTGGCCATCTGCGCTTCGGCCTTCGGCGTGCAGTCCGGCCGGATGAACTCGCGATGGATGTTGCGCGTGTAGAGATTCGCGGAGGCGATCGACATGATCGCCGCCGGCACGAGCGCGCCGATCCCGATGCCGGCGAACGCGATGCCGACGAACCACGACGGGAAGCTGTGGAGCAGGAGCGCCGGCACGGCGAAGTTCGCCTGGAACGTCTTGAAGCCGTCCGCGTACTCGGGCATGTGGTCCACGCCGGCCGCGATCGCCATGAAGCCGATCAGCGCGAGGAAGCCGAGCATCAGCGAATATCCGGGCAGAATCGCGGCGTTGCGGCGGATGGCATGGCCGCTGCCCGCGCTCAGGATGGCGGTCATCGAGTGCGGGTAGATGAAGAGCGCGAGCGCCGATCCGAGGGCGAGGGTGGCGTACGATCCGTAGGCGCCGGTGGTGTGGAGCCCCGGCGGCGTCAGGAGCAGTTTCGCCGGCGGGATGGCCGCGAAAATCTTCCCATAGCCGCCAAGCTCAATCGGCACGACGATCACCACGGCGAGCGCCGTCGCGTAAATGAGCAGA
>DATATJ010000013.1:0-7738 GCA_036268855.1 Vicinamibacterales bacterium
GCGACCGCTTCTCGTTCGGCAGGAACTGGAAGCGCTACGCGGCGACCATCGACGAAGAGCGGATCCGCTGTTCGGTCGAGAGCATGGCGCACGCGCTCGGCGACATCCGCGGCCGCAGCTTCCTCGATGTGGGGTGCGGCAGCGGCATCCACGTCGTCAGCGCGTTGCGCCTCGGCGCCTCGCGGGTGCACGCTTTCGACTACGACCAGGACTCGGTCGAATGCTCCCGGGATGTCGTGGCGCAGTACGCGCCAGAGGCGATGGAGCGAACGACGATCGAACGGGGCGACGCGCTCAGCGAGCCGTACATGCGCTCGCTCGGAACATTCGAGGTCGTGTACTCCTGGGGAGTGCTCCATCACACGGGCGACATGTGGAGGGCGCTCCATCTGGCAACGCTGCCGCTCGCACCCGACGGACGTCTGCTGTTGGCCATCTATAACGATCAGAGTGTCTGGTCGAACGGATGGAGGGCCATGAAGTGGCTGTACGTGAGAGCCGCGATTCTGCGGCCGCTGATCATCGTCGGCGTGTTCGGTCCGCGCGAGCTCGCGAAGTGCATGGTCAAGACGCCGTCGGGTTACATCCGCGAGTGGCGGGCCTATTCGCGACTGCGCGGCATGAACCGATGGCACGACATCATCGACTGGGCTGGCGGATACCCGTTCCAGGTCGCGTCGCCGGCCGCCATTCGCGAGTTCTTCGCTCGTCTCGGCCTCGACACCCTCGTCACTGTCGATTGCGGCCGCGGAAACGGATGCAACGAGTTCCGCATCGCGCGACCGCACACGCCGCCCGTTGATCCCACCGAGCCAGGCGGCGCAAGCCGCTCCCGCCCAGGCGCTCGCTCCCTCCAATCAAATCTGTAACCTCGCGACCAATATCTTCAAACGCAATCAGACGTCTTCAATCGTCACGATGTACTGCGCGACGTCGCGTCATCTCGACATCGGTTCACACCAGCATGTAACCATTTCACGGTGAACTCGCCGCTTTCCGGCGATATTGTCCGTCTGACATGTAGCACTTACACGCTTCAAGGTCGATTGTCGTTCTTAGACAGACAATTGATCGACGCGCTGGCGTTTTTTGTCACATAGAATCGGCCTCTCGCATGAGTCGGCGCATCTCTTGCTGTTGGGAATGGACAGCTCCACCCGCAAACAATCCATTCGAATAACAGTTGAGGTGTGCCTTGAATTACCTCCGTAAAGAACGTGTGTGTCCGCCGCCAGGGATGTTCCGCCGGCTTCCGCGAATCGCTGTCGCCGCGCTGTGCGCGGGGATCGCCGCCGCGATGTTGCCGGCTCGACTAACCGGCCAGTCTTCCCTCCCCACCGACTACTCCGTCTATCCCGAGCCCGCGCTGCCGTCGCTGCCAGCAGCTGGCGGCACGTTCGTGGATCCGACGTTCGGCACGCGGATCATGCGATTGACCGACCCGAACGACGGCTCCGATTGCCGCGTCGAGTATTCATACTGGCCGACGTTCAACGTCAACAGCACGAGAGCCAAGGCGCTCTGCGTCAACGGCGGCGTCGACCGCACCCGGATCTGGACGTTCGATCCGACCGGGTTCACGAGAGGCAGCTCGATTCTGATGCCGATGCTGCCGCAATCCACCGACCCCATTTGGAGCGGCTCCAATCCGGACATCGTCTACGGCCACTCCACCACGAACCTCCTCGTCGCCTTCAACGTCAGCACTCAGACCACCACGACGATCAAGGACTTCTCGGGCACCGTGCCGTCGGGCGATCAGCTGCAGCAAATGAGCATGTCGGCGGACGACAACGAGTTCGCGTTTCACGTGACGAACTCCTCCGGCACGCCGGTCGGCTATATCGTGTGGAAGCGCAGTACGAACACGCTGCTTTTGAACCGCACGGAAAGTGGCATCGACGAAGTGCAGATCGACAAGAGCGGACGGTATCTCGAGGCCGGCTTCACCTCGGGCAACAATCGCATCTGGGATCTGCAGGCGAACCCGCCGACCTCCACCGACACCAGCTGGGGCGTCGACGGATTTTTCCATCACGACTCCGGGCACGGCACGATCTTCACCTACAACGGCAAAGGCAACGGCGTCGCGTACCGGCAAGAGAGCGCGCCTCATAGCCTGACCGCCCTCATGGCGCTGAGCTCGTCGAACAAGACCGGCCACATGTCGATGCGAGCGAACAACGAAGGGTGGGGTCTCATCAGCAACTACAACAACGACGGCAGCAAGGTGGCCTTCCCGTTCGACAACGAGATCTTCCAGGTCGCGACCGATGGCTCGGGGGACGTCCGCCGGATTGCGCACCATCGATCCGTCTACAACGACTACTACGACGCGCCGTTCGCCAACATCAGCCCGGACGGACGGTTTGTCGCGTTCTCGAGCAACTGGGGAAACGCGAGCGGACGTCGCGACGTGTTCGTGGCGATGATTCCCGCGGCACCCGGCTCGGGAGGCGCGCAGGATCCGCCGCCGCCCACCTGCCCGGCGGCCGTCAACGGTGCGTTCACCGGTTGCTATTACGCGGACACGACGATGACGTCCCTGGCGTTCACGCGGACCGACAGCTACCCGCTGGCGTTCGACTGGAACCTCGGCTCTCCCGATGCGTCTGTGCCGGTGGACTATTTCTCGGCGAGGTGGCAGGGGAATTTCAACTTCAACGCTGGCAGCTACACCTTCACTGTCACCGTTGACGATGGGGCGCGGCTGTATGTGGACGGTCAGCTGATTATCGACAAGTGGATCAGCGAAGCGGCCACGACCTACACGGCGACGCGCACCATGACGGCCGGCACGCACGCGATTCGGCTGGAGTACTACGAGGCGCATGCGACCGCGTCGGCCAAGCTGTCCTGGGCCGCAGGGTCATCGGGCTCGACATCGACGCTGGCAGTCGGAGTCACCAGCCCGCAAAATGACACGTCCGTGAAGAACACCGTCACCCTGAAGGCGGCGGCGACCGACTCGGTGAGTGTCGTCGGCGTGCAATTCGCCGTCGATGGTGTTGCGGTCGGCTCGGAAGTGTCGGGCGGTACGGCGAGCGTGTCGTGGAACAGCCGGAACCTGCCGAACGGCTCGCATAAGATTACGGCCACCGCGCGCGACTCGACGGGAGCTCGCAAGACCAGCGCCGCGGTGACCGTGCAGGTTCAGAACAGGCACTGACCGAGAAGGCTCGTTCGCCACGCACTGCTGCTTCGACAGGCAGCAGTGCGCGTCGAGCGATTGGTCGAGGATGACCGCCTACCGCCGGCGGCGGTTCTCGTCGCGCTGCTTGCTCTTGTCCCAACGATGATCGTGGGCTACGACGCCGCGCGAACCTTCCCAGCGACCCGGGACGTATCGTTCGCCGGAGTGATACGGCGCGACCCAATAAGCGCCCTGATAGGGCGGCCGCGTCCAGTATCCGTCGTGCCATTTGTAGTGGCCCCCTTCCGGATACTGATAGCCCTCGACCCAGGTGTAGTCGGGACCCGGCCGCGGTGGCACTGCGTACGCACGCGGCGGCGGCGGCGCGCCGATGCGGACGCCGATCGTAATCTGCGCGTTCGCCGTCGCAGCGGGAACCAGAAGCAGAGTTGCCAGGACGAGCGTCTTGAATAGGTCTCTCATGACCTCTCCTAAAGGCACAAAGCGTGCCAGCGGCGCCCTTTTTACCTACGACGCGCCCTCAGCCCTTAAACCGCCATCGTCACCTGGAAGGCTGGCGAGCGACGGCAGTTGGTACGGGCGTGGAGCCGCCGAGCCCAGGCGCTCGCTGGCGCGCCGCAGGGCGCCATACGCGGCCGCCGCTCCGGCGTACGCGAGCAGCGCAACCAACACGGTGATCCGCAATCCCAGCCACAGCGACAGAAGCACGGTGGCGACGCTGCCTATCGTCGAGCAGAGGCCATTCATGCTCCACGCCCAGGCGACGGCGCCGCGCGGCTTTCCGGCGAGCTCCAGGATGCCGAGCGGAAACGGCATGCCCATGAAGAATGCGAGCGGAAAAATCATCGCGGTCGCTGCGGCGATGCGCACGGGCATCGCGGCCGCGATCACATGACTGCTGATCGCCGGGTACAGGATCCAGAGCGTCAAGCCGGCGACAATGGTGCCGCCAAACGAAAGACGCCATCGTGCAGCGCCTCGTCCAACAACCCACTGTGACGCCATGCTGCCCACGCCGGCGCCCACCAGCATCACGGTGATCACCGTCGCGACGGCGTACAGCGGATATCCGATGATCTTCATGAAGATCTGAATGAGCAGAATCTCGAGCGCGATGAAGCCGAACCCGAGCAGGGAGAAGTACAACAAGGCCGGCCCCTTGCCTTCCCATGGTTCGCGCCCGACGCGGGTGAAGTACATCGGCGCGAGGACGAACACGAGGCCGTAGAAGATGCTCGCGGCCGAAGCGACCATCAAATGCAGCCAGTCCATCGGCAGCCATCCGTCGCCGCGGAGCTCCGCGTCGAGAAACGCGGCGGTCGAGAGGTTGAGTCCGACGCGCCGATCGGGCGCGAGCATGCGCCACGATCGACGGAGAAAGTCGAAGGTTGGACGATCGTCGGTGACCGGGGTGACGGCGAACGGCGCCGCCGCGCGCAGAGACTCCGGTATCACGCCCGAGTAGAAGGCCGCGGGCAGAAAGCTCGCGGCTGGCGCGAGTGGATTCTCGACGATCCGATATGCCGGTTCGCCATCGGCCTCGAACGAAAAGAACCGCTCGACGTCGGCGACCTCCGCGGCCGTCCAAGGCGACATCTTGATCAGCATCGTCGGCAGGTAGTCCGGATGCTGCCGCTCCTGCTGCTGCCGCTCGACGACGACCACGTGCGACCGAAAGTCGTCGCGTCCGAGCGCGCGCCACGCGGCTGCCGCCGTCGCGATCATGCGTGGATACGTGTGGTGATTGATCTGGAGGATTCCGTCGGCCTTCAAATGCTCGAAGTAATCGCGATACGCCTCGACGGTCTGCAGGTACATCGGCGACAGCGCACCCGAACCGGCGGCGGCGCTCGACGATGTGTAATTGCTGAAGATCTGGATGACGTCGTAGGTCCTGCCGGAGGCCCGCAGGAAGCTGCGTCCTTCGCCAACATGAAGGTGCACTTCCGGCCGCTCGAAAATGCGGCCGATATAGTTCGCGTACGGACCCGTGGCCAGCTCCACCACCGTGCGCACCATTTCGACAGCGTCGATGTCCGAGGCGCCGTACAACAGCGCGGCTTTTGTTTCCTGTCCCCCCGCGCTGCCGATGATGAGGGCCGTGTGGCCAGTGTCGCGCCGCAGGTAGTGCGCGGCCAGCACGCCGCGCTGCCAGAACTGATACTTCAACCGGCGCGGCAGCTCGCGCCGGAGTGCAGCGAAATCGCCGTCGAACGGGTAGAAGTTCGAGCTCTGGGTGCCGCCGTCATAGGCGACGTGTTTCTTGCCGTGATCCGCCTCCGCCTGCCCGGTGGACGGCTGATCGATCACCGAAATCTGCGAGACCGGATCCCATGTCGACACCTCGAACTGGCCGAGCGCGATCGACGACTCGACGTCGCGCTTGTTCTGATGCAAGGCGAGCCGCGTGTATCGGCCGCCCAGCGCCGCCGGCAGAACGGCGAACGCCGTCGCGACGGTGGCGAGGAGGGCGATCCGCTGACGGGAGTTCGACAGCAGCGCGGACGCCACGAGTGCGGCGACCGCGGCCAGTTGCAGGAGCCGCTCGGGCCCGAGCGGGCGCAGCAGCGGAATCAATAGCGCCGACCCGACCGCCGCACCGCTCAGATCCCAGAAATAGAGCCGCTGGATGTCGCTGGCCGCCGCGGAGAACAGCCGGCAGATGCAGAGGCCGGCGAAGAAGAACGGCGCCAGCAGGATCAGGTAGAGCGCCAGGAAGCAGCCGACCTGCGCGACAGGCTCCTGCGCGATCCGATCGACGGAGAACGGGACGGCATTCAGGAGCAGCGGCAGCGCCCAGACGCTGACGCCGAACAGCAGCGCGATCCCCGAAAGATCGAGCGCATCCCCTCCCCTGATCTCGAGCACGTCGTACAAGCCGCCCAATCCGAGCCCGAACAGCGCGCAGCTGATGATCATGAACGAGACGTTGGGCCACAGCAGCACGTCGAAGATTCTGGTCAACAGCACTTCGACGACAAGCGTGACCAACGCGATCAGAAACAGTCCAACGTACGTGCGGTGCATCCACGTCCTCCCGAAAGCCCAGTGTTCGCGAGTCGTCGCGTGGGTCGGTGCGGACGGCTGCATCAGACGTACCTGCGTGCCATCGCGACGCCTGCGCCCGGCGGATCGCCGTCTGAAAACCAGTCCCTCGCCCGATCGCCGGCGATTGGAAGAGTCCCCCGGCGCCCGTTCATAAGCCCTGGCGCGGCAAACGATAAAGATTCCACGAGGCGAGCGGCGGTATGGCGCTTGCCCCTTCTGGAAACGAATGCGGAAGCGCGATGAATTTTCGATGAAGTCCGCCCAGATTGAGCACGTCAACACCGTCAGATGGACCGACCGGAGCACACATGAACACGAGTCACGTTCGTCGCCACATCGGCCGGGCCGGCGTCGGCCGCCTTCTGATCGCCACGCTCCTGTTCGCAACCATCGCCGGTGCCGCTCGACCTGCCCGCGCCGGCGAGCGGCTGTGCGACCCGTCGTTCGAGAGCTGCCGCGACGAAGTGCTGACGCTGATTGGCCAGGAGACCATCGGCATCGACGTCGCGTTCTGGTTCATGGACGACTCGCGATATGCGAGCGCCATCATCAAACGGTGGCAGGCCGGCGTGCCGGTGCGCGTGCTGATCGATCCGCGCGGTGACGTCGGACATCCGCTGAACGCCGACGTCCGACAGCAGCTGCAGGACGCCGGGATTCCGATGCGCGTGCGGACGGCGTCCGGCATCCTGCACTGGAAGACGATGCTCTTCGCCGGCCAGAACATCGTCGACTTCGGCGGCGCGAACTACAGCCCGTACGAGTACGTCCCGGTGACGCCGTACGTGAACTACACGGACGAAGCGATTCTGTTCTCCGATGATCCGGCCGTCGTCAACAGTTTCAAGACCAAGTGGGACGACCTGTGGACCGACACCACCAACTACGCCGATTACGCCAACATCACGAACCCTCCTGTGCGCATCTACCCGACCTTTCCCATCGATCCGGATCTCAATTTTCCCCCGGGCCAGGATTACGCGAATCGCGCCGTGGGCCGCTACAACCTCGAGACCCAGCAGATTGACGTGTTGATGTTCCGCATCACCGATCAGCGCCACACCGACGCGATGCTCAATGCCGTCGCGCGCCACGTGCCCGTGCGTCTGATCACCGAGCAATCGGAGTATCGCGATCCCACGCGCTTATGGGACGCCTGGAACGTCGACCGGCTGTATGTGGGCGGGGTCCAGATCAGGCAGCGCGCGCACGAGGGGCTGAATCACGAGAAGGCCGTCATCCTGTACAGCGAAGGCATGACGATCTTCGGCTCGTCGAACTGGACGACGCCGTCGGCCAACTCTCAACAGGAGCACAACTACTTCACGACCAAGACGGCGATGTTCCAGTGGTTCGTCGATCAGTTCAACCGGAAATGGAACAACACCGACCCGGCCGGCACCGTCGAGACGGAGCCGTTCGTACCGTTGCCGCCGGACAAACCGGCTTACCAAACTCCCGCCAATGCCGCCTCCGTCAGCACCAACACGGCCACGCTGACGTGGTACGGCGGACCCTGGGCCCACAACTACGACA
>DATATJ010000014.1:0-4754 GCA_036268855.1 Vicinamibacterales bacterium
GGCGCGCTATGCTAAGGCGCGGCGAGCGCCGCCGCATCGCGCGGCGCGAGCGCCGCCGCATCGCGCGGCACGTGCGCCGCGGTCACGGGGTCAATAGCCCACCAAGGAGGCCGCATGTTCACTACCATTCGCCGCTATCACGTGAAGCAGCCCGGACAGATCGACGAAATCATTCGACGGATCGAAAGCGGCCTGGTCCCGATCATTGCGGCGCAGGCCGGCTTTCAGTCGTACGCGGCGATCGACGCCGGGGACGGCCAGGAAATTTCGATTAGCGTCTACGCCGACCGCGCCGCCGCCGACGCGGCGAACCGGGCCGCTGCCGCCTGGGTGAAGGACAACCTCGCCACGGTGCTCGGCCCGGCTGACGTGACAGTCGGTGAACGGATCGTCGCCGCCTCGCTGGAAGAACAGAACGTGAAAGTCGTGCAGCAGGGCTATGCCGCTTTCGGGCGCGGGGATATCCCGGGGCTGCTGGCGCTGCTCGATCCGAAGGTGTCCTGGATCACGCCGGGCCCGGCGGACCTGCCGACGGCGGGCACGCGCACCGGTCACGCCGCCGTCACCGAGTTCTTTCAGGCCCTCGCGGCGGTCGGCGACATCGTCCGCTTCGAACCGCGGCAGTTCACCGCACAGGGCGATCGCGTGATCGTGACCGGCGACGACACGACGCGCGTCAAGGCCACGGGCAAGTCGCTCGAATTCCGGTGGACGCACGTCTTCACTGTGCGCCAGGGCAAAGTCGTCGCCTTCGAAGAGTACGGCGACATGAGCCCGCTGGTGGCCGAAATTCGATCCGCGCAATCGCGCGTCTAGCGGCGCTCGGCACACCCGCGACTCTATGCGCATTCTGTTCTGCGGCGAGACCTTTCCAATGGCGCGCGTGATGCTCGAGCCACGATTGCCGGCCGACGATCTCGTCGTCTGCCGGCAGGACGCCATTGCGGAGGCGCTCGACGGCGTGGACGTGCTGGTGCCGCTCATGTGTCGCATCGATCGGCCGCTGATCGACGCAGGCCGGTTCCGGCTGATCCAGCAGTTCGGCACCGGCCTCGAGGGAGTGGACCTCGAGGCCGCGCGGGCGCGCGGCATCTGGGTGGCCAACGCGGCGGCCAGCGCCGGCGCCAATGCGGAATCGGTGGCGGAGCACGCGCTGCTATTGATACTGGCGGTGCTGCGCGAACTGCCAGCCGCGCAGGCCAATGTCCGCGCGGGCGTGCTGGGCGCGCCGCTCGGCGCCGCTCTCGCTGGTCGCACCGTCTGCATCGTCGGCCTCGGCCAGGTGGGGCGCGCATTGGCGGCACGGCTGGCGCCGTTTGGCGTGCATCTGATCGGGTTGACGCGGCGCCCCGACGCGGATCGCGCGGCGGCGGCGGGCCTCGCGGCGTGCTACGGATTCGACCAGCGGATGCAGGCGTTCGCGTCGGCCGACGTTCTGGTACTCTGTCTGCCGGCCCTGCCGGAAACGCGAGGCCTGATCGACCAGGCGGCGTTCGACGCGCTACCCGCCGGCGCGTGCCTGGTGAACGTCGCTCGCGGCGGCCTCGTGGACTATGCGGCGGCGATTGCCGCCCTGTCGAGCGGACGGCTGCGCGGCGCCGGCCTCGACGTCTTCTGGCAGGAGCCGATCGCGCCGGACGACCCGCTGCTGGCGCTGCCCAACGTGATCGCGACCGCGCACGTGGCCGGCGTCACCGATCGGTCGTATGCCGGCATCACCGATGCGGTGGTGGACAATATCGAGCGCCTGCGCCGCGGCGAGCCGCCCGCGCACCGGGCGGCCTGAGAACGTGGAGGCTTCGTGTTTGTCTGGTTCGAGAAAGGCGGCAGCTTTCTGCGCTACGAAGCGCGCGATCTGCCGGACGGCACGTACGAGCTCCGCATCGTCGAGGCCGACGGCACCGAGCGCACGGAACGATTCACCGATTCGTCCGGCCTGAACAAGCGTCAGATCGAACTCGAGCGCGATCTGGCCCAAAAGGGCTGGACCGGCCCGCACGGATGGAACCTCTGACATGACTCGAGCGATCGCCTCGAGCGCAGGCGCCACGAGCGCGACGCTGGCGCTCCTGCTGATGTTCGGCGTATCGACCGCCGGCGCGCCGCCAGCCGTCGCGTTGCAGACTCAGGCACCGCGCGCACCAGTGCAGACACCGGCCGCGGCGGCCGCCGCAGGCTATGCGGGCTCGGAGGCCTGCCGCACGTGCCATGCGTCCACCTACGATCGATGGAAGCGGACACGCATGGCGAATGTCGTCCGCGATCCGCGCACGCATCCGGACGCGATCATTCCGGATCTCTCGGTGCCCAACCCGCTCGTCACCTTCAAGGCGGCCGACATCGCGTTCGTCTACGGGAGCAAGTGGAAGCAGCGGTACTTCACGCGCATCGGTGACGATTACTACGCGTTTCCGGCGCAGTGGGACGTCACCCACAAGGTGTGGCGCCCCTACTTCGCGGCGGCCGGCACCGACTGGTGGACGGTGCACTATCCGCCCGACAACATGAAGCGGCCGACCGGTCCGCTCTGCGACGGCTGCCATTCCGTCAACTACGACATCGCGACCAAGCAGGTCACGGAATGGAATGTCGGCTGCGAGAAGTGCCATGGGCCGGGAGCGGCGCACGTGGATGATCCCTCGCGAACGAACATCATCAACCCGGCGCGGCTGGACACGGTGCGCGCCAACGACACGTGCATCCAGTGTCATTCGCAGGGGCAGCCGCTCACGAACCCGATCCGCGGCCTGTACTACGACTGGCCGGTCGGGTTCCGTCAGGGCCTGAAGCTGCAGGACTACTGGCATCTCGAGGATCACACGCTCGGCACGACGACTTTCACGCACTTCGCGGACGGCACCGCGCACAAGAACCGGATGCAGGGGAACGACTTCGTGACGAGCGTGATGTACACGCGGGGCGTCACCTGCTTCAGCTGCCACGATGTCCACGGCACGGCGAACAACGCGGACCTGATCAAGCCCGCGGCCGACGTCTGCCTGACGTGCCACGGACCCAAGTCACCCAACGGTCCTCACACTGCGACCATCGAGCAGCACACGCATCATCGAGCGGGATCGGCCGGCAACGAGTGCGTCTCGTGCCACATGCCGAAGATCGAGCAGACGCTCGGCGACGTGATGGTGCGGAGCCACACCTTCAAGTTCATTCCGCCGTCGGTGTCCGACACGCTGAAGGTGCCGAACGCGTGCGTGACGTGCCACAAGGACAAGACGAACGCGTGGGCCGCCGAAACCCTGGCCTCGTGGCCGGAGTTTTCACCGTGGCGCGTCGGCCGCTGACAGCGGCGCCGGTCGCGTGTGGAGGAGCAGCTTCCCTCCGCCCATCAGCACGGCCGCGATGGCGGCGCACAGGAAGAACACGGCGCGGATTCCGATCAGCTCGGCGAAGATGCCGGAGAGAAACAGTCCGACGATCTGCGCGAGAAACACCACCGACGTCACCGTACTCGACACGCGCCCGAGCATCGCGTGCGGCGTCTCCTGCTGCATCAGCGTCTGCGCCGGCACCATGATCGCCGCAAACGCGAAGCCGATCGTGAACGCGCCGGCGAGCGTCGCCGCCACAGTCGGCACGGCGCCGAGCAGCAGCACACCGCCGCCGATCCCCGCCAGCCCCGAGAGCACGAGCGTGTCGTTCTTGACGTGCCGCGCCAGCGCACGCACGCCGAACGTGCCGGTGAGCAGCCCGACGCCAATCATGCCGCTGACGATGCCGAACAACCGCGCGGCGGCGTGCAGCGTCTCGCGCACGTAAATCGCGATCAACGGGCCGAAGCAGCCGATGGTGAACAACCCCGCCGCCATTGCGAGCACCACGAACAGTACCGCCGCATGATGGAGGATGAAGGTCGTCCCCTGC
This sequence comes from Vicinamibacterales bacterium, assembly GCA_036268855.1. Classification (GTDB taxonomy): domain Bacteria; phylum Acidobacteriota; class Vicinamibacteria; order Vicinamibacterales; family CAVVIG01; genus DATATJ01. The sequence goes on from DATATJ010000014.1 coordinate 3,883, forward strand.
CCCATGTCGCTCCAGATGGCGTGAATCCGGTTGCCTGACGATTCCGTCGGCGCAGCATCCGCTGCCGGGCGGCGAATCGCCACCGATCCGATGAGGCTCGCGGACACGACAAAGCTGAGGACGTCCACCGCGTAGCACGATGCCGGACCGAACGCCGCCACCATCGCGCCGGCCGTCGCCGGACCGACGATGCGGCTGCCCATGAACGCGATCTGCATCAAGGCATTCGCGGAAATGAGCCCGTTGTTCTCCACGTGGCTGCGGATCGTCACCGATTGCGCCGGTCCGAAGAAGCTCGACACGCAGCTGAGGAGCGCCAGGACGATGTAGACCTGCCAGATCGCGGTCGTCACGATCAGCAGCAGCGCCAGCACCGCCCGCAGCAGATCGCTCGTCACGAGCGTCGGCTTGAGCGGCCAGCGATCGACGAAGACCCCGGCCAGCGGTCCGAGGATCACCAGCGGCAGCATGTACGCGATCTGCACGCCGGTGAGCTGATTCGGGGTGCCGTGCATGCGGAACGACACGACGGCGATCACGGCGAAGAGTGCCAGAAAATCGCCGAACAGGCTGACGATCTGCGCGTACCACACGCGTCGCATGACGTCGTTGCGCAGGACATCGCGGAACGTGAGTGGCGCTGGCGCGACCGTGGCGGTGTCCGTCATGACCATGTTCTTGCGGAGGGTGTGTCGGCGGCGCGATTGCAGCGGCGCTCGGCGGCGGCGCGAAAAGCGCCACCACAAGTGGCCTTCAGGGAAACCGCAATTATACAGGCGGAACGAGTGCAAAGAAACCGCTGAGGTTGAACGCAGAGGTCATCTGCGCGAACATGGAGGGATGCCCACGGAAAATCGTGCCCTCACGGGCCG
>DATATJ010000015.1:0-24253 GCA_036268855.1 Vicinamibacterales bacterium
GAATCGCGCGCCGCACTGGCGGCATGACCAGTCGGCCGCGAGGCTCCCGGCGCACGCCGGGCAGGCGAGCAGCTCGAGGACGCACTCCATCGGCTCAGAAAATGGCGTAGATGAACGGCGCGAGCGCCTCGACCGTGGCGGCCAGAATCAGCACGAGGCCGAACAGGCAGAGAAAGACCGCCAGCGGCACGAGCCAGCGGTTGCTCGAATCGCGTCGCCACAACCCGCGCACGAGGTCCGCCGTCGAGCCACCCGCGCTGCCGAGCATGATCAGGCGCCGCCGCATGCCGCCGCGTTTCTTGATCACGCTACCACCTCCCTGAGGGATGCGGCCGCCGACACGGCGCGCTTCGTCACCAGAAACCGGCCGGCCACGAGCACATCGATTCCGCAGCGCCGGAACGTCGAATAGCCCTCGAGTGCGCGATTGACGATCGGCTCGCCGGCCACGTTGAACGACGTGTTGAGGAGGACCGGAATGCCCGTGCGCCGGCCGTACGCCTCGAGCAGGGCGTACAGCCGTGGCGCCATGGCGCGCTCGAGCGCCTGTACCCGGGCCGAGCCGTCCACGTGCGTGACGGCCGCCAGCTGTGCCCGCCACTCGGCCCGCACGGGGAAGACGCCGGACATGAAGCGCGCGAGTCGCGCGCCACCCGGCGGCAGATCGAAATAGCGATCGACGGTCTCGACGGGTGCGACCGGCGCGAACGGCCGGAAGTCTTCGCGATTTTTGATGTCGCGGTTCAGCCGGTCGCGCATCTCGATCGCCTGCGGCGCCGCGAGAATGCTGCGGTGGCCGAGCGCCCGCGGTCCGAACTCCAACGCGCCGTCCATCCACCCGACGATGCGCCCGGCCGCGAGGTCGTCCGCGATCCGTTCGATCAGCACGTCGTCGTGGAGCTCCTCGACGGACTGGCCGTCCTCGCTCGCGGCGCGCGCCAGCGCCTGCGCATCCAGCGGCGGTCCCCAGAAAGGATGATCGGGGACGTCGCGATCCGGGCCGTCGAAGTACATACGGTCGGCGTACAGCGCCGCGCCAAGAGCGCAGCCAGCGTCGCCGGGCGCCGGCGGCACGAAGACGCGTTCGAATCCGGACTCGGCGAGGATCCGCGCATTGGCCACGCCGTTCAGCGCCACGCCGCCTCCCAGGCAGAGATCCGGCAAGCCGGTCTCACGCCTCAGCGCCCGCGTCGTCTCGACGAGCGTGTCTTCGAGCACGTGCTGCACGCTCGCGGCGCAGTCGGCAAATCGGCGGCCTTCGGCGGTCTCGAGGTCGATCGGATCGTGCGGGTCGCGCGGTGGACCGAACAGATCGACGAACCGGGAGGAATACGATTGCCGGGCGGTGGTGTGATAGGCGAAGAACTCCGGCGCGAGCGTGAACGCGCCGTCCGGCGTGCGGCGGATCAACCGGCCGACCCGATCGATCATCGTGGGACGGCCGTGCGCGGCGAGCCCCATCACCTTGCATTCGCCTTCGTTGACCGCGAAGCCGAGATACGCCGTGAACGTCGAGTACAGCATGCCGAGCGAATGCGGGTATCGGATCTCGCGCTCGAGCGTGATGACCGCGCGGCCGTTCGCGGCGCGACTACCGTGTCCGGCAGTGAGCGTCGCCCATTCGCCGACCCCGTCCGCGGTGAGGATCGCCGCGCGGCGCGTCGGCGCTGTGAGGAACGCCGCGGCTGCGTGCGATGCATGGTGTCCGGTGAAGAGAATCTTCCGCCGCGGGACGCCGAGATAGGCCGAGATGATCCCGCGAACCCAGACCTTCTCGCCGAGCGAGTTCTTGATCGCGCCCGGAAACGACCGCCACGAGTGCGGGAAGGCGCGCAGCGTGCTGACGAGAATCCGCTCGAATTTCAGCATGCTGCGCTCATAGAAGACGACGGCGTCGAGGTCCGCGGGCTCGAGGCCCGCGTGATCGAGGCACCATTCCACCGCGCCGACCGGAAAGCCGGCGTCGTTCTTCCGCCGCGATAGACGCTCTTCCTGAACTGCGCAGACCGGCACGCCGTCGACGACGAGCGCGGCGGCCGAGTCGTGATAGTGCGCGGAGATGCCGAGGATTTTCATGTCAGATCTTCATGTCAGTACTGACTCGTCGGCGAGTCGTGATCGTGGGCGATCGGCATCCAGCCGCGCGGCTCCCGCCGTTCGGCACGCCTGGCGCGCCAGGCGAAAGGCGGCAGCAGGACGAAATACATGATCGTGAGAATGGCGGCGCCGAACACTCCCGCGACGGCCGCCGCGATACGCAGGTAGCGCTTCCACAGGCGGCTGGCGCGCGCCCGCCAGACGCGCCAGCGGTACGACTGCGGCGAAACACGAGCGAGCTGGGTATAGGTGTAGTTCATGTGAAAGACTTCGTCCCGCAGGATCTCGTCGAAGATCGCCCGCGTCGGCGGATCGTCGTCCACGACGTCGCGATAAATCGCGAAGCGCCCGGCCGCCGCTTTCTCCGCGACGTGCAGAAAGGCGAGCAGCCGATCGTCAGGTTCGTTTTCGACGCGGAGGTCGTCGAGGCCGTGTCCGCCTGGCAGCGGGGTCCCGTTGAAAAGGCCGCCCGGACGCAGGACCCGCGCGCGCAGGAGCGCGGCACCACGCTCGCGGAACAGATCGCCGTGGTGGAGCTCGTCGATCGCGTGCTCCAGATAGAGGCGGCGCAGGAGCGGGTCGGGCGTCATTTCGGCGGCGCGCAGGATGTCGCGCCCGCCATCGCTCTCCACTTCAGCAAAGAGGAGCAGCTTGCGAAGGCGCCGGTCCGAGTTCGCCCAGATCCATCGGTGAACCGGCCGCATGAGTCGATCGATCCGCGCGCTCGTCTGACGAGGCATGGCGATTTCCCCTAACATATCCCCAGGACGACCCTGAGGAGCGCTGAATCTGTTGCCGCATCGAGAGCCACCACACGTACGCCACACCGGCCGCGTGGCGACGCGTGTGCTGGTCGAGGTGCTTGTCGCGTCGGTCGGATGCGCGCTCCTGGCCGGCGCGCTCGCCGCTAACCAAGGCTGGCTCGACCGGCATTTCCTGCCGTCCTTTTTCTTACCCCGTCCGTGGTACGTGCGCCTCGAAACGTTCGTTCGCCTCGCGCTGGCCGCCGCCGGCGTGTGGCTCGCCGTCGTCGTGCGGCCACGCGCCGCGCGCGGCGCCGAACGCATGCCCTCGCGCGTCGTTTACGTCGTCCTCGCTGCCGTGATGGCGCTCGCCGCGAGCGAGCTCGTGCTTCGCCACATGCACCTTCGCCCCGCAGAATGGCTCGTGCCGGAGGAAGAACCGCGCCGCCGTCCCGATTCGCAACTCGGCTGGACCCTGGTGCCCGGCCGCACGGGCCACAACGCCATCGGCGGACGCACCGTGGAGTACGCCTTCGACGACGCCGGCGATCGTGTGCGCCGCGTGGACGAACCGGTCGATCCCGCGCGGCCCACGATCGTCTTCGTCGGCGAGTCGGTGATGTTCGGCGAAGGGCTCGCCTGGGACGAGAGCATCCCGGCGCAGGTCGCCGCGATGACCGGCACGCAAAGCGCGAACCTCGCTGTCCACGGCTTCAGCAACGATCAGGCCTACATGCAGCTCGCACGCGAGCTGCCGCGTTTCCAGCGGCCCGTTGCGGTGGTCTCGCTGTTCATGACCGCGCTCTTCGGGCGGAATCTCGACAGCGATCGGCCGCACCTCGGCCCGGGCCTCGTGTGGCAGCCTGCGGAACAGCGCGGACGCGTGGCGTCGCTCGCCGCGCTGCTGGTGCCGTACCGCAGCGACGAGACCGTCGACCGCGGCGTGTCGATGGCTCGCGAAGTGCTTCGGGCGACGCAGAATCTGGCGCAGGCGCGAGGGGCCGTGGCGCTCGTCCTCGTGCCGCAGTTCGGAGCGGAAGCGCCGCCCGAACAGATGTTGCGCCGGCGCGTCTTCGATCACAGCGGCGTCGCGTACGAGCTGGTGGAGATTGACGCCAGCTGGCGCCTGCCCTGGGATCGTCACCCGAACGCCCGTGCAGCACGCGTCATTGCAGCCGCTGTCGCGGGCCGTCTGCAGAGACATTGAGGCCACTGCCGCCGCGCGACGAGCGCGGTGATCGGTCATGGTGTTTTCGGCCCGCCGGGTGACCGCGGCCAGACCGGGCTGGTGAGCTCGATCCGCCAGACTGGGCCCCCGACATAGAGCGGCTGCTCGGATTTGACGAATGCCGGCGCCTGACCTTCGAGGACCCACACGTGCGAATCGGGCGGCTGCTTGCCGAGCAGCGGCGCCAGCACACCGCTGATGCCGCCGATGTCCACCTTCAAGATGTAGTGCGTGGCGCTGCGGCCCACGCGTCCCGTCGTGAACGGCTCGCGGCCGGCGGTGCTGATCTTCAATGTCACCAGGCGCGGCTTTGGTGTCGCCGCCACCATCGCCAGCGATTGTGGGGGCGCGTCGGGGCGCACGTTTTTCAAGAGCGTCAGGATCAGACCATTGGCGAGATCCGGCGGCAGATCCATGTGCGCCGATTCGGTTTTCTGCCGGCCGTGATCGTCGGCATACGCGACGGCGACCGCTCCGCTGGCGGTGTCGATCGACAGATCGAGCGGCTGCGGAAACGACGGACCCTTCTGGACGAGATGATCGCTCACCAGATGGAACTGCTTGCCTTGCGTGAACACGGCCGTTTCGTCGTTCACGGATCCATCCTTGAAATGAAACACGAGCTCCGCCGTCACGCGGCCGCCCGTGGCCGTCTGGATCAGATCCCCGTCCGCGATCGCGGTTCCGTCGAGCGTGCGCAGGACCAGGAATCCGTGGACGATGCCTTCGGCGTGGCGGACGGCGACAGGCTCTTCGTCCGCCTTCGCGTCCCGGCGAGAGAATGCGGCGCGTGAGGCGGCGAGTGGCACCACCACGCCGAGCGCGATGGCGGACGCCACGAGTCGTGTGCTCAGACGACGGCGTGCGGGGAAAAGGCTCGACAGACGCATCGAAATGCGATCGGCTGCAAGACGCTTTCCACGCCGATCGCGCAGAACATTTGCGCCTTTCGATCAGGCAGAGTTACCGCGGTGCGGCATTCTTTTCGAAACCGGTAAATCCCCGGCGGTCGACGCGCCGCACGGACGGGTTTAGATCGGATCCAGCTCTCTGACCGGCCGCACTTCGATGCTGCCTTCGCGTGCCGGCGGAATCCTGGCGGCCGCCTGAATCGCATCGTTCAGATCCCGCGCCTCGATCAGATAGAAGCCCGCAAGCTGTTCCTTCGTCTCGGCGAACGGACCGTCGGTCACCGAGAGCTGTCCGTGGCGGACCCGCACCGTCGCGGCGGTCTCGATTGGCTGCAGCGCCTCGGCGGCGACGAGCAGGCCGCTCTGCCTGAATCCTTCGCCGCAGGCGAGACACTCGCGGTCCGGCACGGCGCGCAGCTTTTGCGGTTCGAGATAGACAAGGCACAGGTACTTCATACGTCTCCAGTTCGGATCGACTTCACGCTTCGAGCTCGCCGAGGCGGCGCTCGAGAAAGCGGCGCTCGGGCTCCTGGCGCGTGAGCGCGAGCGCGCGCTCGTATGCGGCGCGCGCGTCCGCCACCAGGCCAAGCCGCCGGCACAACTCCGCCCGGGCCGCGTGCGCGAGACGATAGTCGAGGAGATCGCCGCGCTCGAAGATCGCCTCGATCAACGGCAGCCCTGCCGCAGGTCCGTCGCGCATCGCCACTGCGACGGCGCGATTCAACTCAATCACCGGCGACCCATCGGCCTGCAGCAGCAGATCGTACAGACCCACGATCTCCGTCCAGTCGGTCGCCGCAGGTGTCGCCGCGTCCGCGTGCACGGCAGCGATCGCCGCCTGGATCGCGTACGGCCCGACCTGGCGGGCGGCCAGCGCCTGTTCGACGAGGCGCGTGCCTTCGGCGATCTGGCCGCGATCCCAGCGCGATCGGTCCTGATCGTCCAGCAGGATCAGTTCGCCGGTCGCAGACGAGCGGGCGGCGCGTCGCGACTCGTGCAGCAGCATCAGCGCGAGCAACCCGTGCGCCTCGGCCTCCGGCAGCAGCTCGACGAGGAGCCGCCCGAGGCGGATCGCTTCGGCGGAGAGGTCGAACCGCATCAACGACTCGCCCGACGAGGCCGCGTAGCCCTCGTTGAAGACGAGGTAGATCACGCGCAGCACGGCGTCGAGCCGGGCGGGCAGCTCGGTTCGGCTCGGCACCTGGTAAGGGATGCGCGCCGCGCGAATCTTCGCTTTGGCGCGAACGATGCGCTGCGCGAGGGTCGGTGCGGGCGTCAGGAACGCCCGCGCGATCTCCTCCGTCGTCAGGCCGCACACCTCGCGCAGTGTGAGCGCCACCTGCGCATCCGCCGCGAGGGCCGGATGGCAGCATGTGAAGATCAGCCGCAGACGGTCGTCCTCGACGCTCTCGTCATCCGTCCATGCCACGGCATCGACGACGCCGAGCCTCGATTCGTCGCCGACGTCGTCGAGCGGGTCGAAACGCTTGCGGCGGCGCATGCTGTCGATCGCTTTGAACCGTCCCGCAGAGACGAGCCACGCGCGCGGATTCGCCGGCACGCCATCGCGCGGCCATTGCTCCAACGCCGCGCGGAAGGCGTCGTGCAGCGCTTCCTCGGCCGCATCGAAGTCGCCGAGCAGGCGGATGAGCGTGGCGAGCACGCGCCGCGACTCGGAGAGGTAGACGGCATTCACGGCCTCGTAAACGGGATCGGTCGTCGGCACCGTGCCCGATCACACCATCTTCACCCTCCCGGCGCAAGACGGGCGCTTCGCCCAGGCAATCGCCTCCTCTTTCGATTTCACCTGGATCATCGAGTAGCCCGCGATCAGCTCCCGAGGTCCTGCTCGATTGGCAGCACTCCGGCTTCGGTGGTCCTGTCCGCTTTCAGCAACATCATGAATCGCATCTCACATCCCCCCTCTGGCTCGTGGTCGAACGGTGCACGCCGCAATCGACACCGGCCCGGCAAGCCGAAGCGGCCGGGTTGCGTGCGAGGGGCATGTCGATTTTCACCATGCTTGTCCGACGATTCATCGGAGGAGATACGAACATGACACGAAATGCGACGTTGTGGCTGATCCAGGGATTGCTTGCGGTGGTGTTTCTCTTTGCCGGCGGAATGAAGCTGGTCCTGCCCATCTCGGCCATGACCGGTCCGGTCGCGCTGCCGGGCTTCTTCCTGCGGTTCCTCGGCGTGGCCGAGGTGCTTGGCGCGGCGGGCCTGATCCTTCCCGGAGTGTTCCGGATTCGATCGGGGCTCACGCCGCTGGCAGCCGCCGGGCTGACGATCATCATGACCGGCGCTATGGTGATCACTCTGATGGGCGGCACGGTCGGGCCCGCGTTGGTCCCGCTCATCGTGGGACTCCTGGCGACCACCGTGGTCTACGGCCGCGGAGGGGTGGCGGCCGTGATTGCCTCTATAATTCAATTCGGGAAGCATGAAGAAGCGCGTTCTCGACTTCGGGAGCGGTTCCAGTAAGCGGATCAGCAACGGCCTCGTTGCACTGAGCTCCGTCGCGATTTTCACGGTCTATGGTGCTGGGTATGTCCGCACGCGTGCTGCGGCCGCACGGTTCGAGGTTCCGGCCGGCGGCCGCCGGAGCGGTCGGCGTCCAGCAGCCACGGCTGCGCCGGCTCTGACGTCGTCGCCGACCGTTTCGTCGAGTCAGTTGGCCTCGGCTGCTATCGCCGCACCGCCGGAGGCCACGCAGCGGCCGGCCGCGCACGCCGAGGCGCCTCGCGTCGAAACGGCGCGACCGTCCCCCGGAGCACCAACGCTCGCGATGCCCTCGACGCCTGCGCAGCCCGCGCCGGCGGTGCAGACGATTCCGACAGCGGCACTGACGGCATCCACACTGTCGCCTGCGTCGATCCCGGCTCCGCCTTCCGTCACACCACCGCCGTCTGCGGCGGTGTCAACAGCGCCTGGGTCGGCGCCGCCGCTCGTTTCCGCCGCTGCCTCAGCCGCGGCTGCGCCCGCGCACACCGCCGCACCCGCGCCGACGGCATCGCCGGCCGCCACGCCGGTCGCTCCGGTTCCATCAAGTACGCCCGACGTCGATCCCTCGGAGCAGCCGTACGTTTTTCGCGGCGGGTTCAAAAGGGACGGCACGTTCCTCGGTTGGGGGTCCAGCCGGCACGGCGATATCCAGGCGTCCGTCGAGATTCAGAATGGCCGCATCGTCTCGGCCGTGATCGTGCAGTGCCTGACGCGTTATTCGTGCGACGTGATCGAGAAGCTCCCGCCGCAGGTGGCCGCGCGTCAGAGTGCCGACGTCGATCATGTGTCGGGTGCCACCGAGAGCGCCGACGCCTTCTACGACGCCGTCGTCGATGCGCTCTCCAAAGCGAAATGATCCGCGCCGTGGCAGTGATGGGCACCATCGTGACGATTCACGTGGTGGACCGTCAGCGGAACGGAGAGGCCGGCGTCCCGGATGATCAGGACGAAGCAATCGACCGCGCGCTGGAATGGTTCGCGCGGGTCGAGACCTGCTGCAGCCGGTTCGACCCGGGCAGCGAGCTGATGCAACTGTCCTCGCAGATCGGCGTTGCCGTGCCGGTGAGCGAGATGTTGTATCAAGTGGTGCAGTTCGCGCGCGCTGTTGCGGAGGAAACCGGCGGAGCCTTCGATCCGACCGTCGGCCGCGAGATGGAAACACGCGGCTTCAACCGCGAACACCGCACGCGTCAGGTCGTGCGGACGCCTCTTGCGGCGGCCGGCGCGGTCAGTTACCGGGACATCGATCTTGATCCCGTCCGGCGGACGGTCGCGCTCCGACAGCCGTTGATTCTGGATCTGGGCGCGGTGGCAAAGGGCTTCGCGATCGACATGGCGACGCGCGAGCTGCTGCCGTTCCGCGATTTCGCCGTCGACGCGGGCGGCGACCTGTACCTCGGAGGCGGCGGTCCAACCGGCGCGCCCTGGTCGATCGGCATTCGCCACCCGCGCCGCGACGGAAAGCTGATCGAATCGCTCCGGGTGTCCAACGCCGCCGTCTGCACCTCGGGCGACTACGAACGCCGGAGCGCCGATGCGCTTCAGCACCACATTCTCGACCCCCGCACAGGCGGCTCACCGGACGCGGCCGCCAGCGTGACGGTCGTCGCGCCGACGGCGATGGCGGCCGATGCGCTGGCCACGGCCGCGTTCGTGCTGGGGCCGCGGGACGGCATCGCGCTCCTCGAGCGACAGACGGTCGAGGGGCTGATCGTGTCGACGAGCCTCGAGCGGTACGAGACGCGGGGGATGGCGAGTGCTTACGCCTGCGGCGGTTAAGCGCTTTTTCCGGACGCCGAAAGGCCTGCTGATCATCATCCTGGCGGTACTGGTCGTGCCCGCCGCCGCGGGTCAGGGCGTTGCCGTCGTTGCGCCCGGAGTGGCTGCCGCGGTGCTCGTCGCGTCGGCCAACGATCTGCTGATCATCCGCGTGAGGCAGCATGCGTGGGAAGTGCCGAGCGGCGCATTCCTCACGGGCCTGTTCATCGCGATGATCCTGAGCCCGCACCAGCCGTGGTACGTGGCGGCCATCACGTCCGCGCTGGCGATCGTGAGCAAGTATCTCTTCCGCACCCGTTCCGCCAACGTCTTCAACCCGGCGGCACTGGCGCTCGTGGCGACGTTCTACATCTTCCACACGACGCAAAGCTGGTGGGGTGCGCTGCCGGATCTGACGCCGCTGGCGCTCGCACTGCTGTTCGCCACCGGGATCTTCATCACCGACCGCGTCAACAAGATGCCCCTGGTGCTCGTATTTCTTGGCGTCTATTACGCGCTGTTCACGGGCAAGTCTTTCGCCGGTCGTCCCGAACAGGTCGCCGAAATCTTCCGGGCGCCCGATCTGCACGCGGTGCTTTTCTTCGCGTTCTTCATCCTGACGGATCCGCCGACATCGCCGGTACGCTATCCCGACCAGATCGTCTGCGGCGCCCTTGTCGCTGTCGCCAGCTTCGTCATTTTCGAGCGGGTGGGTGCCGTGCACTATCTGTTGTCGGGCGTGCTGGTCGGAAATGTCTGGGAAGCGTGGCGCCGCACGCATCCGCGCGCGACGGACGCGGCGGCGGTGACGCCGTCTTCGGTCCGCCGGTCAGCCCCGCTCCAACCGAGCGGCGACTGATTCGAGCGCGGTTTGGAGATCGGCGCTGGTCGGAAACCGCTGCTCGCGGTCGGATGCCAATGCACGCTCGAACAGATGGGTCAGCATCGCCGCGTCGCGGGGCGCCAGCCACGATGCCCGTGCGAGCGCATGGTGCACGGCCCGATCGGCGGGCTCACCCTCGCGGCTGAACGGATTGTGTCCGGTCAGCGCCTCCACGAGGATCACCGAGAGCGCCCAGAGGTCCATCTCTGGCCCCGGCGGCGCGCCAAGAAAGGCTTCGGGCGGCAGATACGCGGGCGTGCCGGCGACCGCACGCAGCATCGGGCCTGATGTCGGCTCCGGATCGCTCAGACGCGAGGGTTGCGACAGGGTCGCGAGCCCGAAGTCCAGCAGCTTTGGTGCGCCGGTCGCCGTGAGCGCGATGTTGCCCGGTTTGAGATCGTGATGGATCACGCGTCTGGCGTGCATGTAGGTCAATGCCCGTGCCAGACGAATGCCGAGCGACAGTGCGGCGCTCGCGGTCAGGCTGCTCGACGTGAGGCGACGTGCGAGCGTGCCCTCGGGAAAATATTCCACCACGAGCACCGGTGTGCCACGCCAGAGCTCCAGACCGTAGATCGTCGCGAGCGATTCGTGATTCAACGCCGCCATCGCGCGTGCTTCGTCTCGCAGGCGCTCCACGGCGGCGCCGTCGAGACGCGGCAGTGTCTTCAGTGCCACCTGGCGGTCGAGCGTGATGTCGCGAGCCACGTACACCACGCCCATGCCGCCTGCGCCGAGGCGGCGCTCGGCGACGAACTTCCCGGCCAGACGACCAGGGATCGAGGCGAGCGCGACACCACGGCTGCAGCCGCACGGCAATGGTTTCGATTCCGACAACGCGCCGCATTGGGGACATTCGAACGCCGCCTCCTCGGCGTCCGCGGCGCCGACCCGCGTCGAGTCGCCGCCATGCCTGGAGTCTTCGACATCCCACGCTGCCGCGGCGCCGGCAATCAGCGCCGTGATCAAGCCGCAGTCTCCGCGGTCGAACGCGCGTCCCCCGCGCCTCGGCCCGCACATGACCATGGCGGCGATCGATCCATCGCGTCGTTTCAATGGCGCCGCGAGCGCGACGTCGTTCGCTGCCAGCCAGTCGCGTCCATCTCTCGGCATCAGCCGACGGAGCAGACTGTCGGGCGCGAGGTCGAGAGGTCTTGCGGTTCGTTCGAGTACCGCGAGCAGGCCCGTCGACGCATACAGCGGTGTCACGTCCAGATACGGATCCACGAACGTTCCGCCCCGCGGATCGGCGTCGTTTTGCGGCACGAGAATCCGGACGGTGAGCGCGCCGACGCCGTCTCGCAAGGCGCGCCCGAGCTCGACGCTGATTTCTCTCGTCCCGCGCGCGGCGCGCACGCGCTCCAGCGCGCCGGTCAACCAGTCCGGATGATCAGTGGCCGGTCGCAGCCCAGCGACATCGAGGATGGCCCCCAACTGTCCGCGACCAGCCAGAAGACAGAGCGCGGCCGCGTACCCGAGAAGCAGCCAGGCATCGGCCCGGGACCCAACGTCTGCGATGTCCATGTGTCGCCGACCGTAGAGCGCTGCGGCCAGCGCGACGATCGGAGCGATGACGACCATGACGGCCGCTTCGCGTACGAGGCGATGGCCGATCGATCGCAGCGCCAGCGGTTGCGGTTCGAATGGGCGATCGACGACCACGGCGATCGCGCTCAGGATCGGCAGCGTGGCCAACGATCCCAGGATCGCCCCCTCGACCCAAAAGTGTTGAGTGGACGTGGCCGACAGGAACCAGCGATTGAGGCCGGGCAGCATCATCCGGAGTACGGCGCACACGAGAAACGGCACCGTGCCTGCCCCGATCGCCAGCGCAAGGCGCGCGACTTTCCGCCGTTCGACGGGCGATGCGCGGCGGGAGCGCACCAGGATGGCTGCCACGGCTGGCAGCATCACAATGGCGAACAGGTGCCAGAACACTTTGCTGGGATGATTCCGTTCGAGCATCCACCCGCTGTCGCCGAGCAGGCGATGTGCGACGGCGAAGTTGACGCCGAACAACACGCTGCCGACCGCCCACGCCACACCGGCGGCCCGTCTTGCGATCAGATCAAACAGCGTGAAGCGCCGCACGTCCGGAAAGGCGACCGCGAACTGCCAGAGTGATGCGGGCGCGAATGCCTCTGTCACGAGCCCATGAAACAGCGGCACGAGGCCCGCGGACGATGGGGGGAGGCCCACGACGGCGGCGCGCGTGAACGCGCTCGCGGACGCCGCAAATGTGGCGAGCAGAAAGACGCAGCGCTGGTCGCGAGACGCCGCGACCCCCAAACACAGACAGGCTGCTGCAAATGAGAGCGCCAGCGCGATCTGAGGCGTGCGATAGACGACCTCGTTCCCGCGCACGAATGCGATCGTGATCGCTCCCAGCCCGCAGAACGTCTGGATCGCGCCCGCAGCGAGCACGAGCCGCGCGAGCACGAACGTGCTCCGATTCGAGCCCGCCGCAGCCTGATGTGGTGCGGTCTGACGACGGATGCGGTCGAGCAGACGGAGGTCTTCGAAGAAGACGCGGTCCGTATCGTCGGCGCGCGTCAGCAGAGCGGTCCAGTCGATCGGCGTTCCGTCGATGAACGCGTCGGCGACCGCGGCTCGCAGCCGCCCGGCGTCAGCGTTCGCGCATCTGACCCGCCAGGCGGTCAACCGCACGGCGAAGGGCCATTCTCGCGGCATTCGGGGACCGGCCGATCATGCACCCGAGTTGCTCATGCGTGTAATCGAGCTCGACGTGCGCGACGATCAGCTCCTGATCCCTCGGAGACAGACGCGCGAGCGCCGCGCGATAGCGGTCTTCGGTTTCGGCAGACAACGTACGCGCGAACGGATCAGGTGCCGGGGAGGCGAGCGTCTCCGGCGGAGCAGATGGAGGACCCCATCGAGCGATCCGGCGATGTTCGTCGCGCATGCGATTGAGAACAGCCGTTCGGAGATATCCGGCAAGCGCACGCCGTCCTCGAGGTTCAAACGCGTCGAGCCGGCCCAGCGTTCGAAGGACCGCGTCCTGAACAAGATCGGACGTTTCGACTGCCGTGCGCGCCCAGCGGGGAAGCCGGCCGTGAGCCCAGCGACGGAGTGGGGAGAGGCAGCGAAGGAGCAACCGCTCGAGGTCGGCTCGATCGTCGTGCCGCAGCGTTTCGGGTGCGCGCCACGTCGCGGGCCCGGGCTGCAAATGCCCGCTTCCGCTCGAAGCCGGCGAAGGCACCACACACCTCCTTCGTTAATATTCTAGGCCCGCGAACAAGGACATATAAGACTCAGAAAATCAGCCATAATTGGGACACATAGAGGGTGGTTCGACTCAGCGCGTTGCCCAATAGTCGGCCTGATGCGAAAGAACGCACAGGACGTTGGGCGCCGCGTGGGCCTCAACGTCAGCCGCCTTCGGCGCCAGCGGGGCCTCAGTCAGGAGCGCCTCGCGGAGCTGGCGGGCACGAACCACAAGCAGATCGGCCGGGTCGAGCGCGGAGAGGGCAACGTCTCGGTGGGCAGCCTGGCCGCCATCGCGGCCGCTCTTGCCGTGAGCATCAGCGAGTTCTTTGAGGGTTCGCCGGTTCCGGTGTCCACGCCCCGCTTCTTTGCCTTCACTGATCGTCAGATGGAGGTGATCGATCAGGCGCTCGTGCTCATACGCAAGGCCCGGCGTGCCGCCCGCCGCCGCAGCTGATCACCACCGCTCGCTCATTCCCCCACGGCGCCGATTCAGCCGGCAGCAGGCCTGAATCAATCGCGCCGGCAATTCCACGGTCTCAAGCCGAATACCCACTATCAGTAGCACCGCTTATATGTCTATAAACGTCTTGACAGCACCATCTATCGATGCCATCGTCGTCGTCGCATGACGCGCAGGCGAACGCCGATTGCGTCAGCGGCGAGGCCGGCGCGGCGCGCGGAACGGAAGAGGGCGAGGCTGACGCGTCAGGATGCGATCGACGACGGCAGTGAGCGCTGCGGCTGTGGCGGAGATGTGTTCGACGTCGGCGGGCAACAAGCGGTAGGGAATCACATCCATCGGCGTGATCGTCTGGAACAGCTCGCCGACAGGCACTGACAGACCGCGAGCCAGCCGCACGAGCACGTCCGCGCCCGGGTCGGCCTTCGCCAACTCGATCCGGCCAATGTACTTGTAGTTGAGGCCCGCGAGCTCGGCGAGCTTCTCCTGCGACATCTTGCGCTCGAGGCGTAGACGCCGGAGCTGCGCGCCGAGCGGCCGCAGGACGGCTGGCCGCGGACCAGGCTTGGGCGGAGTGGGCTTCCGGCGCGACACACGATGTTGTGTACCGCACTGGCGTGATCGGTTGAACCGTCTATCGAGGTTATTTACTAACTATTACACCGTCAATAGCAGTTAGCACCTCCAGGACTCGTGTAATGAACAAGAGCGCGGACCAGGGCTACAGCGTCGCGTCTGGCGGCCGGTCGGATTCCGAGCTGATCGCCGGCATTCGCGCGCTGGATCCCGACGCGTTTGACGCCTTCTTCCGCCGGTACGTCAGGCTTGTCTCGCGAGTGGCAGCCGACATCCTGCGCGACACCGGCGAGGCGGAGGACGTGACCCAGGACATCTTCCTCGAGGTCTATCGCAAGGCGCATCTCTACGATGCCTCCCGCGGCACCGTGAAAGTGTGGCTCCTTCAGTATGCCTATCACCGAAGCCTGAGACGCAAGGCGGCGCTCGGCAGACGCGCGGCCTACCACGGGGAGCCGCTCGATGCGGCCGATGGCCGGGCAGACGACGGCCGGCGGCGTCTTACGCGCGAGGAATCTCGATGGGTGATTCGTGCAGGGCTGGCGCACCTGCCCGAGCGCCAGCGGGCCACTCTGGAGCTGGCGTGCTTCGAAGAACTGAGCCTGCGCGACGTCGCGGAGCGCCTCGGCGTGTCGGTGGGCTCGACACGCCATTACTACTATCGGGGATTGGCGCGTTTGCAGGCCTGGGCGCGGCTGTTGGCCGGCGATGCCGCGGCCGACAGCGATCGCGGTGGGTGCTAGCCGCGGACGCTCGACCCACCGATGCCGTAGCGCTTCAGCAATCGATACAGCTGGTGCCGGGAGAGGCCGAGATCGGCGGCCGCCGCCGCGCGTTGCGAGCCATGCCGCTGGAGCGCCGTGGTGATCTCGGCCACCGATGGCAGCGACTGGCGCCTGCGCGCCAGAGCAGAAGGCGCGGACGACACCCTCGCGCCGAAATCGTCAGAGAGGTGCCGGACGGTCAACGTGGACGCGCCGCTTCCGGCCACCATCATGCGCTCGAGCACGTTCTCGAGCTCGCGAACGTTTCCCGGCCATTTGTGCCGCATCAGCAGCTCGAGCGCCTCGGCATCGACGCTCGGGACGGCTCGCCGGCGGCGCTGCGCGAATCGTGTCAGGATCGATCGAATTAGCGCCTGCAGATCGGCCCCGCCTCGCTCGCGAAGGGGCGGGACCCCGATTTCGTAGACCTTCAGGCGATAGTACAGATCCTCGCGGAAGCGCCCTTGCGCTGTGGCCTGTGCAAGATCGACATTGGTCGAAGCGATAATGCGTACGTCGAACGACACCTCTCGCCGCCCCCCGAGCCGCTGAACACTGCGCGCCTGGATCGCGCGGAGCAGCTTCATCTGCAATTCCCGCGTGAGGTCGCCCACTTCGTCCAGGAGCACCGTTCCGCCGCTCGCACGCTCGAACGGTCCCGGCTGGTCGAGTACCGCGCCGGTGAACGCACCGCGCACGTGCCCGAACAGCTGATCCTCGGCGAGCGTCGGCGAAAGATTCGTGCAGTCCACGACGATAAAGGGCGCGGTGGCGCGCGGTGAGGCGCGATGAATCGCGCGAGCCACCCGCTCCTTCCCGGTGCCTGACTCGCCGAGAATCAGGGCCGTGACGTCCGGGTCGCGCGCGACGCTCAGCATGTGCCGTTTCAGCTGACGGATCGCGTGCGAGCCGCCATCGAGCTCCGGAAAGGGATCGGTGGCCGGCGGTTCCGTGTACGACGAACGGGGGACCGCCAGGAGGCCGCATCCGTGTCCCGTACGCATGTGTCGCGTCACCTCAGCTGGGCGCCTGCGAATCGGCTCAGAGGAATAAACGTCTGACGAGCCCGGATCGCACGGTCGTGCACCCTGCAGGCGCCGGCGTTCGGCCATCCCGGCGTCAGCGCCCTTTGGCAGTCGCGCCTGACTGGAATGACTGCTGGCGCAGACGCTGACGTCATCCCGTGCGATACACACAGAGCGAGGCGAGGCCGAATGCGAGCCCGGCGTAGAAATAGGCCGTGTCAGAGACGGTCTGAACCTGCAAGGCCGCCCGTTCGAGATCGTCTCGCCGGTCCAGATCGAGCGCCGCAGCTTCCAGAGCCGCGCGCCAGCTCGCGCGCGCATCGGTGAGTTCGAGGTGATCGCGGGCGACCGCTTCAATCGCACTGAACAGGTCGTCCTCGCCTCGCGCGGCCGGATCGAAGATGCCGCGTGAGGGGACCTTGCGAAGGGCGAGGGTCATCAGATCCAGCAGGGCGTCCGCATGTCCGTGCGGGCAGTCCAGTTCGGCGGAGCGGATGATTTGACGGAGTGTCTGGGGCCATTCGGCTGGCCCGAGGGACCGCGAGCGGCGATTTCGCATGCAAAGCCTCCCTCGACGGTCAACCCCGGCGACAGGACGCGCATCTGGCGTGGCAGAATGGCACCAGACTCGCCGACCAGGGCGCAGATGGTTGACGGGTTTAGGCTCGGTCGCGTGTTCGTGCACGCGGCCGGGCCGTTTTTCTGTACGGACGCTCGCGGATGTGCCAGAGAGGCGGCGCCAAGTGCGGGAGGGAGTGGGCGCTCGCGACGAAAAGAATGAGCAAGCGAACGTCTCAGGCTAGCGTCATCCCTCGCCGAACACAAGGGAGAAGGTTATGCCAACTTTCGTTGCACGCCGGGCCCGCGAAACGTGCGCGCGCATGCGCGCGCCGCGCGACACGATCTCCCGCGCGTTGCGACGCGACGATTTGCGAGCAATCCGCGTGATGTGATCGCGGCACATCGATTGCGCTCAACGCACGCGGAGCGTTCGATATGTCGCTTGATCGTTTCCGCGCATCACCACACGTCCGCGCGTCGCTCTCCGCCGACGGCCTCGTGATCCTCGACATCCACGGCGGCGTCCTCCTGGCATCGAACGCGATCGGCGCGCGCATCTGGGAGCTCATTGAGGAGCGCTGCACGAGCGTCGAGATCGCACGCCGGCTCGCCGACGACTACGACATCCCTCATGACCGCGCCACCGGCGACGTTCTGGCGTTCGTGGCCGCGCTCGTCGCACGCGGCCTCCTGACGCAGGAGACGCCATGCTGACGCGGTGCGGCGCGCGTCGCGCCGTCCGGATCGCAGGGCTCGCGGTTCACGCGTGGATCGCCTTGATCGTGTTCGACCTCGCCGTGCAGTGCGGGTTCGTCCACGTGCACGGTTGGCTCATACGCTGCCGTCTGGCGCCGCCAGAGCGCATGCCGCTGACGGCCGAGGAGATCGTCTGGGCGGTCGACGAAGCGTGCGTCTGGTACATCAAGCGAGTGGCGTGCCTTCAGCGCTCGGCGATCGCGACATGGCTTCTTCGGCGCCATGGCCTCCGCGCCGAGCTCGTGATCGGCTGCAGACCGCTGCCATTCGAGTCGCACGCGTGGGTGGAGATAGACGGACAGGTCGTGAACGACCGTCCGCAATATCAGAAGCACTTCACCGTGCTCGATCGCCTCTGACACGCGACGTGGAGGACACATGGGAGCGCACGCAGGAGTCTTCTTCTTCGACGGACGCCCTGGCAACGACGCGTGCGCGGCGCTGCGATCCGAGCTCGAACCACTCGCACCGGACGGTGTGTCGGTCCACGCAGACACGGGCGTCGCCATGGCGTACGGCGCGTGTCACGTGTGGACCGGCGAGGCGAATAGTCAACAGCCCCTCCGGTCGGCAGACGGACTCGTCATGCTCTGGGACGGCCGGCTGGACAACCGCGAAGATCTTCTGCTGCAACTCGCCGATCGCCCGGCCCGCGATGCGAGCGATGCGGCGATCGCGCGATCAATCGTCGTGCAGCGAGGCGTTGACGGATGGCGCTCGCTGATCGGCGACTGGACCGCCGCGATCTGGGACGGCCGTCGCCGGACGCTTCAACTCGCGCGCGATTACATGGGCATCCGTCCTCTGTATTACTGCGCGACCGATCACGCCGTGATGTGGTCCAGCAGCCTGGCGGGTCTCGTGCGGCGCGCGCAGCGCGACGAAGCGCTCAGCGACGAGTTCGTCGCCCGGTTCGTGGCGGTGCGGCTTTCGACCGACGTCACGCCTTACCAGGGCGTGCGCGCCGTGCCGACGGCGTGCTGCGTCACTTTCTCGTCGGTGCGAGTAGAAACACGTCGCCGGTTCTGGCAGTTCGATCCTGGCATCGTGAGATGCCGCGACAAGCGAGAGTACGAAGACGGCTTGCGCGAGTTGTGGACCGAGGCCGTAGGCTCGCGGCTGCGGTCCGAAGACGCGGTCTGGGCGGAACTCAGCGGCGGTTTCGACTCCTCATCCATCGTCTGCATGGCGGACCGGCTGATCAAGACGGGCCAGGTGCAGGCGCGACAGGTGCGACCGGTCTCGCATGCCACGCTGCGATCGTCGGAAGGCGACGAGCGCCGCTTCATCGCGGAAGTCGAATCGCAGATTCACGCGTGCAGCGAGATCGTCGGCGTGGAGGACCATGCCGACCGCATCGATCCCGACAGCCAATGGGTGACGCCGTTCGCGCTTCGCGGGGTTGGCCTCGCCTGCGTTCAACGCGTGCGCGAGCGAGGCGGACGCCTGATCCTCTCGGGCCGCGCCGGCGACGCCGTGATGGGCGGGCAGCCGGACAACAGCTATGCGGTCTTCGACGATCTCGAGCGAGGACGCCTGCTTGCGGCTGCCGCCGGGGCGCGTGCGTGGAGCCGCGCCTGCCGCAAGCCGTTCGTCGAGATCGCGTGGCACCTGACGCTCGCGGCCATCCAGGCGCGCCACGGCATCGACGTAGCGCGAGAGGACGAATCACGACTCTCCGGCGTCTCGCTGCTGGTTCCGCGCCTTCGCGAGATGCTCGGCGACGAGGCGGGAAAGCTCGCCCGGATTCTCGCGACCATTCGGCCTTCGAAGCGGGAGATGGTGAGGATGCTGCTCGGCTACGCACGATGCGGCCGCTTCGATGTGCCTATGCAGCCGCCCGGCGTCACGTACACCTATCCGTACGTCCACCGGCCGCTCGTGGACTTCATGCTCGCGATTCCTGGGGAAGAGGTCAGCGCCCCTGGTGACATGCGGTCGCTCATGCGGCGTGCGTTCGCCCGATTTGTGCCGGCGCGCATTCTCCGCCGCACGTCAAAGGGCTATTACCCGCCCTCGGCGATGCGCGCCACCCGCCATCTCGCTGCGTCGATGCCGCCGGTCGAAAGCTTCGAGGTCGTGCAGCGCGGCTGGGTGGATCCGCATCGGCTCGACGCCGCCATTCGGACCCTGCTCGACGGCGCCGGCCGCGGTCCGGAGATTCGGCAGGTTCTGCATCTCGAACAATGGATCGCCGCTCGACACCGGCGGGCGCCCGCCGTCATCCCACAACGAAAGGAGGTGAACAGCTATGGAGTATTCAACGCCTGAGCTCGTCGTGCTCGGATCCGCGTCGGCTCTCGTCCTCGGTGACGATCCGGGTGGCACCGAAAACGGAGGGACCTTCGTCACGAAGGCCCCGATGGGCCTCGTGCTCGGCCTCGACGACTGACGTTCGCGACTTGCCCCCTTCCTGGTGTGCGCATGCCAGGAAGGGGGCTTTGCTCCGCGCGATCACTGCGGAGCCTGCAGCAATCCCGAAATCGGAAGGAGGTGAAGGGTCATGGAATATTCAACGCCAGAGCTCGTCGTGCTCGGATCCGCGTCGGCTCTCGTCCTGGGCGACCAGATCGGTGGCGACGACAACGCGGACTCCCACGTGACGATGCCCCCGATGGGCCTCGCCCTCGGCCTCGACGACTGACGTGCAGGTCGCCCTCTCCCTCGGCCGCGGGCCGGGGGAGAGGGCGTTTCTTCGAGCCCAATGCACCAACTCCTGCACCTGCTGGTGGTCGACCATGAGGGCCGCGCAGCGCTCGCCGACATGCACGGCACGAAGTGGCTGCTCCCGATGGTGTCCTGTTCCGAGCGGACCCGCGCGGTGTCGAGCATCCAACGGTGGATCGACCAACGAAGACTGACCGGCGCGCTCATCGGGCAGTGGGTCGGCCGTCTGACGATCGATGCCGCCGCCATCGACTGGCTCGTGGTCTTTCGCGCGAGCGCCCAGGTCTCGCGCTCCTCGAACCAGGCACTGTGCTGGATTCCGCTGGACCGACTGCGATCGTCCGCGTCGGTGTTCGACTATCAACAGTGGGCCGTCGGCATGGTCAGCGCCGGCGGGTCGCCGCGGGTCGCCGGGCCGTTTGGTGCTTTCACGTGGACAGAGGGCGTCCACGCGTGGCTCGGGGCTGTTGTCGACGGCTCGCCAGACGATAGCCGAAGCGTCGTGTATCGTGCGGGCGCGCACGAGGTGGTGACGTGCGTGCCGACGGCCACCGGCCCGATGTATTTCAAGGGCCTCGCGCACGATCGCGCAGTGGAAGCGCACGTCACATCGGCGCTGGCCGCCGCGATGCCAGGATCGTTCGCGCGAACGCGTGCGGCGGCACCGCAGGACGATGGCTCGCTATGGTGGCTCGCTGAGAGTTGTGCGGGCGTGCCGCTGGCACAGCGCCTGACGCTCGAGAACGCCGAGTGCGTCGCGGCCGCCTGCGCGCGAACCCAGAGCGAAGCGCTGAGCCTCGCCAGACTCGACGCGCATCTGCCTCGACTCGATCTTCGCGGTGCGGCGGCCTGGGGCATCGAATTGCTTCGCAGCGCGGCGCACCACAGCGAGGGCGATAGCTGCAGCGAGGCAATCGCGTACGCATGCGACGAAGTGGACAGAGCGGCAGCGCCATGCAGCTGGGTGCCGATGGATCTGGATCCCGCAAACGTCCTGGTCGACAGCCACGGTGCCGTGCGGTTCATCGATCTGGACGACTCGTACCGGGGTCCGTCAGCGCTCGCGATGGCGACGTTCGCGCGGCGCGTCAGGCGATTGGACGTCGAGCGCAAAGTGTCGGTCGAGGCGCTCTATCGCGCGTATGAACGGAGCTCGTCGTGGTCAGCGCTCGGCGATCGTGCGTGGCGAGCGTTCGAAATCATGTCGGACGTTCTGGAGGCGCGCCTCGGCTGGGAGCGGGTTGTAAGGAATGCATCGCGCGGCGAGCTTCACGGCCCGCTGACTCCAGTCGCCGAACGATTGGCGCTGAGGCTGGTTCGGGGCGTGAACGGTCAGTTGTGAGCCGTGATCGCTGCTATTTCGCAATGCGTCCAAGCACGCGCGCCAGGAACCGGACCAAGAGGTTGTTGAGCGTGCCCGCGAAGTCGGGCCGCAGGGGTCGAACGTCGCGCAGCGTGAATGTGAGCGTGAATGGCCGCGACGTAGATCCTGGCGTGAGTCGCGCACCGTCCACGTACGAGGTGACATCCCACACCGCGCCGATGCCGGTCGTGCCATTTGACGCGCCGACCGCGTCGACGATGGCCACGTCTGAGTCGAGGGTCAGGAGCCGGATCTTGAAGGGGCCCTCGACCGCCTGGCGGCTGGTGTTCGCGAGGCGTTCGGTCACCGTGACCGTCTTCGTGGCGGCATCGTAGCTGCTCGTGAGCCGCTCGAGTGTCGTGAGCGCCGTGAGATCGTCGAGGGCGGCAAGGTCGCTTGCGCCGTTCTTCATGGCCTTCCCGACGACGTTCACCTGCGCCGTCCACGCCTGGTTCCAGCCGGTGCGGTTATCGATCCAGTACGGATGAAAACCGCCGTCGCGATCGGCGGCAAGCCCGGCGAAATCGCCCGGAGTAAAGAGGTGCGGAGCGGCAAACACGAGCACGCGCAATGGCCCACCCGTGGCGGCAGGCGTACCACCGCCAAATGTCGACGAAAGTGCAGGCCAGTGCTCGCGGCCGTCGAATCGTGCGCCGGCTTCGGACGCGACCGCGCTCGGAGCGAACGTCTCGCCCCCATCCAGCGACACGCGTATGCGCAGCCGCCAACCGAGATTGTCGGGTTGGTCGCGGCGATCGAGCCAGGTAACGGCAACCACTCCCGCGCTGTTGACGGCGACGGACGGCAGCAGATGGTCCGGGATCGGCGCGGGTGGCAAGGGCCGGCGATCGTCGTTGATCAACATCGCCGGAGACCACGTGTGTCCGCGGTCGGTGGAATAGCTGAGCAGGATTGCAGTGCCTCCGAACCGGCCGTCCGGCCAGACCGCATACAGGCGATCCCTGAACGGTCCGTCACTTGGATCGACCGCGACGAATGGCGTCGCCGACGTCTCGTGCCACAGGGGCTTTGGCATGTGCCACGCGCCGATCGGCATTGGCTCGTTGAGCGAATCGCCGCCGTCGTCAGAGGTCACCGCCATCAGGCGACCGTTGGCTGGTTCGGGGAGCGAGCCGAACATGTCCAGCGCGTGCACGTTGCTGTCGGACTGCTCCCAGTACGAGTTGAGCTCGCCAGCCACAGTGAGCCATCGTCCGTCCGACAGCACCACACTGTTCCCCATGCCGTAGATGTAACCGCGCGCCATCGACACGCGTTGAGCAGGTCTGCCGAACGTTCGTCCGCCGTCAGACGACGCGTACAGCTCGAGCGCGTTGCGCAGAGTGCCCGCGGTGCCATAGGTGAAGGCGTCGCCGTGGACGTACACCCGGTTGCGGAATGGACCCGACGTTCCGTCCACAACGAGGCTGTCTCGATCGAGCCCTCCGGTGACGCCGCCCGTTTGCCACGTAAGTCCGCCATCAACGGAACGCATGAGTGACAATCGCATTGTCGTCAACGAAGGGTGCTTCATCGGCATCATGGTCAGGTAAGCCGTTCCATCAGGTCCGAATGCGCACGTCGGATCTCCCGCCGGCTGTTCGGTTGGGCTTTCGAACGTTCGATCCCAGTGGTTGCCGCCGTCGTGCGAGACATAGGCGGCTACTCCCTGAAAAATGCGCTCATCTCGAAACATCGCGCACACGAGCAGACGCCTGGCGTTGGTCGGGTCTGCCACGATCGTGCCTTCGCTCTGCATCGTGGATGGCTTTGATGCGCTGATCTGGACGTTGCGGCCGATAGTGACGAGAGGTGGCGACACCTGGCCAACCGTTCGCGAGGCGAGAGCGAGCGCGAGGATCGCCACAACGGTGACGCAACGGGACGTCAATCGACGATTGGTGTCGCGCGTCATTCGTCTCTGTTCCGCGTTCATTCGAATCGATAGATCGCCGTGCCCAGGGCCGCCGGCCGGTTCAGCAGAGCCGGATTCCCGCCGCGGTTTCCCCACGGCCGCTCGGCTTCAGCGTGCTCTGACGCCAGATCGACGAGCTCGAAAAAGAGAATTCGCTGCGCACCCTTTACCGGCGGCGGAGCCGTCCCGACGGCGACGGTTTCAGTCCACCGGTCGCCAGGCTCGTGCGGGTTCGGTACAGCAGTCGATCGGCGAGTGGCGCCTGTTGTGATGATCTCGTCCAGGACGAACTGCCCCTTCGCGAGCGGAAACGGCGCCGCATTGACGGCGGCGACCCACCGTCCGGCTTTCGGCTTTCGCACGACGAGGGTCTGGCTCGGCGCAGCAGGGAAGCCGAAATCGTACAAGAAGCACTCGCCGGAAGTGCAGTCGTACAGATACAGTTCGAGCGAACGTGTGGTCGCTGTGTCGCCGCGCAGGTGAAGGGCAAGTGTCGTAGCGTCGCCCGGCACCGCGATATCGATCTGATTCGGCAGGCCGGTCGGCAGGAACGTGCCGCGGTGGGACCGCAGGGTTCCCGATGAGACGTTCAGCACCGGCTCTCGTATGGCTGTTTCACCGTTCTGGATGTCCACCGAAACGGTGGCGCCGCGCGCGGCGATCGGATGCAGCGATGCGCCAAAGAGCCGCGCGGTGATCGCGTACTCCGCTCGCTCGCCGGAGGTCAGCGCTGGATTTGTTTCGAACAACGTCGACGCGTTGTCGAGAACGATCGACCAAACGCCAGGGGCAGGGTGGGGCACGATCACC
>DATATJ010000016.1:0-15197 GCA_036268855.1 Vicinamibacterales bacterium
AGCAGACCTCGTCCACGTTCAACGTGACGACCGGCATCTACATCAACGGTCCCGAGCCGACCGGCGAGCGGTTCCGCGACGGCTACCGGCAGCAGACCAACATCGGCCTCACCCGGTACATCGACGGCTTCCTGGGCGCGAGCCATCAGCTGAAAACCGGCTTCGAGAACTGGTACGGCTGGGGGTCCGACGGTTTCCAGATCTTCAACGACACGCGCCTGCGCTACACGAGCGACTCGAACGGTCAGAATCTGGTGCCGTCTGAAGTGTACGGGTGGGCGACGCCGCTCACGCAGCGGAGCCGGATGCGCAACTTCGCCGGCTTCGTGCAGGATCGCGCGACGTACTCGCGCGTCACGGTGAATCTGGGCGTGCGCTACTCGTACTACGACGGCAACATCCCGGCGCAGACCGGCGGCGGCGGCCGCTGGTTCCCGGTCACCAACTACCCGGAAATCGACCCGGGCTACAAATGGAGCACGTTTGCGCCGCGGACCGGCGTGGTCATCAAACTCACCGAGGACGGCAAGAACGTCGCGAAGGCGAGCTACAGCCGCTACTACGACTCGATGTACACGTCGGAGTTCAACAACATCAACCCGAACATCATCAGCACGACCAACATCCCGGTCGTGTATGCGTGGAAGGGCGACCTGAACGGCGACGGCATCGTGCAGGACAACGAGCTGGGCAACCTGAAGAGCCAGTACATCCCGAAGTCGAACACGATCGATCCGAACCTGAAGGATCCGAAGAACGACGAGATCATGTTCTCGTTCCAGCGCGAGGTGGCGAACAACGTCTCGTTCAGCGCCGACTGGATTCAGCGGTGGTTCAAGGACAAGACGGTGGACGAGAACATCGGCATCCCGACCAGCGCATACACGCCGGCGGCGTTCACCGACTTCGGGCCGGACAACATCAAGGGCACGGCGGACGATCGCCAGGTCACGTTCTACAACGTATCGCAGGCGTATCTCGGCAAGGACGCGTTCCTGCACACCAACTGCGGCAACAACAGCAACGGCGTCAGCTGCACACAGGTGTACAAAGCGCTCGAGCTCTCGGTGACCAAGCGGATGTCCAACAAGTGGCAGATGCAGGGCTCGTACGTCTGGTCGAAGATGTTCGGCGATCGCGTACTCGACTACACCAACCCGAACGACCTGGTGGATTCGATGCGCAACGGCTACGACGCCAACGACCAGACCCACGCCTTCAAGCTGCTCGGCAGCTACCAGGCGCCATTCGGTGTGACGCTCGGCGCGAACTATCAGGCGCTGACCGGATTGCCGATCGATCGCACCCTCAGCGTCGCCAACACGCAGGGCACGACGAGCTGGCTGGTCGACGAGCGCGGTGTGTTCCGGGCGAGCTTCCTGAACCTGCTGTCGGTGCGTGCCGACAAGACGTTCACGATCAACGGCTCGCGGCGGTTCTCGGTGATCGCGGAAGTGCACAACCTGATCAACTCGGCCGCGGGACAGAGCAGCTATGGCTCGGTCACACGTGGCAACGCGAGTCAGGCGGCGTTCGATGCCGCCCGGGCCACGGTGTCCTACTTCGGCCGTGTCCAGGAGATCGTCGCGCCGCGGCTGCTGAAGCTCGGATTCAAGTTCAGCTTCTAACGCGCGGGGCGGCGCAGACGTTCGGGCTGACCGGCGGTCGAGCAATCGACCGCCGGTTTTTTTTGTAATACACTCCGGCCATCTCCACCCCATGGGACTTCGGCGTCGTCTGTTCGTCGGCGCGTACGCAGCCTCGGGCGCCGCCGCTCTCGTGTATGAAGTGGCCTGGACGCGGCTGCTGACCCTGCAACTCGGCCACACAGTGGCGGCCGCGAGCACGGTGCTCGCGGCGTTCATGGGTGGGCTCGCCGTCGGCGCGTGGATCGCGGGCCGCGCGGAAGGGCGAGTGGCGGCGACGGACAATCCGCAAGCGCATCGCCTGCGGATCTACGCTGCGCTCGAATTGCTGGTCGCGCTGGTCGCGCTGCTGTTGCCGCTCGCGCTGGCGGCGTGCGTCCCCGCGCTGGCGTGGGCGTATGCGGACGGGTCCGCGCCGGTGCAATTCGCGCTCGTGCGTGTGGCGCTCAGCCTGCTGCTTCTGGGAGTCCCCGCCGCGGCCATGGGCGCCACCTTTCCCTTCGCCGCCGCCTGGTTTGCGGGCGTACCTGTACGGGGGACGGGTCTCCATACCGGACGAGACCCGTCCCCCGGTCAGTCCCCAGTCAGCCTACGGAAACAGCCTCTTTCCGCAGATCGTGTGTCAATTCTGCACGGAGACCCGTCCCCCGCGGCGGACGCCGGGATGCTCTATGCCGCAAACACCGCCGGCGCGGCGCTCGGCGCTGTCCTCGCCGGCTTCTGGCTGATTCCCGCTGTCGGCTTGCGCGGGACCACGGCCATCGGCATGGCGCTCAACGCGGCCGCGGCGACCACCGCCTGGTGGCTCTCCACCCGTCCACCAGGCGCGCCCGCGAGCGCGGACGCCGCGACGCCCGCGCCCCGCCCTCAGCCCTCCACCAGGAAGCGCGCGTCCCAACTTCGACGAGCGCCACGCGCACCGGCCCTCGCCGCCGCCTCCCCGCCGCTGGGCTGCGCCGCCGCGGCCGTCTCCGGGTTCGTCGCGCTCGTGTACGAAGTCTCCTGGACACGTCTGCTCGCACTCGTCATCGGACCGACCACCTACGCCTTCGCGACGATGGCGGCGTCGTTCATCACCGGGCTGACCATCGGATCGGCCGCCGGCTCGCGCATCGCGCGCCGCGCATCGCGGCCCGGCGCGTGGCTCGGCGCGATGCTGCTGCTCTGCGCCGTGGCAGCCGCGGCCGCCGCCTGGTTCGCCGCCTCACGACTCCCGCTGATCGTCGCCGGCGAAGTCACTGCGTCCAGCGCCTCCTTCTCGCGCGTCGTCTGGCAGCAAGCTTTCGGCGTCGCGCTGCTGCTGCTGCCGATGACCTTTGCTCTCGGCGCCGCGTTCCCGCTCGCCCTCGCCCTCGCCAGCGACGGCCGGCCGGACCTCATCGGCCGCGATGTCGCGCGCGTCTATGCCGCCAACACGCTGGGCGCAATCGCCGGCGCGCTGACCGGCGGCTTCCTGCTCCTTCCGCGGCTCGGTCTGCGATCGACGGTCCTGTGCGCCGCGATCGTCGGCGCTCTCTGTGGAGCCGCATGTCTCGGTCTTTCCGCCGCGGCCGATCTCAACGCGGGCCCGGCCGATCCCCGGCGAAAGGCCCACACGGCCCACAACGCGCGAAAGGCGGACCCCGCCGCCGGTCCGCAGGCGTTCCGACCCGGCCGCGGCGCGCTGATCGCGCTCGCCGCCGGCGCGGCCGTGATCGGCGCGATCCTCGCACTGCCGCCATGGGATCGCGCGCTCCTGACGAGCGGCGCCTACAAATACGCGCCGTACCTCCAGGCGCAGGATCTCGCGACCGTGCTGCGCGCCGGGCGCATCGAGTACTACAAGGAGGGCTCGGCGGGCACCGTCACCGTCCGCGACCTCGCCGGCACGCGCTCGCTCGCCATCGACGGCAAGGTCGACGCGTCCAACGCCGGCGACATGCTGACGCAGCGTCTGCTCGGCCTGCTCCCGGTGCTCCTCCACAAGC
The DNA here is from genome assembly GCA_036268855.1 of Vicinamibacterales bacterium. Classification (GTDB taxonomy): domain Bacteria; phylum Acidobacteriota; class Vicinamibacteria; order Vicinamibacterales; family CAVVIG01; genus DATATJ01. The sequence continues at coordinate 3,614 of DATATJ010000016.1, forward strand.
ATCCCGAGGAGATCTGCGTCATCGGTCTCGGCAGCGGCGTCACGCTCGGTTCGGCGCTGACCACCGGCGCCGTCCGCCGCGCCGATGTCGTCGAGATCTCGCCGGAAGTCGTCGAGGCCTCCCGCCTGTTCGACCGCGAGAACGGCGGCGCGCTCACCGCGCCCGGCGTACGGCTCATCGTCGGCGACGGACGCACGCACTTGAAGCTCACGCCGCGCCGCTACGACGTCATCGTGTCGGAGCCATCGAATCCATGGATGGCGGGCGTCGCCGCGCTCTTCACGCGGGAGTTCTTCGAGGTCGCACGTGCGCGGCTCAAGCCCGACGGTCTGCTGTGCCAATGGGCGCACACCTACGACATCAGCAGCCGCGACCTGCGATCGATCGTCGGCACGTTCGCCTCCGTGTTTCCCCAGGGGACGATGTGGCTGATCGGCGAGAGCGACCTGCTCCTCATCGGCACCAATGGCGATGCGATCGCGCCGCATCTGGATCAACTGGCCGCGGCGTGGACGCAGGGCCGCGCGCCCGCCGCGCTGAGCGACGTCGGCATCTCAGGCACCAACGCACCGTTTGCGCTGCTGTCGATGTTCGCCGCCGGACCGGACGCATTGCGTCAGTACGCCGGCGGCGCCCCGCTGCAGACCGACGATCGGATGGCGCTCGAGTTCTCCGCGCCGCGCGGCATCTACGGACGGATGCAGAACGAGAACGGCGCGGCCATCCGCGCACTCGTGTCCGAGAAGCCGCCGCCGGTGCAGCAGGCGCTCGCCCACGCGACCGAGGCGTCCTGGACCACGCGCGGCCGGATGGAGCTGCAGGCCGAGGCGTACGATTCTGCGTACGAGTCGTTCCGCCGTGCCGTGTCGTTGAACGCCAGGGACGCCGACGCGCTCGACGGCCTCTCGCTCGCCGCCTCCGGGGCCAGGAAGCACGACGAGGAGCGCGCGTGGCTGCAGACGCTGGCCGCGGCGGACCCTGCGAACGCGCCGGTCCGTGTGGAATTGTCGCGGGTCGTCGCCTCGACCGGCGGATTCGACGAGGCGGTGGCATTTGCGACCGCCGCGCTCCGCATCACGCCAGACGACCCGCGTGCCGGCGAGCAGCTGGCGTCAGTCTTCGCGGACGCCGGCGACGCCGCGCGTCTCGGTCCCCTCGCCGACGCGCTCGTCGCTCGGTTTCCTGCACAGCCCGACGCCCGGTACTACCATGCGACGTCGTTGTTCCTCAGCGGCCGAACCCGTGAGGCGGCGGCCGAAGCGCGGCGGCTCGTCGCCGACGACCCGCGCCACGCGCGCGCCTTCAACCTCCTGGGCGCCGCCTGCGCCACCGACGGCCAGCGCGATTGTGCCCGCGCCGCGTTCGAAGCCTCGCTTCGCCTGAACCCGCACGACGCGTCCACCTACGTGAACCTCGGTACCTTGTTGCTGCAATCGGGCGATCCGCCGTCGGCCATCGATTGCTTCGCCCAGGCGCTGACGGTCGATCCGACGTCGGCGTCAGCGCGCGACGGGCTCGCTCAGGCGCGCGCGGCGTTCGTGACGCCCTGATCCGAAATCCAACGCACCGTTTTCACATCCAACGATCGGTTCGACGCAGACGCGCGGCGCTGCACACGCGACGCGATAACACCGATATATGAGCCAGGTCAGCTGACTCCGATGGCAACGTCGCTCTTGACTCATCGGTACAAAAATTGCTCCGCGGGTGGTTGGAGGGTAAGATGAGTCTCGTTCGGCTTCTGGGTTTTACGACATTGGCCTGCGGCTGCGTCGTCGGTCGGTACCGCGAACTGGCGACCAGCCGGGAGCTCACGTATGTCGAGGAAAAGGGCCAAGGCTGCGCAAGCCACGGGCATCGTCGCAACCATACGGTAGCCGCCGACAGCTTCGCGTCCACGCTGCCGCTCGCCTTCGCCAGCAAAGCCTCATAACGACCTCACCTCGCGGGCTGTGTGACGTTCCGACACACAGCCGTGTGCTATTTCATCGCACGTCCCCTAACGCCAAGACGCATCCCGGCCGAAACACCGGGCGATTATGTCTGTACTGTTGAAGCCCCACGCGAACATCCCGACCGGCATGGCGTCCGCCCGCTTCTACCTCGCTGACTGCATCGAGGTCTTCCGGCAGCTGCCGGCCCGAAGCGTCGACGTCATCGTCACGTCGCCGCCCTATAACCTGGGCATCCAGTACAGCCGGTACCAGGACACGCTGACGTCGGCCGAGTACCTGGAATGGACCAATGCCTGGGTCACGGCGGCCGCACGGGTGCTGCGCGAGGATGGGTCGATGTTCCTGAACGTCGGCGCGAAGCCGAGCGACCCGTGGACGGCGCTGGACGTCGCTCAAGCCGTCCGGCCGCAGCTGCGGCTCCAGAACATCATCCATTGGGTGAAGTCGATCGCGATCGATCGCGGGTCCGCGGGAGTCGCGGCGGGGCTGACTAAAGACCTCGCGGTCGGGCACTACAAGCCAATCAACAGCGACCGCTTCCTGAACGACTGCCACGAGTTCATCTTTCACTTCACGCCGCACGGCGCGACATCACTCGATCGGCTCGCGCTCGGGGTGCCCTATCAGGATCAGTCCAACGCCGGCCGCTGGCGTGCGGGGGCCGAAGGGATCCGCTGCCGCGGCAACACGTGGTTCATTCCGTACGAGACGATCCAGCGGCGCGATCGCGATCGCCCGCATCCGGCCACGTTTCCGTCCCAGCTGCCCGAGCAGTGTCTGCGCCTTCACGGCCTGTCGCGGATCGAAGTGGCGATGGATCCCTTTTGCGGGCTCGGGAGTACGGCGGTCGCATGCGCCCGCCTCGGCGTGAATTTCATCGGGTCGGACATCGACGAGACCTATCTGGATCAGGCGATCGCCCGGGTCCAGGCGCCGGCGTCCACGCGCGAGCTTCCAGCGCGCGCGAAGAGCATGCGCAAGGCGAACCTGCGCAGCGCCGAGGCCCGCCTGAAGCGGACCTCGTCGTCCTGACGCGGCGTCCGACTCGCGGTTACTTCTTGGTGGATGAGACCGGCTTCGGCGGCGGCCGCAGCACGTATTCCTTGCGGGCGACGACGCTGAGCGCCACGCCCTGCTGCGTCGCCTTCACGGAGATCGACCGGCGTCGCTTTGTCGGGTCGGGGTTCTTCGAGTAGTACCCGAGCACGTAGTAGTCGCTCGAGTCCGCGTCGATCTTCTTCAGCGCCTTGTCGAAGTCGTTCTGGTTCACGACGGCGATCCCACCCGTTTCGTCGGCGAGCACGCGCAGGCTGTCCTGCGGCTTGCGGATGTAGTCGTTCCACTGCGTGGGATCGACCTGCTCGTCGATATCGCTTCCGCCGACGAGACCGCGCGGGTCGATCGTGTAGATCGTGGCGTTGGCGCGGTTGGCCGCGCGCGTCAGGTCGCCGAGCTCGCGCGCCAGATCGGCGTCCGCAAACTCCTCGCCCTGCTGCTGGGCCTGCGTCATCGCGTCGGGCCCGGTGGACTGCCCCGCCGCGGCGTTCGCCTGATTCTGCCCGCGCGCGAATTCGTTCTGCGCGAACGGCGAATTCGGATCCATCAAGCCGAGCCGCGCATCCTGGAACGGGTTGAAGTCGTAACCGTCGCTCACGTAGACGAGCGCCTTGCGCCGGTTGTGAACCTGCTCGAGGTTCGTGAGCACGTCGCTGACCGTCGAGAACGCCACGTGCGCGCGGTACTTCACTTCGCTCGGGCCATCCGATCCCGACGGCCCGTTGATGATGTCGGTCGGCTTCAGCTCGTTGCCCGCCATCTTCTTGATCGCTTCGTCCAAACGCGATCGGTCGTACGTCATATCGACGGCGATCGACGAGGGTCCGCTCGAGACGATGCCGAACATGTCGCCTTCGTGGACCAGTTGTTTCGAGATCTTCCTGAACAGCTCGCGGACGCGTCCCGTGTTGTGAAACTGCAGATGGAGATCGTCCACGAAGAACAGGAAGATGCGCCCGGACACGTCGTTCTTCGGGCGCGACGGCGGAAGGATGATGCCTTCGGGCGGTGGTGGCGGCGGCGGCGCCATCACGTTCGTCACGCGGCCGCCGTGGCTCAGCGTCATCGACACGATGTCCTGCTTGACGCCGTCCTCGTAGACTTCGAAATCGTCTTTCGTGAGATCGGGAACGAAGTTGCCCTGCGCATCGCGAACCATGACGTCGTTCGTCACGAGATCGACCTGGACCTTGAAGGTCGGTTTCTCCTGCGGCTTCGTCTCCGGCGTTTTCGTCTCCGGCGGCTTCGCCGTCTGCGGTTGCGGCGCGGTCGGCGCGGGCGCTTGCGCGGACAGGCCGACTGCCAGCCCCACCAGCATCGCCGTGGACCAGAACCCGTTCGCTTTCAGCGTCATAGCCGGATTATACCCCTACTCTTCGTTCCGCCCCGCCCTATCGGTCGCCCCATTTTCGGCCGTCGTCTCGCTCGCCGGCCCGCCAGGCCCGTTGGCGTCAGCGGGCGCACTGGGCGCCCCACCCGACCGCCCGCGACGCCCGCTCCGGCGTCTCTTCCGGCGCGCAGGCGGTGTTGCCGTGCCGGCGATCGCGGCCGACGGGAGCGCAGACGAGGCCGCAGGCGCCGGATTCTCGATCGGCTCCTTTTCAGACGCCGGCTCCCCGTTGTCGGCCGCCGCTTCCGACGCCGCGGCCTGCTTTGCCACGCGCTCGAGACGCCGTCGTTCGCGCCAGCGCTCCACATCGGGCGCCGGCGGCGGAATCGGCGTATCGATCAGCTTTTGCCACTCGAACGCCACCTTGGGGTACCGCGCTTCGAGCGCTCGTCGCATCGGCTCGTCGAAGGGCAGACGCCCAACTTTGACGCCTGGCGGCGTCCTGAACCAATAGAGGATGCGGGTGCGAGACCGTCCCCGGCGGGTCGTCGGCTCGACCAGATAGAAGTTTTCGTAGCCGCGCTTGTCGCGCGAGAACCTGAGGAACGGCACGTCTGGCTACTTGCGCTTGATCGATTTCTTGACCGGCTTGACGCTCGAATTTTTTGCGGCCGAGCGCGCCGGCTTCGTTGTGCGGGCCGCCGCCTTCTTCCGGGGGGGTTGAGCTTTCGCCGACTTTCGAGCCACAGCCTTCTTGGCCGGCGCGCTGGCTGGAGCGGCCGGCTGCCGCGGCGCGACCCGCTCCCGCGCGGCGACGGGCGCCGTCTCGCGTGCGCGATGCACCAGCACGAACCGGATCTCGTCGCCGATCGTGTGATAGCTCCAGATCTCGCTGACATGAATCTGGTTGTCGTCGCACAGCTGCCGCGCCACGTCCACCATTCCGGACGGCACGTACAAATGGAACGACGCCTTCAGCCGCGCGAAGTGAGCCCACTGCGCCAGAGCTTCGAGATGGTTGACCGACTCGCCGGTCTCCACCTCGATCACCGCCTGAACCCGATGGCCGCGCTCCTGTCCCATCAGCACGACGTCTGGAAAGAGTGCGGTCGGGCCCGCACCGATCGGCGCGTTCTCTTCCCGGCCGGGGTTCATTCCAACCTCGAATTTTCGGCGGAATTTGGCGTATAACTGGCGAATAATGCGGTTGTGTTCGAGCTGCTCTCGGACGGGCCGCACCAGAATCGGACTCAACGAACGCCTCCAAACGGTTGGATAGACGGGCGAATCAAACCCGTAAGTCTAACATGTTTTCTGTCAAGCTCTTCGGGCGCCCGAACCCTAATCGAATCTGGGGCATGCACCCGATAATAAGCACGTCGGTTACAATGAACCTGTTGCCTGCTTTGATGTCCGCTCGTACCATCTCGACGATCCTCATCGTGGACGATGATGAGGGTGTGACCCAGACGTTTGCGCGAATGCTCCGCCTCGAGGGCTTCACCGTACACACCGCGTTCAACGCCGAAACCGGCCTGCGTGAGGCGGAAGAATACCATCCGGACGCGATTATCCTGGACCTGCGGATGCCGCTCGTCGACGGCCTCGGGTTCCTCCGGCGCCTGCGCCAGCACGAACGCGATCAGGAGCGCCTCACCCCCGTGGCCATCGTCACCGGCGACTATTTTCTCGACGATGCGGTGTCGAACGAGCTGAGGGAACTCGGCGCCGAGCTGCGCTTCAAACCGCTATGGCTCGAAGATCTCGTCGGGCTCGCCCGTAACCTCCTCAAGGTGACGCACTGATCGACACCGGTTCCCGGTTTCTGAAAGCCTGTCGCCTGCAGTCGGTGGATGCCACGCCAGTCTGGTTCATGCGTCAGGCCGGACGCTACATGAGCGAATACCGGGCCCTGCGCGAGCGCTATTCGCTCCTCGATATCTGCCGCACGCCCGACCTGGCCACCGAAGTCACCCTGCAGCCCGTACGCCGCATCGAGGTCGATGCCGCCATCCTCTTTTCCGATCTGCTGCTGCCGCTCGAGCACATGGGCATCGCGTTCGACTTCGTCAAGGGCGAGGGGCCGCAGATCGAGCGGCCGCTGCGCTCGGCGGACGACCTCGCCGGCGTGCGGCGTTTCGATCCGCGCGAGAAGCTGTCGCACGTCCTCGAGGCCATCGGACAGATCACGCACGAGTTGGCCGGCCGCGTTCCGCTCATCGGCTTCGCCGGCGCGCCGTTCACGCTCGCCTCGTACGCGATCGAAGGCGGGCACTCGGCCTCCTTCGCCCACACCAAGGCGCTGATGTACGGGTCGCCCGCGGCGTGGCATCGCTTCTGCGAGCTCCTGTCCGACATCGTCGCGGACTACCTCGTCGCGCAGATCGAAGCGGGCGTGGATGCCGTGCAGATCTTCGACTCGTGGGTCGGCGCGTTGAACGCACACGACTACCGTGAGTTCATCCTGCCCCACACGCAGAGCATTTTCGATCGGTTGCCTGCCGGCGTGCCGACCATTCATTTCGGCGTCGGGACGGGATCGATTCTCGCCGAGCTGCGCGACGCGGGAGGCGACGTGATCGGCGCCGACTGGCGCACGCCGCTCGACGAGGCGTGGACGCGGATCGGACCGGGCCGCGGCATCCAGGGCAATCTGGATCCCACGCTGCTGCTGGGCCCGCTCGATCGCATCTTCTCCGCCACCGACGATGTGCTCGAACGCGCGGGCGCACGCCCAGGCCACATCTTCAATCTCGGCCACGGCATCCTGCCGTCCACGCCGTTGGAGCACGTGCAGGCGCTCGCACGGTACGTGCATCAGCAGACCCGCGTTTAGGGCGGATCATCTCGAGGGGTAGGATGCGCAGCGGCGTGCTCCTGATGGCTCACGGAACGCCTTCCTCGCTGGAGGAGATGCCGGAGTATCTGACGATCGTCCGCGGCGGACGCGCGCCGTCGGCCGAGCTCGTGGCGGAGATGCGCCACAACTATCAGGCCGTCGGCGGCCGATCGCCGCTCACCGATCTCACCGAGGCGCAGGCCGCCGCGCTGCGAACGCGGCTCGGCCCTGAAGTGCCGGTGGCGGTCGGGATGCGGAACTGGCATCCGTTCATCAGAGAAGCGGTGGCATCGCTCGCCGCCGGCGGCGTCACGCGGATCGCCGGCATTCCGATGGCGCCGCAGTTCTCGACGTTGAGCGTCCAGAAGTATCACGACGCGGCGAAGGCCGCGCTGCCGCCCGGCGTGACGTTCGACACGGCGCCCTCCTTTTTCGAGCATCCGCGGCTGCTCGATGCGTTTGCCGAACGGATCCGCGAGGCGGCGCCCGAGCCGGGCGAGCTCGTGGTGTTCACCGCACACGCGCTGCCGGTTCGAGTGATCGAAGCGGGCGACGTCTATGGCGAACAGGTGGCAGCGACGGCGCGCGGCGTTGCCGATCGTGCCGGCATCGCGCGCTACGAGCACGCCTATCAGAGCGCTGGCCGCACGCCCGAGCCCTGGATCGGTCCCGCGATCGACGATTTCGTGCGCGCGCAGGCGGCGGCTGGTGTGCACAAAATCCTGGTGGTGCCGATCGGGTTCGTCTGCGATCATACGGAGATCCTGTTCGACATTGACGTGCAGGCAGCGGCCGTCGCGCGCGATGCCGGGATCGCGCTGCGGCGCACACGGTCGTTGAACACGTCGCCGGCGTTCATCGCACTGCTCGAGGACCTCGTGCACGGCGTCCTTGCTGCGGAAACGCGGGGTCGCTGACAGACGGCAATCGCGATGGATCCGAACTCACCAGGCGCCGACGTCGTGATCGTCGGCGGCGGCATCGCGGGGCTCGCCGCCGCATACGAGCTCGCGCAGCGGCGCGTGCCATGCGTCCTGCTCGAGCGCAGCAGCCGCGCGGGAGGCGTCATCGTCAGCGAGCAGGTGGACGGCTACACGATCGACGGCGGCCCCGACGCCCTGCTCGTGCAGAAACCGGACGGCATCGCGCTGTGTCAGCAGCTCGGCCTCGGCGATCGGCTCGTGCCGACGAAGCTCCCCCGTCTGGCCTACATTCAGCGCGCCGGGCGGCTCCACGCGCTGCCGGCTGGATCGGTGCTCGGCGTACCCACACGTGTCTCGCCGTTTCTGCGCACCGCGCTCTTCTCCTGGCCCGGCAAGCTGCGCATGGGCGCCGAGCTGTTCGTGCCCGCCAAGCGCGACGATGCAGACGAGTCGATCGGCGCGTTCATGACCCGGCGCTTCGGCGCCGAGGCGACCACGTATCTTGCCGAGCCGCTGCTGGCGGGGATCCACGCCGGCGATGTGAACCGGCTGTCCATGCCGGCGCTGTTCCCACGTTTTGTCGACGACGAGCGCAAGTACGGAAGCCTGCTGCGCGCGTTCCGGCAACGTGCGGCGCCGGCGTCCGCCGACGGCGCGTTCCGGTCGCTGCCCGGCGGCCTGAGCGAACTGGTGGGCGCGCTCGTCGCGTCTCTTCCGGCCGGTGTCGTCCGCCTCGGCAGCGGCGTGTCGCGCGTTAGCGGCAGCGGCAGCGGGCCGTTTCATGTGGAGACCGACGGCCACGAGACATTCCACGCGCGGGCGGTGATCGTGGCGACCCCCGCGTACGCCACCGCCTCGATGCTGCGCGACTATGACGCCGAGATCGCGCGGTTGTGCGGAGAGATCCCGTACGCGTCCGCCGGTACGGTGGTGATCGCGTTCCGGCGCGAGGACGTCGGCCACCCGCTGAACGGCTCCGGCTTCGTCGTGCCGCAGGTCGAGGCGAACGGCATCCTCGCCGCGTCGTGGCTGTCGTCGAAATGGCCGGGACGGGCGCCCGAGGGGCGGGTGCTGCTGCGGGCGTTTGTCGGCGGCGCGCGCGACCCCGACGCCCTCGAACATTCGGACGCGCAGCTGGTGACCCGGGCCATGGACGCGTTGACGCCGCTGCTCGACATCCGCGCGCAGCCGACCTTTTCGCGCGTTTATCGATTCACCCGCGCGAACGCGCAGCACGAAGTTGGACACCTCGCCCGGATCGCCGCACTCGACCGCGCGCTCGCGCGGCATCCGGGTCTGTTTCTCACCGGCAGCGGTCTGCGGGGCGTCGGCATTCCCGATTGCATCGCCGACAGCCGCGCCACAGCCAGGCAGGTTACCGAATGGTTGACGTCCGTCGCATGAATCGCCTCCACCGGCCGGGCGCCGCCACCTTCGTCGGGCGCGGCGTCGCGATTGCGGTCGCCGCCGCGCTCTGGTTTCTTCCGAGCATGCGGGCGTCGGCGCAGTCGGCCGACGTCGCGAAGCTGCTGGCGCGGATCAAGACGGCCGACACTGGTCTGCTGGCGGTGTCCGAGGAGGACGGCCGTTTTCTGCGCACGATGGTGACCGCAAGCAACGCGAAACAGGCGCTCGAAATCGGCGGCGCAAACGGCTACAGTGCGATCTGGATCGGCCTCGGGTTGCGCGAGACCGGCGGCCACCTGACGTCCATCGAGTACGACCCGGCGCGCGCCCGCGTCGAGGCCGAGAACATCCGCCAGGCGGGCCTCGCCGACATCGTCTCCGTGATCCCCGGCGACGCGTTCAAGGAGATTCCAAAGGTCGCCGGCGCGTTCGACTTCGTGTTCCTCGACGCCTGGAAGCGCGACTACAAGCGTTTTTACGACATGGTCCTCCCCCGCCTCCGCCCGCACGGCCTCTTTCTGGCTCACAATGTCGTGAACAAGCAGACCGAGATGCGCGACTTCCTCGACGCGATTCAGAATCAGGCGCAGGTCTTCTCGTCGATCGTGACGCCGTCTGGCGAAGGCATGTCAGTGACGGTTAAACTCAGATAGCCCTTCTGCCTTCTAACTTCTAACTTCTAACTTTATGAAACCCGTCCACATCATAGGCGTGCCTCTCGACCTTGGCGGCAATCGCCGCGGCGTGGACATGGGACCGTCCGCGCTCCGCATCGCCGGGCTCGGCGAGCGCATTGCGGCGCTCGGCTACATGGTGGTGGACAAGGGCAACCTGCCGTCGCCGATTCCCGAGACCCAGGCGCCGCGCGACGAGCACAAGAAGTACGTGCGCGAGATCGCGCGCGTCTGCCAGCGGCTCTATCACACTTCGCTGCAGTCGCTCGAAGAAGGCGCGCTGCCGCTCGTCCTCGGCGGGGACCACAGCGTGGCGGCGGGATCGGTCGCCGCGGCGGCCGACTGGGCGAAGGGCTCGCGCGACCTGCCGATCGGTCTGCTCTGGGTGGACGCGCACGGCGACATCAACACGCCGGCGACCTCGCTCTCGGGCAACGTGCACGGGATGCCGCTGGCGGCGCTCCTGGGCTCGGAGCCCGCGGAGCTCGCGCGCATCGGCACGGTGTCGCCAAAGGTGCTGCCCGCGCACACCGTGATCATCGGCGTCCGCAATCTCGACGAGCGCGAGAAGGTGGCCGTCCGCGACTCGCACGTCCACGTCTTTACGATGAAGGACATCGACCGCCAGGGGATTGCGTCGATCGTGGAGCAGGCCGTGAGCCTGGCCGGCGCCGGTACGGCGGGCATCCACGTCTCGTTCGACATCGACGTCTGCGATCCGCTGATCGCGCCAGGCGTCGGCACGCCCGTGAAGGGGGGCCTCGACTATCGCGAGGCGCACATGGTGATGGAGATCGTCGCTGATTCGGGGCGGCTGACGTCGCTGGATCTGGTCGAAGTCAATCCGACGCTGGACGTCCGGAACACGACGGCGCAGCTGGGAACGGAGCTGGCCCTCTCGGCGCTAGGGATGAAGATTCTGTGAGGATTCGCTGAGCATCGCTTCGAGCGTTTCGACGAGCAGCACCAGCGAGTAGGGCTTCTCGATCAGGCGGGTGCGCGCGCGTAGACGTTCGAGCTCGGCCGACTCCGACGGGACGCCGGAGAAGATGATCACCGGCACGTCGGCCGGCGTGGACACCACGACGTCGCGGCCCGACCCGCGCCGCAGCCGCAAATCCACCACCGCCGCGACCAGCTTCTGCTTGCGCAGCAGATCGAGCCCTTCGTCCGACGTCTCGGCCGTCACGACGGAGAAGCCGTGCATCTCGAGAAATTTCACGAGCGGCCGGCGCACCGACAGGTCGTCCTCGACGACCATCACGAGACGAGCGGAGTCTTTAGCCATCATGGATGTGGCGACGCCGGCAATGGAAACAGGCGGCGGACCAGTATAGCTGAAAAGGACGGGTCTCTTGCGCATGCAAATCGCCGCGATATCGGCCGTGATACTTCTGACA
>DATATJ010000017.1:0-8438 GCA_036268855.1 Vicinamibacterales bacterium
GGCAACTACACCGAGGAAGGCTACGGGTACATGGAGCGCGGCCTGCCGGTCGGCAACGAGTCGTTCAAGAAGGCGCTGAAGGCCGGGGTGAAGATGACGTTCGGCACCGACGCGACCGCCGGCGCGCACGGCCGCAACGCCGAGGAGCTGATCTATCGCGTGAAGGACGGCGGCATGGACCCGATGGCGGCGATCGTCTCCGCGACGCAGACGTCGGCGCAGTCGCTGCGGCTCGACGAGCAGATCGGCACGATCGCGCCGGGCATGGACGCCGACATCATCGCGACCGACGGCAACCCGCTCCAGGACATTACGGCCGTGCGGCGCGTCGTCTTCGTCATGAAGGGCGGCAAGGTTTATAAGAACATGGCGACGGCGCGCAAGGCGGCGACGCGGAGCTCGGCGGGAGGGGCCGGCAAATAAGGTCATGGTCGCCCAGGTCCGATGGGCGTGTCTCGCGGGATCGATCGCGTGCGCGACCGGGGCGGTGGCGGATGTCGGCGCCGCCGGTCCCGCGCGCAGCCAGTCCCCGCTCGGGAGGGCCTCCGTTCATCGCGACGCGACAGCTGACGCGTCCCAGCAGGCGCACCAGCAGCTGCTGAACCGATACTGCGTCACCTGTCACAACAAACGCACAAAGACGGCCGGCCTCGCACTCGACACACTGTCGCTGGCGAATGTCGCCGCCGACGCGCCCACCTGGGAGAAGGTCGTCGTCAAGCTCCGCGCCGGCTTCATGCCGCCGGTCGGAAGGCCCCGGCCGGACGCGGCCGCGTACGACGCCTTTGCATCGTGGCTCGAAGGCGAGCTCGATCGTGCCGCGGACGGAGACCCGAATCCCGGCTGGAATCCGCTCTTCCACAGGCTGAATCGCGCGGAATACCAGAACGTCGTGCGCGATTTGCTGGCGGTGCAGGTCGATGTCGGCTCGCTCCTCCCCGCCGACGATGCGAGTTACGGGTTCGACAACATGGCAGGCGTGCTTCGCATGTCGCCGACGTTGATGGAGCGATACCTCTCGGCGGCGCAGAAGGTGGGCCGCCTCGCGGTCGGCACGCCAGTGCTGACGCCGGATGCCGAGCTGTATCGGATTCCCGATGATCTGCCGCAGGAGCGGCATCTCGACGGCCTGCCATTCGGCACGCGCGGCGGCACCCGCATCGAGCGCATGTTTCCCGTCGACGGCGAGTACGTCATCAAGGTCCGCCTGGCGCGCGACTTCGAAGATTACGTCCCGGTGTGGCCCGACGATCAGCAGCTCGAGATCAGCGTGGACGGTCGCCGCGTGCGGCTGTTCACGGTTCCGGGCGAGACGATCCACGAGGCGGAGCCTGACGAATTCCAGCCGACGCGCGCGAAGCGCGATGGGCCGCAAGCGACGGCGTCAACGGGGCAGAAGCCCGTGCGCGATCGGCAGCAGTTGCGACTCGAGGGCGAGCAGCGCGCGCAGCGTCAACAGGCGCGCAAGCGGATCGACGCGGATTGGCAGGTGCGCGTGCCGATCGCGGCCGGCACCCACGAAGTCGTCGTGGCGTTCCTGGAAAGGGCCGATGCGCTCGCCGAGACCGTGAAGGCGCCGTTCGAGCGTCCCTACGCGGGCGGCTTCAATTACATCGAGACGCGCATGCAGGCCTACCTGCGGACGGTCGAGGTCAGCGGGCCGTTCAACGGCGGCGCCTCTGGCGACAGCGACAGCCGCCGGAGGATCTTCGTGTGCCGGCCCCGCAAGCCGTCGGATGAGGACCGTTGTGCGAAGACCGTGCTTTCGACGCTCGCACGCCGCGCGTACCGGCGCGACGTCGCCAAAGCCGATCTCGACGTCCTGCTGAAGTTCTACAGAACCGGCCGCGGCGACGGCACGTTCGACGATGGCGTGGAGCTGGCGCTGGAGCGTCTGCTCGTGAGCCCCGGATTCCTTTTCAGGATCGAGCAGGACCCGGCGATGACGCCGGGCCGCACCGGCGCCCCCAGTGCCCCGATCTCTCGAATCAGCGACGTGGAGCTCGCCTCGAGGATCTCGTTCTTTCTCTGGAGCAGCATGCCCGACGACGAGCTGCTGAATCTGGCTGTCCACGGCAAGCTGCACGAGCCAGCCGTGCTCGAACAACAGGTACGGCGGATGCTTGCCGATCGCCGCTCGTCGGCGCTGGTCAGCAACTTCGCGGGCCAGTGGTTGTATTTGCGGAACCTGCCGGGCGTGGTGCCGACCGAGTTCGTGTTTCCCGACTTCGACGAGAGCCTGCGCCAGGGATTCCGTCGCGAGACCGAGCTCTTCTTCGAGAATCTCGTGCGTCAGGATCGAAGCGTGCTCGAACTCCTGACCGCGGACTACACCTTCGTCAACGAGCGGCTGGCCCGGCACTACGGCATTCCGAACGTCAGCGGTGCACGATTCCGCAAGGTGGCGCTGACGGGCGATGAGCGGCGCGGACTGCTGGGGCAGGGCAGCGTGCTCACGGTGACGTCCTATCCCCAGCGCACGTCGCCGGTGCTCCGCGGCAAATGGATTCTCGAGAATTTTCTCGGCGCGCCTCCGCCGATGCGGCCGCCGAACATTCCAGACCTGCAGCCGACCGACGCGCAGGGGAGAGTCCTGTCCATGCGCGAGCAGATGGAGCAGCATCGGGCCAATCCGGCGTGCGCGGGGTGTCACACGTTGATGGACCCGCTCGGCTTCGCGCTGGAGAACTTCGACGCTGTGGGCAAGTTCCGGACGGTGGATTCGGAGTTCGCGCCGATTGACGGGTCTGGTGTGTTTCCTGACGGCACGAAGATCACCGGACCCGCCGGCTTGCGCAACGCCCTGCTGAATCGCTCGGGGCGTTTCGTCACGACCGTCACCGACAAGCTGCTCACATACGCGTTGGGCCGGGGCGTCGAGTGGTACGACGCGCCCGCGGTCCGCGCGATCGTCCGCGACGCGGCGCCAGACGGCTACCGATTCTCGTCGCTGGTCATCGGCATCGTGAAGAGCGCGCCGTTTCAAATGAGGAGACCGCAGCCATGATCATCACCAAAATGGCGCTGCCGCGCCGCACGTTCTTGCGCGGCGTGGGCGCCACGCTGGCGCTGCCGTTCCTCGACGCGATGGTGCCCGCGCTGTCCGCGATGGGGAATGCGGCGGCGCAAGGCGCGCCGCGCGTCGGGTTCTTCTACCTGCCGAACGGCGTGGCGATGAACCACACGGGCATCAACTACTGGAAGCCCTCGGGCGAGGGTGCGGAGTTCGAGCTCTCGCCAATTCTGACGCCGCTCGCGCCGTACCGCGATCAGATGGTCGTCATCAGTGGATTGAGCCACCCGAACGCGGAGGCGCTCGGCGACGGCGCCGGCGATCACAGCCGCGGGACGTGCACCTGGCTGAGCGGGGTGCACCCGAAGCACACCGAGGGATCCGACGTCCGGAACGGCACGACGGTCGATCAGGTGATCGCCGCGGAGTGGGGCAGCCAGACCGCGCTGCCGTCGCTGGAGCTCGCCATCGACCTCAACTATCTCGTGGGCAACTGCGAAAACGGCTACAGCTGCGCCTACGTGAATACACTCGCCTGGCGGACGCCGACGACACCGCTCCCGACCGAGAACAATCCGCGTGTCGTGTTCGAGCGGCTCTTCGGCGACGGCGGTACGCCCACTCAGCGCCTCGCGCAGATGCAGCGGCGCCGGAGTCTCCTCGACTCGGTCAGCGACGACATGGCCCGGCTGGAGCGCAGCGTTGGTCCGGCCGACCGCGCCAGAATCGCCGAGTACCTCGATGCCGTTCGGGAGATCGAGCGGCGGATTCAGAAGGCCGAAGAGCGCCACGGCGACGCGGCCGCGCCGGCGCTCGACCGGCCCCTGGGGATTCCCGAGCGGTTCGACGAACACGTCAGGCTGATGTTCGATCTGGTGTGGCTGGCGTATCAAGGCGACATCACGCGTGTGATCACGTTCATGTTCGGCCGCGAGCTCTCCAGCCGCACGTATCCGGAGATCGGCATCAGCGATCCGCACCACGGCCTGTCGCACCACCGCGACGACCCGGGCCAAATCGCGAAGCTGGCGAAGCTGAATACGTTTCAATCCGAGCTCTTCGCCTCCTTCCTCGAGAAGATGCACGCGACGCCGGACGGCGACGGCACACTGCTCGACCATTCGCTGCTGATGTACGGCGCCGGTTTGAGCAATCCGAACATCCATTCGCACGTCGATCTGCCGACCGCGCTGATTGGCGGCGCGTCCGGGCGTCTCGCAGGGAATCGCCACATGATCGTGCCGCTCGAGGCGGAGACGAGCAAGATGTCGAATCTCCTGTTGAGCGTCATGGACAAGGCGGGCATTCACGCCGAGCGCTTCGGCGACAGCACGGGGCCGTTCGCGTTGGACGCGACCGGATCTCCGATGGCCGGTCTCTGAAGGGGCTGGTGTGCAGGATCCATCGCGAGCAAGGCTGAAATCGACCGAGCAGGGCCTGGGGGCACGTAGGCACATGGCACGTCGCATCGGACGCTGGGTGGCGTCGCTGTTCGTCGTGTGCGGTCTCGGCGCCTCCGGTCGCGACGTGCCGCTGGTCAGTGCGGTGAAGCAGTCCGACACGGCTCTCGTGGCGTCGCTCCTGCAGCACGGCGCCGACGCTCGCGGCACGACAGAGGACGGCACCACCGCGCTTCATGTCGCCGCGTACCTCGACGAGCCGGCGGTGGCAGCGCTCCTGATTCGCCACGGCGCCGACGTCACCGCGCCGAATCGCTATGGCGTCCGTCCCCTGTCGCTCGCCGCGCCAACCGGCGACGCGCAGCTGATCGAAATGCTCCTCGCCGCTGGCGCCGACGCGAACACCGCGCTCCCCGAAGGCGAGACGGCGCTGATGGACGCCGCTCGCGCCGGAAACGTGCAGGCGGTCGATGTCCTGCTCAAACACGGTGCCGACGTGAACGCGATGGAGCGGTGGAAAGGGCAGACCGCGCTCATGTGGGCCGCCGCCCGGAACAACACGGCCATCGTCAACACGCTGGTGGACGTGGGAGCGGACGTGCGGGCGCGCTCGAAAGGCGGATTCTCGCCGTTCCTGTTTGCGGTCCGCGGTGGACACATCGAGGCCGCGCGAGCGTTGCTGGCCGCCGGCGCCGATGTGAACGAAACGGCGCCCGATGGGACGAGCGCGCTGGTCGTGGCGGTGTTGAACGGACACTTCGACGCCGCGGCTGCGCTGCTCGACGACGGCGCGGATCCCGACGCCGATAGACAGGGGTGGACGGCGCTGCACCAGATCTCCTGGGTGCGTCGGCCGAACACCGGCCAGAACAGCCCCGGCCCCGTGCCGGACGGCGAGATGGGAAGCCTCGCATTGATCCGGGCGCTGGCGCAGCACGGCGCCAATCTCAACGCGCGCGAATCAAAAATGCCGAACGACAGCTACCGCAGCGCGATGAGCCGTGTCGGCGCGACACCGTTTCTGCTAGCCGCGAAGGCTGTGGATCTCGACATGATGAAAACGCTCGTGGAGTTGGGCGCGGATCCGCTGCTCACGACCGAGGACCGCACGACGCCGCTGATGGTCGCGGCCGGCGTCGGCATTTACGCGGTGGGAGACAGTCCAGGGAACGCGGAGGAAGCCGACCGCGCGGTGAAGTTGTGCCTCGAGTTGGGCGGCGACGCCACAGCGGTCGATGCCAATGGCGAGACGGCGCTCCACGGCGCGGCGCTGCGCGGCGCGAACGGCGCCGTCAAGCTGCTCGTCGAAGCGGGCGGCCGCATGGATCTCAAGAACAAGAAGGGCTGGACACCGCTGCGAATCGCCGAGGGTGTGTCGTACAACGGCACCACCAAGCGCATGCTGGAGACCGCGGCACTCCTTCGTGAACTGATGACCGCACGCGGTGTGCCGATCGACAACAGCCTCAATTCGGGCGGTACCGGCTACGCGAAACCGCCGTCTCCTCCGAAGCCAAAGGGGCCCGGAGGCGGCAGATAGCCTGGCCGACGTCGTTGCGGCGCTCGGCCGCATTGAGTATGCTGTGCTGGGTTTTTGAGTGCCTAGGCTCGAAAGAGGAGTTGAATCGATGCGTTTCACGAATGTATTCGCCTGCGCCGCCATTTTCACTGCCGCCATCCTCTGCGCCAGCCCGAGCTGGGCCCAGGGCGAGACGCGATTCGGAATCTGGGATAACTCGGCCAATCCCAACAATGTCATGACCTACGAGCCCTACGAAAAGGGAGGCATGAAGATCACCGTCAGCAACCCCAGCCAGCCGAGCGCCACGTGGAGCTACGTGACGATGTTCGACGGCAAGTTCACCCCCGTCACCGGTCAGAAAGGCTCCGAGACGGCTGTCGAGGTCATCAACGCGAAGAGCACCCGGATCTCCAACAAGCGGGACGGTGCGGTATATCAGGTGGTGATCAACACGCTGTCGGAGGACAACAACAAGATCAACAACGAGTACATCCGGATGGACAAGGAAGGCAAGATCACCGGCGTGACACACCAGACCTACATCCGACGCATGAAGTAGCTCGTATCCGCACGACCATCAACTCTGCGCGCACGGCCGCCGGTCTCCGGCGGCCGTTTTGCGTTTTAGATGGCGAGAATTGATGGGGCTCGTCTGGCTCAGCCGCAATACAAGAGTGGTCCAACCTTTGTAGACGAATCACGCAGGCATGCGGCGCGGGGTTTTTGCCGTTTCCCCTGCTCAGGATTCGCCGAAGCAGAACGGCGACAGGTGAACCACGCAGGCCAATTCGACTTCATCGTTCCGTCGCGTCGAACGGGAGCGTGAATCCAGGAGACAGGGTGATGGTGGTCGTGGTGACGGGAGCATCCGCCGGAGTCGGCCGGGCGACCGTTCGAGCGTTTGCGCGGCAAGGCGCCGATGTCGGCCTGCTCGCGCGCGGCGCCGATGGTCTCGATGCGGCCGCACGAGACGTCGAAGCGGCGGGCGGGCGCGCCCTCGCAATTCCCACTGATGTCGCGGACGCCAGCGCGGTCGAGGCTGCGGCGGAGCGGATCGAGCGCGAGCTGGGGACCATCGACGTGTGGGTGAACAACGCGATGGTGTCGGTCTTTTCACCGGTCAAGGAGCTGTGCGCGGACGAAGTGCGGCGCGTGACCGAGGTGACCTATCTAGGTGTTGTTCACGGCACGTTGGCCGCGCTCAGGCGCATGTTGCCGCGGGACCGCGGATCGATTGTCCAGGTCGGCTCCGCGCTGGCCTATCGCGGCATTCCATTGCAGGCCGCATACTGCGGGGCGAAGCATGCGATCCAGGGCTTCACCGAGTCGCTTCGCTGCGAGCTGATCCACGACGCCAGCAGCGTGCACGTGACCATGGTGCAACTCCCGGCGATGAATACGCCGCAGTTCGACTGGGTCAAGAGCCGCCTGCCACGCGAACCGCAGCCGGTGCCGCCGATCTACGAGCCCGAGATCGCCGCCGATGCCATTGTCTGGGCGTCGTTCCAGCGGAGACGTGAGATCAGTGTCGGGGCCACCACAATCGCGACGATTTGGCTGAACAAGATCGCCGCCGGTCTCCTCGACCGCTATCTCGCGCGTACGGGCTACGATGCGCAGCAGACGGAGCAGCCGGTCGATCCGAACCGAACCGACAACCTCTGGACCCCGTTGCCCGGCGACCACGGCGCGCACGGGCGCTTTACCAGCCGCAGCGCCGGCTCCAGCGCTCAGACATGGCTGAACGAGCGTCCGCGATCGCTCGCGGGCGCAGCGCTCGTCGGCGTCGCGCTTGCCGCCATGATTGGTCGTCGCCTTGCGAGGCGCCAGTCCGTTTCACCGCTGGTTCTTCAAGCGAGAAGCTGAACCGATGAAGGCGGCGCTACTGGACGATCGAGACGGGCTGCGGACATTCGTCATCGTGCTCGGCACGGGCGACGAGGCGATCGCAGCGGTGACGGCCTTTGCCGGCGAACACGATCTACGAGGGAGTCATTTCACGGCCATTGGCGCGTTCTCGCGGTCGGTCGTCGCCTATTTCGATTGGACCTCGAAGCAATACCGCGACGTGGCTATCAACGGGCAGGTCGAAGTGCTCTCGTTCGTCGGAGATATCAGCGTCGAGCAGGGCAAGCCCAAAGTGCATGCACACGTGGTCCTTGGCAAAGCTGACGCAAGCGCGCACGGCGGCCACCTGATCGAGGGACATGTGAGGCCGACCCTGGAAATCGTGGTGACGGAAACTCCCAGACATCTGCATCGTCGTTTCGATGTGGAAAGCGGACTGGCGCTGATCGATCCAGCATTGGCTGTGGAGGGGAAGGGCGGCAATCGCTAGTCCGTCGCTCAGTTGGCACGGTCCACCCACGAGCGTGGCTCTCGTGGTAGAAGCGAAACGCAAAGGAGATTACTGATGAAGCTTGCTTTGTTCATCTGTATCAGCATGATGTGGACATCCGCGGCGGTCGCGCAGGTTCCAGCGAATCCTCCTTCCGAAACGCTG
>DATATJ010000018.1:0-8191 GCA_036268855.1 Vicinamibacterales bacterium
GCACTGCATGCACGGCACCGGCTGGAAGTACGTTTCCGGATTCTCCGCGGGGCCGCGATAGTACGTATCGATCCGGATCCAATGCATCTCTCGGCCGGCCATCACCTGCTGCTTGCCGACGACCGGGATGTTGTTCTCCGACTGGCAGCCGACCACGCACGCGTTGCAGCCGATGCACGCGTTGATGTCGATCGACATTCCCCACTTGTACCCCTCGTACTTGAAGTCGGGGTACAGCGTCAGCGTCTTCGGCGGCGTCTCGTCGCCTTCTTTCAGCGACGCAGGGTTGTGGATGAACTCGTCGCGCGTGACCGCGCGCACCTGACCGCGGCCCTCCATCAGGTGGTGAAACTGCGTGCAGGCGAGCGGGTACGTATCGCCCGTGCCGCGAATCTCGAGACCGCTGCCGAACCACAGCGCGTCCGCGGTGCGCAGCGTGTTGGCGTCGAAGCCGACGTGCGTGCCGACATGTCCCGCGCGCGTGCGGCCGTATCCGAGGTGCACGGTGGCACAATCGTCGGCGTGTCCGACGACGACGAACAGAGCGCCTTTCACGGACTTGCCGCGATAGCGGAGCTCGACGACATCGCTGATGATTTGCCCGTGCTCGCCGCCCTGAAACGACGGCGATCCGCCGGCCTTCAGCTTGGCAGCGGTCGCGGGGCTGACGAGCACCGCGTTGTCCCACGTGAGCCGCGTGACCGGCTTGGGCAGCTCCTGGAGCCAGCCGTTGTTCGCGAAGCGGCCGTCGAGCACCGACGGATCGTGGCGGAACGAGATCTCGAGGCCGCCGCCGGCAGCGGAAGCCGCCGGCGTTCGCGCGAAATCGGATCGCATCGACACGGTTCTGGGGGCAAACGCCGAGTCCGCCATCACGCCGTCGTGCACGCACCGGCGCCAGGCGGTTTCAAACTCGGGCGTGACGAGCGGCTGCACGGGTGCCTTGTCGATGGCACGTTCCTCCCGCTTCGACGCGCCCTTGGCGCTGCCGCGCGCCGCCGCCCAGTGTTCGCGGACGATGTCGTACGGTGTGCGCTCGGGGTGATCGCCCATGGCGGCGAGCACTTCGTGCGCCGACTTGCTGCCGTAGAGCGGCGCAATCAACGGCTGCACGATCGAGACGGTGCCATCGAATCCGCGGGCGTCGCTCCATCCCTCGAGAAAATGCGTCTCGGGGATCTGCCACTGGCACATCATCGACGTCTCGTCGTCGTGCAGGCTGAGGTGCGTGCGGAACTGCACCTTGCCGAGCGCGGCGCCGAAGCCGAGGTCGGGCGGGGCCGTGTAGACCGGGTTGCCGCCCAGGATCACGAGCACGTCGACTGAGCCCGCGTTCATGTCGGCGACCAGTTCGCGCAGCGACGCGAGCTGATCGACCGGTTCGGCTTCCACCGGGTCGGTGTAGACGACGGTCTGGCCGACGTTGCCAAGCGCGTGATTCATCGCGTGCGCGAGCGCGTGGACAATCGCCGGCTGCGCATCGCCGGCAATCACGAGGCTGCGGCCGCGATGCGCCTGCAGATCGCTGGCGACGGCGTCGAGGAACTTCTGTGCGGCCGGATTGAAGTCCGGTGCGCCGCCGGACTGAACGCCGGCGACCGTGATCGCCGAAGCCAGCCGGCGCGCGGCGGCCTCGGCCTGGCTCGGACGAAGCGGCAGCCGATGATCGGCGCGGGCGCCGGTCGCGGTCGGCATGCACTCGATGGCATACAGCCGGTTCATCCGCTCCGCGTCAGCGGGTTGTCGGCGCGCCGCGAACTGGCGCGCGTAGCGCACGGCGCCGGGTCCCGCCGCGAGGAAATCGGCGTCGAGGGAGACGATGACGTCGGCCTGGTCGAGGTGGTACTGGGTTTCGACGTACTCGCCGAAGGCGAGCTTCGCGCCGCCACGGGCGTTGTCGCGGCTGGCCGGGTCCCACTGGTGCCATTTCGCCGACGGGTAGTGGGCGAGGACGTCGCGGATCTGCGCCGCCAGGCTCGGCGACGAGATCGACTCGCTGAGGATGCGTACGCCGGCGCCCTTGAGCGGCGCCTGTGCAGTGAGGGCGGCGCGCATCGCGCCGAGAAACGCCGACCAGGCCCGGATTTCGCCCAGCTGCGTCAAGGTCTGCGAGCGATCGGGATCGTACAAGCCGAGCACCGCGGCCTGCGCGAAGATGTCGGCGGCGCCGAGGCTGCCCGGGTGCAGCGGATTGCCCTCGACTTTCGTCGGACGGCCTTCGTGGCTCTCGACGAGCAGCCCCGTGGCGACGCCTCCGAGCGACATCGCGGTCGCGTAGAAGAGCGGGCGCCCCGGAATCAGCTCCTCCGGCTGGCGCACGTACGGCACGATGTGCTCGGGCGGCTGGCGCGTGCAGCCGGTGAAGCCGGCCAGCGCGAGCGATGCGCCCATCAACTTCAGGAAGGTGCGCCGCTGCACCGGATCGATGATCGCTTCGACCTGTGACGGAAACTCCCGCTGCAGGAACTCGTGGAGCGCCGGGTCGCCGGCGCGATCTTCCAGGCTGCGCCACCACGACTTGCCGTGCGGCTCGGGAGTGTGTGCGTTCATCGGTGACACGTCGAACAGCTCGTAAGTTTCCGAATCTGGTATTCCGCCACGAGGCGCTTTCCGAGCTCCAGCTGGTTCGCCGGCGGCACGTAGTCCACGCTGAAGACCGCCTCGCGCGGGCGCACGTAGCGCTCCGGATTGCGATGGCAGCCGAGGCACCATTCCATCTGCAGTGATTGCTCCTGCCACATCAACGGCATCCGATCGACCTGGCCGTGGCAGGTCGTGCAGCCGACGCCTTTATTCACATGGATGCTGTGGTTGAAGTACACGAAATCGGGCAGATCGTGAACGCGCGTCCACTGGATCGACTTGCCGGACCGGAAGCTCTCGCGCACGGGCTCGAGGAACGGGCTGTTCGAAAAAATCTGCGAGTGACAGTTCATGCACGTCTTGGTCGGCGGAATGCCGGCAAATGACGAGTCTTCCACCGACGTGTGGCAGTAGCGGCAGTCGATGCCGTTGCCGGCCACGTGGCGCTCGTGACTGAACTGAATGGGCTGTTCGCGCGCGACGTGCGCGTCGGTGACCCACGGTGATCGGTTCACCTGATCGGCGAGCCCGAGCAGGGCGGCGATGAAGAAAATGGCCCCGAAGATCGTGACGCGGGCGATGGTGTTGGCGCTGCGGTGGAAGATCTGCGACATCGGATCGATCCGGTGGCGATTCGCGTGACGTCCAGGAAGGGTGCCGAACGGGGAAACGAATCGCGACGACGAACTTTGGCAGCTTACCTTTTTTTGGCCGCTGCTCAAACAGCTATTTTGTGAAAGATTTCACTTTCATACTTTTGCTGGGCTGGAACAGGTGGACTTTCGTGTTTTCTACGGCTGTGGAGGACCGCTGGCCGCCGGCGGCGTCTCGCCCGGCGCCCGCTCCCACGTGTACGCCCGCCCCATGGCATACCGCTCGAACCATTCCAGCTCGGCGTTCGCCTTGAAGAAATTGTGGCGCAGCTCGCCCCAGCTGTGTCCCTCGCGCGGCGCCACGTACAGATGCGAGGCGACACCGTTCGATCGCAGCGCGCGGTACATCTCGAGCGACTGCGCCAGCGGCACGCGCACGTCGCTCTCGCCGACGAAAAACAGCGTCGGCGTCCTTGCCTTCGCGACGTCCTTGATCGGCGAGTTGTTCCAGTAGGACTCGATCGGCGCGTCCTTCTGCCACGGCGTCCCGCCGAAGTACACGGTGCGATTCGATCGCGAATCGCTCTGGCCGTACATCGAGATCCAGTTCGCCACGCCGGCGCCAGACGATGCGGCCTTGAAGCGATCGGTGAACGTGATCAGCTTGTTGACGAGATGACCGCCGGCGCTCCAGCCGGTCACCACCAGCCGATCGGGATCCGCAATCCCGATGTCCACCAGATGATCGACCCCCGTCATCACGTCCAGATGCATGTGCCGGAAGTACTCGCCGACGATGTCGCGGTAGGCGGTGTTGCCGTAGCCGATGCTCCCGCGGTAATTCGGACGCAGGACCGCGTAGCCCTTCGCGGCGAGCACCGGAAAGTAGCCGGCGAGGAAGCCGACGCCGGCGCCGAACCGGTCGGCTTCGTTCGGACCGCCGTGCAGCTGCACGACGAGCGGATAGCGCGTGCCCGGCCGGTAGTCGAGCGGGTAGAAGAGCAGCCCCTCGATCGTCGTGCCGTCCGTGCTCTTCCAGGTGATGCGCTCCTGCCGCGGCAACGCGAAGTCGCGCTCCAGCGCGTCGTAGACGTGGGTCACGCGCGTCGCCGGCGCGTCGCCCGATGCGGAAAGGGTCCAGACCTCGCCGAAGCGGGTCGCGTCCTCGAGCAGGAACACCGCCTGCCCGGTGTGCGGCTCGATGCCGCCCCATCCCGGTGCCGGCGGGGCGGGGATCGAGTGCTCGCCGTCGGTCAGCTGCTGAGCGCGTCCCGATGCGAGGTCGATCCGGAACACTTCGTTGTGCACGCCGAGGTTCACCACCGCGAGGATCGCCTTGCCGTCTGGCGTCCAGGCGGCGCGATCGAACGAATAGGCGTCGGGCAGCACCGGCTTCGGCGTGCCGCCCGCCGCGGGCACCACGAAGAGCGTCGTGTTGTAGTACGGCTCGAACTGCGCGTTCATGTCCGCCAGGAACAGCACCTGCGAGTTGTCGGGCGACAACTCGGGGCCGTCCTCCCAGTTCACGTTGTGAGTGAGGGCGCGCGCATTCCCGCCATCGGCGTCCATCACCCACACTTCGGCGCGAAAGTTATCGACCGCCAGCGGCGACGGCGCACGCTCGAGTGCGATTCGCCGGCCATCGCGCGAGACGTGAAACGAGAGCACCGTCGAATCGCCGGTGGTGATTCGCTGCTCGGCGCCGGAGGACACCGCGATCTTCCAGAGGTGGCGCTGCTTGTAGTCCTCGTCGACCGCCGTCACATCGTCTCGGAGGCGGTCGCGATCGCGCTCTTCGGCCGTGCGCGGCTCCGACGCGATGAAGTAGATCGAGGCGCTGTCGGGCGACCACTCGGGCGATCCGGCGCCGGTGGCATGACGGGAAAGCTGCCGCGGTTCGCCTCCCTCGGTCGGCAGCAGCCAGATCTGGCCGCCGCGCAGGAAGAGCAGCGTCCGGCCGTCGGGAGCCCACCGCGCGAGCGCCTCGCCGGTGCCGAACGTCAGTTGCTCGGGCGGACCTCCGGCGGTGGCCTGCCGCCAGATGTGCGGCACGAGACGGCCGGTGGACCAGTCGGGCCGCTGCAGCATGTAGGTGACGAAGCGGCCGTCGGGCGCGAGCTGCGGGTCGAGCGCCCGGGGCAGATCGGCGACGTCGACCAGCGTCATCGGACGGCGCGTCTGCGCCCGGGCCGGCAGCGCCGTCCACAGGAGCGCGGCGACTGCCACGGCGAGTCGCCGTTGTCCGTTCATGGAAAACACGCGGGGCGCGAAGGCGTCATGCGCCGCTCCTTGCAATTCGAATGGAAGTGAGGAGGATATTATCCATGAGAATGAACCGCTTCGTCATGCTCGTTGCCGCGTGCCTCCTTTGCGCGCTTCCGGCGCGCGCAGCCGACTATCCGGCGCCAGTCGAGGGCGACTTCGTCGCGCGCGGATTCACCTTCGCCTCCGGCGAGATGCTGCCGGAGATGACGCTGCACTACCGCACGATCGGCACGCCCAGGCGCAATGCCGCCGGCGTCGTCGAGAACGCGGTGCTGATTCTGCACGGGACCGGCGGATCCGGGCAGGGGTTCCTGTCCCGAACGTTCGGCGGCGAACTGTTCGGCGCCGGGCAGATCCTCGACGCGACGAAGTACTTCATCGTGCTGCCGGACGGCGTCGGACACGGCAAGTCCACGAAGCCGAGCGACGGCTTGCACGCGCGGTTCCCGCACTACAACTACGACGACATGGTCCGGACGCAGCATCTGCTGCTGACCGATGGCCTCAAGGTGAACCATCTGAGGCTGGTGCTCGGCACGTCGATGGGCGCGATGCAGTGCTGGGTGTGGGGCGAGATGTATCCCGATTTTGTGGACGGCCTCGTGCCGCTGGCCAGTGCGCCGACGCAGATCGCCGGGCGCAATCGCGTCATGCGAAAAATGATCATGGACAGCATCACCAGCGATCCGTACTGGAAGAATGGCGAGTACACGGAGGAGCCGCGCGAAGGCCTCGTCGGGGCGGTGAATCTCCTGATGATGATGACGAGCAGCCCGCTGCAGTGGCAGAAGCAGGCGCCGACACGGGATGCGGCCGACCAGTGGTACGCGGACCAGATTCGCACGCGGGTTGCGGCGAACGACGCGAACGACATGCTCTACCAGTTCAACGCGTCGCGCGACTACGACCCGTCGCCGGGTCTGGAAAAGATCACCGCGTCGCTGCTGGCGATCAACTCCGCCGACGATGTGGTGAACCCGCCGGAGCTGGGGCTGATGGAGAAGCTCATGCCGCGCGTCAAACACGGACGCTACATCCTCATTCCGACCAGCGACCAGACCCGCGGCCACGGCACGCACTCGCTGCCGGCCGTGTGGGGGAAATATCTGCGCGAGTTCATGGATGGCCTTCCCGCGCGATAACGCCCGGAGTCGTTGCCACAGAGTCACCGAGCCACCCAGGGCGCAGAAGATTCGATTTGTTGAGCGAGATCTCGGCCGGTTTGTAGCGGCCGACGGCCGGCACGTTTGATCGTGGTGGCCCTAATCGAAGGCGGTGTAGGCTGTTTGAGTGCCCGCGCGGTTGCCGCCGACGTCGATGCGGCCCATCTGGACCGCCGCGTCGCCGCGAGCGGCGCCCACATGTCGCGCGCATTGGCAATGGACTTCAGCGCCTCGAGCTTGAAATTATGCCGGACGCGGCGCGCGTCCGCTTCCGCCAGCGCACCTTGCAATTTTTTGTCATGCGGGGCCGCGTGCCTTCGCATATCCGGATCCCGGACAAAGTACGATGATCGATCTCGAACACTGACAGCAGAGGCAAAGAAGGCATTTCATGAAGCGCGCACTCATTAGTTTCGCAATCGCCGCGGTCGCGGCTCAGCTGATCTCGGCAGCACAAGCACCAGCAGCGCCAACACCCACACATCGCACGCCTGAGCTCGAGGCTCTGCAGCACCTGACATTCCGGAACATCGGCCCGACCAATCAGGCCGGCCGCGTCTCGGTGATCGTCGGCGTGCCCGGCGATCCGAGCACGTTCTATGTCGCCGGCGCCAACGGCGGCATTTTCAAAACGACGAACGCCGGCACGACCTGGACGGGTCTGTTCGATCACCAGGCGGTGCTGTCGATCGGCGCCATCGAAGTGGCGCCGTCGAATCCCGAGATTTTGTACGTGGGCACGGGCGAAGAGAACCCGCGCAACAACGCGTCATTCGGCGACGGCGTCTACCGCAGCAACGATGCGGGCGCGACCTGGACGCACCTCGGTCTGGCCGACTCCGATCGCATCGCACGCATCCGGATCGACGGCCACAACCCCGACGTCGCCTATGTCTGCGCGATGGGCCGCGAGTGGGGGCCGAGCGACGAGCGCGGCGTCTACAAGACGCTCGACGGGGGGAAGAGCTGGAAGCGGATGCTGTTCATCGACCAGCAGACCGCCTGCTCGGACATCGACGTCGACCCGAATAATTCGAACGTGATCTACGCCGGCATGTGGACCTACCGCCGCTATGCCTGGACCCTCGACAGCGGCGGCAAAGAAACCGCGCTGTACAAATCCGTGGACGGCGGTGCCACCTGGAAGAAGCTGACCCAGGGCATCCCCGAGATGCTCGATCGCATCGGCGTTTCCGTCTCCCGCAGCGAGCCCTCTATCGTCTACATGGTGAGCGAGACGCCGAACGAGCAGGGTGAGCTCTGGCGATCCGACGATGCAGGCGCGTCGTGGCGCGTCGTCAACAAGGATCCGAACATCAATTTCCGGCCGTTCTACTACGCAGACATCCGCGTCGATCCCAATGATCCGAACCGCGTGTACTCCCTGTCAGGCTCGCTCTATTTGTCGGAAGATGCCGGTCGGACGTTTCACACGATCGGGCGCGACGTGCACGGCGATCATCAGGCGCTCTGGATCGATCCCACGAACTCGAAGCGGGTGCTGAGCGGAAGCGACGGCGGGTTCCAGGTGACGTACGACGGCGGCAAGAACTTCGCGGTGCTGAACAGCGTCGCGTTCACGCAGTT
>DATATJ010000019.1:0-25631 GCA_036268855.1 Vicinamibacterales bacterium
GTATCTGAAAGTTCTATTTTCATTATCGTGCCGGATCGAGGATAACTGCATCGCACCGCGATGAGTCACCTTACCGGTTATCCGCTCTACAGACCCGAACTCGAACACGACGCATGCGGCGTCGGTTTTCTGGCGGACGTCGCCGGCCGGCCCCGGCGCGACGTCGTCCTGCGGGGGCTGACCGCACTGGAGCGCCTGGCCCACCGCGGCGCATCGCCTGCGCTGGCCACCATCGACGGCTGCGGTGTGATGACGGCCATCCCTTGGACTCTACTCGCCCGCGAGCTGGCCGCACGCGACATCGACGGCTACGCGAGCCGGGCGCTCGGCATGTTCTTTTCCCCGCCCGGTGCCTCGCGTCAGATGCGATCGCTCGTCGAGCGCGCGCTGCGCCGCCAGGGCGCCGCAGCCGTCGTCTGGCGCGACGTGCCCGTGGAGCCGGGCGCGCTGGCCCCGAGCGTGCGCGCGACCGCTCCCGAAATCCATCAGGCGGTGATCGGCTTCACCGCGCCTGCGGCCGGCGTCGAAGGCGCACTCTTTCGCGCGCGACTGGACATGGAGCACCTGGCGGCAAGCGCGGACGACGCGCTGCCTGGATTCGCCGTCGTATCGCTCTCCACGCGGACGGTCGTTTACAAGGGGCTGCTCGAGCCCTCTACCCTGGCGCCGTTCTACGGCGACTTGCGCGATCCGGCATTCGAGTCCTCGTACATCGTGTTTCACCAGCGATTCAGCACGAATACGGCCGCTGATTGGTCCATGGCTCAGCCGTTCCGCGTGCTCGCACACAACGGCGAGATCAACACGATCGCAGGCAACCGTCTCTGGATGCGTGCGCGCGCCGCCGCCGAACTGTCCGCGCGGCTCGGCGGGTTGCAGCCAGTCGGCGCGTCGGGCAGCGACTCCCATACGCTGGACGAGACCGTGGACCTGCTGCGCGCGCATGGCTTCTCCGCGCCGCACGCCATCGCGCGGCTCCTGCCGCCCGAATGGGAGCGCGATCGCGATCTGCCCGACGAGGTGCGCGCATTTCACGAGTATCAGGCGCTCGTCAGCGAGCCGTGGGAGGGCCCGGCAGCGCTCGTCTTCTGCGACGGCCGTTACCTCGGCGCGTCGCTGGACCGCAACGGGTTCCGTCCGCTGCGCGTCGCCGCGGCCGCCGACAATCTGATCGCGGTGGCGTCCGAGGCCGGAGTGCTGAACCTTCCGGACGAAGCCATTCTCGACCGCGGCCGCCTGGGCCCCGGCGAGATCCTGCTCGTCGATCTGGCCCGTCATGTCGTGATGGCTCCAGCGGCCGTGCGCCGGCTGCTGGCGCGGCAGCAGCCGTACCGGCGTCTGGTGGACTCCGCGATGATCCCGTCGCGCACGCCGCTCCTGGCGCCGCCGCGTCAGATCTACCAGGGCGACGACCTGCTGCGACGCCAGGCGCTGTTTCTCTACTCGCACGAGGAGATCGACCTGATCCTTCGTCCGATGGCCGCGACCGGCGCGGAGCCGTCAGGGTCGATGGGCGACGACACGCCGCCCGCCGCGCTCTCGGCGCGCGATCGCCTGCTGAGCGATTTCTTCCGCCAGCGTTTCGCGCAGGTGACCAACCCGCCGATCGATCCGCATCGCGAGGCGTCGGTGATGTCGCTGCGCACGCTCATCGGCGCTCAGGGTCCGTACCTGGACGAGTCGCGGCTGCAGCCACGACGCCTCGCCCTCACGTCTCCCATCGTGTCGAGCGCCCAGCTCCATGCGCTGAGCTGTACGTCCGAACTACACGCCGCCATGTTGATGATGCGGTTCGACGCTGCACTCGGCGTCAGCGGATTCGCGACGGCGCTCGAAGCGCTGGTGGACGACGCGATCCGCGCCGTGCAGAGCGGCGCGTCGCTCCTGATTCTGAGCGACCGAGCCGTGGATGCAGCGTGGGCGCCGCTGCCCGCGCTGCTCGTGACGGCGGCGATTCATCATCGGTTGATCGACGCGGGGCTGCGGCTGCGGGTCAGCCTGATGGTCGACACGGCCGCAGCCCGCGACGCGCATCAGGTCGCCGCGCTGTGCGCCTACGGCGCCTCCGCCGTCTGTCCGTACCTCGCGTACGACACCGTCGCGTCGCTGGCGCTGGCCGACGCGACCGGACGCGTCGGCGGCACCGCCGGGTACCGGCTCGCGCTCGAACGCGGCCTGCTGAAGGTTGCCTCGAAGATGGGCGTCTGCACGATGAGCGCCTATTGCGGCGCGCAGCTGTTCGAGATCCTCGGGCTCGATCGCGCGCTGGCGCAGCAGTATTTTCCGGGTACGCCGTCGCCGCTCGGCGGCCTCACGCTCGACGATCTGGCCGAACGGATCGTGGCGCGTCACGCGCGGATCTACGGTGCGCCGGCACAGCCTCTCGAGCATCCCGGGCAGCATGGCTATCGGCGCAACGGCGAGTACCACGCGGTGAACCCGCTCGTGGTGAAGAAGCTGCACCATGCGCGCGCGGCCGCGCCCGCGGACCGGCAGGCCGCGTATGACGAATTCGCCGCGCTCGTGCACTCGCGTCCCCCGACCGCGCTCCGCGATCTCCTTGCGTTCGTGCCGCAGACGCCCATTCCGCTGAGCGAGGTCGAGCCAGCCGACGCGATCTGCCGCCGGTTCTTTGCGTCGGCCATGTCGGTCGGCGCGCTGTCGCCTGAGGCGCATCGTGTGGTGGCCGTCGCGATGAACCGGCTGGGCGCGCGCAGCAACAGCGGCGAAGGCGGTGAAGAGCCCGGGCGATTCGTCCAGCCGCGGAGGGGCGATTGGAGCGGCAGCCGCACGAAGCAGGTGGCATCGGCGCGCTTCGGCGTGACGCCGGCCTATCTGCGGTCGGCAGACGAGCTGCAGATCAAGATCGCGCAGGGGTCGAAGCCGGGCGAAGGGGGTCAGCTGCCCGGCGAGAAGGTCGTTCCGCACATCGCGGCGCTTCGCTGCGCGCAGCCGGGAACGGCGCTGATCTCGCCGCCGGTGCATCACGACATCTACAGCATCGAGGACCTCGCGCAGCTGGTGTTCGACCTGCGCGCGGTAAATCCGTCGGCGCGGATCAACGTCAAGCTGGTCGCGACGACCGGTGTCGGCATCATCGCCGCCGGCGTCGCCAAAGCCGGCGCAGACGCGATCCAGATCAGTGGCCACGATGGCGGCACCGGCGCGTCGCCGCGCGGTTCGATCAAGCACGCGGGGATGCCGTGGGAGCTCGGCCTCGCCGAGGCGCATCAGGTCCTCACGCGCCAGGGGCTGCGACATCGCGTCACGCTGCAGACCGACGGCGGCTTCAAGACGGGCCGGGACGTCGCCGTCGCGGCGGCGCTCGGGGCGGAGGAATACGGCTTCGGCACCGCCGCGCTCGTCGCGATCGGCTGCGTAATGGCGCGCCAGTGTCATCTCAACACGTGCCCCGCCGGCATCGCGTCCCAGCGCGTGGACCTGCGCGCCCGCTTCGCCGGGACGCCCGAGATGCTCATCGGCTATCTGCGCCTCGTGGCCGAAGACGTGCGCGCCATTCTCGCGTCGCTCGGTCTGTCGCAGCTCGACGAGCTCGTCGGACGGGCAGACCTGCTCGCGCCGCACAATCGGGCCGGCGTGAACGCGGCCCGGCTGGATCTGTCACCTCTGCTCGTCCGCGTGCCACGCCGCACCAGACGCGGACCGGCGCCAGCGGCTCGCCCGCCGGTTTCGCACAAGGCCGACGACGATCGGATCGCCAACACGGACCGCGCGTATGGGGCTTCGATCGCAGGCGCGATCGCCGCGCGCCACGGCGACGCCGGGCTGCCCGCCAATGCGCTCCGCCGCGTCCTCACGGGAAGCGGCGGCCAGAGCTTCGGCGCTTTTACCCTGCCCGGCATGCACCTCACAATCATCGGCGACGCCAACGACTACGTCGCCAAGGGGATGCATGGCGGCGAACTGATCGTGCGTCCGCGCGCACGGGAGCGAGGGCGGCAGGCGCAGGTCCTCGTGGGTAACACGGCGCTCTACGGCGCAACCGGCGGACGGCTCTTCATCGCCGGCCGTGCGGGCGAGCGCTTCGCGGTGCGGAACAGCGGCGCCACGGCGGTGGTCGAAGGGGTGGGCGATCACGGTTGCGAGTACATGACCGGCGGCGTGGTGCTGATTCTCGGACCCACGGGAAAGAACTTCGCCGCGGGCATGTCGGGCGGCACGGCTTACGTGTTCGATCCGGGTGCGCGTCTCGGCCTGCGCTGCAACCTCGACCTCGCGTCGATCGGGCCGCTCGACTTGAGCGATCAGGCGCGCGTGCGGGCGCTGCTCGACGCACACCGCCTCGCCACGGGCAGCCGCAAGGCGCGTGCGCTGCTGCAGCGGTTCGACCAGGCGATCCCCTGCTTCCGCCGCGTCGCGGCGCGACCCCTGGCCGAAGCGGTCACCGCCGCCGAAGAAACCGCCGTCGAGCTCGCGGCGATAGTGTGAGGGGACCGAAGGCAGAAGGCAGAAGGCAGAAGATAGACAGGCGTTTACGGTTGCAGCATGAAGAGGAGCAGCGACCGGCCGGTCACCGCGTACGTGGTGCCGAAGGCCAAGCTCGCGTGGCCATCGCCATCTGGCGTATTGGTGTCGAGGAGCCTCGCCCACTGGCCGCCGCCGGTCCATTCGGGCAGCGTGAACTCCACGACGTCGTGGAAGCCGTTGACGACGAGCAGCGCCGTGACATCCTCGCCGCGCCGGCCGATGCCCGTGGGCTGCGCGCGCCCGTCCATCAGCATCCCGAAGCAGCGCATCGTCTGGTCGCTCCAGTCCTCGCTGCGCATCTCCTCGCCCGTGGCGTTGATCCAGGTCACGTCCTTCACGCCGAGCGCGGGGTTTTCCTGGCCGCTGAGAAAACGGCTGCGCCGGAAGATGGGATAGTCGCGGCGGATGGCGGTGACCGCCCGAACGAAACGAATCAGCGACTCGCGATCCTCGTCGGTGTCCCAATTCACCCAGCTGATGTCGTTGTCCTGGCAGTACGCGTTGTTGTTCCCGGCCTGCGTGCGCGCCCGCTCATCGCCGGCAACCAGCATCGGCGTGCCGTGTGACAGCACGAGCGTCGCCAGCATGTTGCGCATCTGGCGCATGCGCAGCGCGTGGACGTCGGGATCGTCGGACGGCCCCTCGCTGCCGCAGTTCCACGACCGGTTGTTGGACGTGCCGTCGCGGTTCTCCTCGCCGTTCGCCTCGTTGTGCTTCTCGTTGTAGCTGACCAGATCGTTCAGCGTGAAGCCGTCGTGCGCGGTCACGAAGTTCACGCACGCCCACGGCTTGCGGCCGCGCCGGTTGAAGATGTCTGCCGACGCGCACAGCCGGGGCGCCAACGCACCGGCCGCCGCTTCGCCGCGCCAGTAGTCGCGCACGGTGTCGCGAAACGTGTCGTTCCACTCGGCCCACCCGGGCGGAAACTCGCCGACCTGGTAGCCGCCCGGACCACAGTCCCACGGCTCGGCGATCATCTTCACCGTGTCGAGCAGCGGATCCTGGGAGCACGCCTTCAGGAACCCGCTTTCGTGGTCGAAGCCGTCCTGCGCACGGGCCAGAATCGTCCCCAGGTCGAAGCGGAAGCCGTCCACGTGCATATCGGTCAGCCAATAGCGCAAGCTATCGGTCACCATCTGAATGACGCGCGGATGATCGAGGTTCAGCGTGTTCCCCGTCCCCGTGTCGTTGACGTAGAAGCGCGGTTGATCCGGCAGCAGGCGGTAGTACGAGGCGTTGTCGATGCCCTTGAAGGACAGCGTCGCGCCGCGTTCGTTCCCTTCCGCCGTGTGGTTGTAGACGACGTCCAGAATCACTTCGAGGCCCGCGTCGTGAAAGCGCGCCACCATCTCCTTGAATTCCTGCAGACTGCGCGCGTGGTCGGAGGCATAGCGCGGGTCGGGCGCGAAGAAGCCGATCGAGTTGTACCCCCAATAGTTCGTCAGGCCCTTTTCGAGCAGGTGACTGTCGTTGATGAAGGTGTGCACCGGCAACAGCTCCACCGACGTGACGCCCAGCGACTTGACGTACTCGATCACCTCGCGCGTCGCCAGGCCGGCAAACGTGCCGCGCTGGTGCTCGGGTACGGCCGGGTGCCGCATCGTGTACCCACGCACGTGCATCTCGTAGAGCACCGTGCGATCCCACGGGACCGGCGCCCAGACGGTCTCCCGACGCCAGTCGAAGTCCGGATCGACCACGACACATTTCGGTACGAACGGCGCGCTGTCGCGCTCGTCGAAGGTGAGGTCGTCACCGTCAGCGCCGATCGTGTAACCGTAACAGGCCGGGTTCCAGGTGAGCGCGCCGATGTGCGCGCGGGCGTACGGGTCGAGCAGGAGCTTGTGGGGGTTGAAGCGGTGGCCGGCGTCGGGCTCGTACGGGCCATGGACGCGGTAGCCGTAGATCGTGCCGGGGCCGAGACCGTCGACGTAGCCGTGCCAGATTTCGTTCGTGTATTCAGGCAGTTCGAGGCGCTGGACCTCCCGCTCGCCGCGGTCGTCGAACACGCAGAGCTCGACCTTGGTGGCGTTGGCGGAGAACAGGGCGAAATTCACGCCCCGGCCGTCCCACGTCGCGCCGCGCGGGTGCGGCAGTCCCTCCTTCACGCGATGGCGCCGAGCAAAAAGTGAACCAGACGCAGCGCCGTAATCAGGACGAGGGTCGCAGCTGCGCGAGCAGCGCCGTGAGCATCTGACTGTACCGCTCGTCCGAGGCGGCGAAGATCTTCATGTATTCCTGCTCGGACAGCTTCTGCTTCTTCCAGTCGCCGTCGAAGGCGGTCCGCTTTCCCGCCGCTTCGTAGGTATCGAACGGCGTATTGTCGTCGTGCTTCGCCTTCAACCCGTCGGCGCCCAGATCCTCGATGAAGACTTTCGTGTCGGGCATCGAGGCGCTGTTCAAGTCGATGTAGATGTTCTTGTAGTCCTTCTTGGAGAGCTTGTCCACCAGCAGAGCCGGCGCCGAGTACTTCGCCGAGACGGCGAGGAGCTGCACGCCCTTGAAATACAGCACGCCGATGAAGGTGTCCGGATTCGACGGATCCTTCGCGGCAATGCTGTCCAGATTTCCGGCGTCCAGGGCGGCCGCCAGCTGTTTGGCCAACGCCGCCGACTTCGGTTCCTGCGCAGATGCTGCGGCCGCGCAGCCGATCACCAGCGCACCGCACAGACACACGCGAGCCACTGTCTTCATCGAAGCCCCTCCCTGATGCACGCTGTCTGGCCGCTGTTCTATCACACGCGGGAGCTGAGCGGTAGGGATTTACGAGGGCGAACGGCAACAGGCTGACTGCGGCGGATGAGGAATGGGCGCGGCTGGTGCTAGATGAACAGCGCCTCTTCGTCCTCGCTGCGCCCCTGGCGGCCGCGGGCCGGCTGGCGCAGCTGCAGGAGCACCTGGAGCGCCGCACGGAAGGCGCTGAGGATCGCACGCCCTTCGCGCGCCGGCGCGCCGAGCGAGCCCTGCACCGTCGAGAACGTCTGTTCCACGCGCACGGCCAGATCGCCGAACAGCTTGTCTGCCCGCTCGACCTGGGCCGACGCCAGCGCCGTCGCGCGCGCCGCGTCGCGGCCGATCGCATTGAGGTGCACGAAGAGCGGCCTCATGTCCTGCTCGACCTGATCGGCCATCTTCGAGATCCGCCGCGCCAGCATGCCGGCAAGGACGATGATACCCACCTGAACGACGGCCATCGTCAGCGTCGCGACGGCGATAACGGCGAGGAAGATCTCGGTCCGCGTGGTCATTACGCAGTCTCTCTCGCGCGCGCCTGCTGGTAGGCTTCCTTGCCTTTTTCGATCGCGGTGGTCAGCGTTTCGCGGCCCTGGGCTACGATGTCGCGCCCTTTGGCCGCCGCCTCCGCGGCGCGCTCACGGCTCTCGCGCGCCTTGTCGCCGAGGTACTCGCGCGTCTCGCGTCCAGCCGCAGGAGCATACAGCAGTGCCACCGCCGCGCCGCTCACCGCGCCGAGCAAGAACGCGAGCAGGATGCTGCCCGCGCCGCCGCCGTCGTCTTTCGCCATCGCTCTCTCCTGGACGTTGAATCTGAACGCTAAATCCGAAATCTGAAATCTGAAATCTGAAATCTAAAAAATACTGACCTTGACGTTGAGATATTTCTTCGGATCCTGTTTGATCGCCTGAATGAGCGCCGAGAGATCGCCAACAGTCTTGTTCATGTTCTCATATAACTGCTTATCTTTCAGCAACAGCCCCGCTGTGCCCTGCCCCTCGTTCAGCCTCGTGACCAGATCGTCCAGCCGCGTCGTCACCGAGTTGATTTTGTTGTAGAGCGCCGCGTCGGTCATCAGCTTGCCGACCGTGCCGTCGCCAGCGTTGATCTTGTCGGTGATGGCGCGAAGGTTGGTCGTGGCCGCCGACAGCGAATTCGCGAAAGCCTCGTCCTTCAGCAGCTTACCGAGGCTGCCGTCGCCGGCGTTGATCCGCGCGGTAATCGCCTCCACGTTTTTCAGCGACGCCTCGAGCGCGTCGGCCGACTTGGGATCGTTCAGCAGCTTCCCGACGGTGCCTTTGCCCTGGCGGACGCTGCGCGCCATCTCGTTGGCCGCGTTGACGAATTGTTGCAAATCTGTGTAAAGGCGATCGTCGGTCATCAGCTTGCCGACCGTCCCGCGCCCCGCGCGCACGTCGGCCACCAGCTTGGTGATCTGGTCGATGCCGGTGCTCGCCTGATCCGCGACGTCGGCGAGCTGCCCCTTGATGTGCCCCAGCGGCACGTAGCCCCACTCGGGAATCGGCGTGCCCGAGAGGGCGGGTGTGATGTCCACGGAGCTCTGCCCGAGGAGGGACACCGATCCCATCACCGCCGTGGACTTGTCGGTGATCTTATCGCGCACGGATTTGTTCAGGTCGAAAGTGACTTCCACCTGCTCGCCGCTGAGATCCACTGCCTGTACGCTGCCGATCTGGACGCCCGCGACGCGCACCGGCGATCCCGGCGAGAGACCGGCGGCGTCCGGAAAGCGCGTCTTCAGGTTGTAGCGCTGCCAGAAAAATCCACGGCCGCCCGTCAGGCTGAAAATCAGCACCGCGCTGATGGCGATGGCCACAATGGTCAACACGCCGATCTTCAGTTCCGACCAGGCGAGTGAACGTGTTCGAGGCATGAGTTATCGTCCTTGCTCTACCGGTGAAAAGGGTCCGTCACGACAGAAACGTCTTCAGATACGGATCGGTCGATTGCCGCAGCGCGTCGGCGTCGCCTTCGAACACGATGAGGCCGTCGCGGATCATGATGAACTCGGCTTCGCGTTCCTTTTCGGGCGTCGCCGGGACGATGTGCACTTTGCCGGCAGCGTCGCGCTCGGCCATGTGCGTGGCCACGAAGAACGCGTCGCGCAGCTGGTGGGTCACGACGATCGAGCTGACGCTCTCCAGGTCGCGCAGCTTGATGACTTCTTCGTCCACCGTCGTCGCCGTAATCGGATCGAGCCCGGTGGTCGCTTCGTCGTAGAGCAGGATCCGCGGCTTGAACGCCATCGCGCGCGCAATCGCGACGCGGCGCCGCTGGCCGCCCGAAAGCTCCGACGGCATCCGGTCGATGTAGTCGCCCAGCCCGATGAAGCCGAGCACTTCCTCCACCCGCCGGTCGACATCGGCCAGCGGCATGTCGCTTTCCTCGTAGAGCTTGTAGCCGACGTTCTCGCGCACCGTCAGCGAGTCGAAGAGCGCGCCTTCCTGGAAGACCATCCCGAGATCCGCCCGCACGGCCATCATCTCGTGCTCGGTGAGCTGATCGACCCGCGCGCCGTTCACCCAGACGACGCCGGCGTCGGCGCGCAGCAGGCCGGTGATGATCTTCAGGATCGTCGACTTCCCGGAGCCGCTGGCCCCGAGGATGATCTTGATGTGCCCCTTGAGCAGCGTGAAGCTGATGTCGCGAAGAACGACGTTCTCGTCGAACGCCAGCTGCACGTGATCGAACACGACGACGGGCGCGCCCGCTTCGCTGAGAATTTCCGCCGCTGTCGGGAGGGTTTGTGTATCCATCGTCGTGTGGCGGGCCCGAGAGTCCCGCTCTGCCGATTTCGACCGGCTCAGTACATGAGCGAGATCAACACTTTCGTCACGAAGAAGTCGACCGCGATCACCGCGACCGAGCCGGCCACCACGGCCACCGTCGTCGCCCGGCCGACGCCCTGCGTCCCGCCGCTGGTCCGCAGGCCGACGTGGCAGGCAATCGTCACGATCGCAAAGCCGAGGACGAATGGCTTGATGAGCCCCATCCAGACGTCCTGCATGTACAGCGCCTTGGTGATCGACGACCAGTACACGCCGCTCGCCACCTGCAGCTGGAACCGCGCGACGATCCAGCCGCCGGCGATCCCGACGAAGTCGGAGATCACGGTGAGGATCGGCGCCATCAGGAACCCGGCGAGCACGCGCGGCACGACCAGCTTGCGCACCGGATCCGTGCCCAGGGCGCGCAGGGCGTTGATCTGGTCGGTCACGACCATCGATCCCAGCTCGGCGGCGATGCCCGATCCGATCCGGCCCGACAGCATCAGCGCCGTCAGCACGGGACCGAGCTCCTTGATCATCGACGCGCTCACCAGCCGTCCGACCACCGGCCGGGCGCCGAACTGATCGAGCGTCAGGCCGCTCTGCAGCGCGAGCGCGGCGCCGGTGAAGAACCCGGTGAGCAGGACGACGGTCAGCGATCCGACGCCGATCGCGTCGAACTGCTCGACGATGTCGTGTCGGTAGAGTGGCGGCGTGAACGTGCCGCGGAACGTGGCGGCCACCAGGAGCACGTACTCCTGCACCTCGAGCGCCGCCTTCTTGAGCCGGTCTTCGATGAACGACAGCACGTGGGGGGTCAGGCCCTCCGCGCCGGCCGTGCGAGCCCCAGCTCGGGGTTGCGCAGGCGCTTGATGTCGTCGCGGAGCGACGCGGCCTTTTCGAAATCCAGGTTCGCGGCGGCGGCGCGCATCTGCTGCTGCAGCCCCTCGAGGTGGGCATCGAGCTGCTGCTGGTTGTGGAAGCGCTCGGTGCCGTCGATCGTCGCCGCGGGCGTCAGGTAGTCGCGCTCGTACACGCTCGACATCACGTCGTCGATCGCCTTGACGATCGATTGCGGCGTGATCCCGTGCTCGTCGTTGTAGGCCGACTGAATGGTCCGGCGGCGGCTGGTCTCGCCGATCGCGAGGCGCATCGAGTCGGTCATCTTGTCAGCGTACATGATCACGCGCCCGTTGATGTTACGCGCCGCCCGTCCGGAGGTCTGGATCAGTGAACCCGCCGACCGCAGGAAACCTTCCTTGTCCGCGTCGAGGATCGCCACCAGCGACACCTCCGGGAGGTCCAGCCCCTCCCGCAGCAGGTTGATGCCCACCAGGACGTCGAACTCGCCGCGGCGCAAATCCCGCAGGATCTGGACGCGCTCGAGCGTCTCGATGTCCGAGTGCAGGTATCGCACGCGCACGCCGAGCTCCTGATAATACTGGGTCAGGTCCTCCGCCATCCGCTTGGTGAGCGTCGTGACGAGCACGCGCTCCCCGCGCGCGACGCGTGTGCGGATCTCCTCGAGCAGATCGTCCACCTGCCCCTTGACCGCGCGGACCTCGATCGGCGGATCGATCAGGCCGGTCGGCCGGATGATCTGTTCGACGACGACCCCTTGCGCCTTCGAGAGCTCGTACGGCCCCGGCGTGGCGGACACGAAGACCACCTGGCCGACGCGCGCCTCCCATTCCTCGAAATTGAGCGGCCGGTTATCGAGCGCCGACGGCAGGCGGAATCCGTAGGCGACGAGCACTTCCTTGCGCGACCGGTCGCCGTGATACATGCCGCGGATCTGCGGCACCGTCTGATGGCTCTCGTCCACGACGATCAGCGCGTCCTTCGGCAGGTAGTCGAGCAGCGTCGGCGGCGGCTCGCCCGGCTGCCGGCCGGTCAGATGCCGGGCGTAGTTCTCGATCCCGTGGCAGTAGCCAATCTCGTTGATCATCTCGAGGTCGAACATCGTGCGCTGGTGCAGCCGCTGTGCCTCGAGGAGCCGCCCCTCCGCTTCCAGAATGCCCCGCCGCCAGACCAGCTCCTCCTTGATCGTCTCGACAGCGCGCCGGGTCCGCTCGCGCGGCGCGACGAAATGCGACTTCGGGTACACAGCGATCTTGTCGTGCTGCCGGATGGTCTTGCCGGTGAGCGCATCGAAGGACGTCAGCGCGTCCACTTCGTCGCCGAACAGTTCGATCCGCAGCCCCTGCTCTTCGTACGACGGAATCACCTCGACGATGTCGCCGCGGACACGGAACGTACCGCGTCCGAAGTCGAGATCGTTGCGCTCGTACTGAATCTCGACCAGCTTGCGCAGCACCTGTTCGCGCGTGATCCGCTGCCCCCGCTCGAGCGGCAGCAGCATGCCGTAGTAGGCTTCGGGCGACCCCAGGCCGTAGATGCACGAGACACTGGCGATGATGATGACGTCGCGGCGCTCGAACAGCGACCGCGTCGCCGAAAGCCGCATCCGGTCGATCTCATCGTTGATCGTCGCTTCCTTGTCGATGTAGGAATCGGTCGCCGGCACGTAGGCTTCCGGCTGGTAATAATCGTAGTAGCTGACGAAGTATTCGACGGCGTTGTCGGGGAAGAACCGGCGAAACTCCTGGTAGAGCTGGGCCGCGAGCGTCTTGTTGTGCGCCATGACGAGCGTCGGCCGGTTCACGCGCGCGATCACTTGCGCCATCGTGAACGTCTTGCCAGAGCCGGTCACACCGAGCAGCACCTGGTGCGGATCTCCGCGCTCGAGGCCGTCGCTCAGCTCGCCGATCGCCCGCGGCTGGTCGCCGGCGAGCGTGAAGTCCGAGACCAAAGTGAAGCGGTCGTACAACGAGGGCATACGAACCTTTAATCGTACTACAGGGGTACCAAGGTTCGCACGTTCTGGAGTTCCCAGGCTCCAAGGTTCCAGGGTCCCCAGGGCCACAATTCCCAGCGCTCCTCAGTTCCTCAAATCCTCAAATCCTCAAATTCAGCTTGTCATGGCCTGGGCGATTTGAGCGGCGCGAAGTAGCCTTTGCGGGCGCGCACGCGTAGGTCCTTACGGCGCATCTTGACCTCGACGCGCCGCCACGTGCCGTCGGTCTTCTCGTTGCTCGACACGTAGCCGAGCGTGTACTGGGCGCGTACCTCCGCGACGACCTGCTCGTAGATCTTGTCGATCTCCTTGGCCGCCAGCGGGAAGAATGCGCGTCCGCCGGTGGTTTCAGCAATCTGGCTGAGGATGCTGCGCGCCTCGGCCGCGCCGGACGAGGATTGGTGCTCCAGTTCGCCGATCGCATACACGGTGACGTCGGAGGCTTTCAGCAGGTCGAGCAGCTCGCCGCGCGACAGCACGCTCCGCGTGTCGCCGCCGTCGGTATAGAGCAGCATGATCTTGCGGCCGTCCTGTCCGCCGGCGCCGTCCAGGTACACGCCGATCGCGTCGTACAGCGCGGTCCAGCCGGTCGCCTTCTGCTGGCGGATCCGCTCGATCAACCGCGCAAACTCGGCCTGGCTGTAGCGCGCCACCCGCACTTCCGTGTCGAAGTCGACGACGGTGATGTCCACGGCGTCGACGAGCGTGTTCAGGAACTTGATCGCGGCGGTCTTGGTGAACCGCATGTCCTCGCCCATGCTCTCGCTGACGTCGAGCATCAGGCCGAGGTGCATCGGCGGCCCGGCATCGTCGTGGCTGGCGTCGCCGGAAGCGAAATGGAGGAGCGTCTGCTTGCGGCCGTCCTCGTAGATCTCGAAGTCGTCGGCGGTGAGATCGGTGACGAGCACGCCCGACTTCGACGTCACGGTGACGCCCATGTTGACGAGATCCACCTCGCCCTTGAACACCGGAACCTGCTGGGCGTGGCTGACGACGCCAGACGCCAGGCACACCGCGGCAAAAGCGGCACGGAGGGGGCGCAGACCCACAACGGGCACTCTACACCTGCGCGCAGCGCCCTGCCACCTCGAGAGCGTATAATCGTCGGTTGGGAGCCGGATGCGCTGTCTCGCCGTCTGTCAGGACGAACTGGTCATCAGGATGCTCGACGAAATCCTGCTGCCCGGCTTCGAGGTGGAATTCATCGTCGAGAGCAAGCCTGTGGCACGCCGGCTGCACGATGCCGGGGTGACCGTGATCGTGGGCGACCCCCGCCGCACGGACACCTTCGTCAAAGCCGACCTCGGACCCGGCACCTGCGTCATCATCGAAGACAACGGCAAGCGCAGCCTCCGCAAGACGCTCGAAGCGGTGCGCGACGCTGGCGGCGCGCTCGTGTACATCCTCGGCATCGGCGTCGCGGCCACGTCCAGGCGCGCCGAAGAATTTCACGCCGAGTTCCCTGACGTCGTGTACCTCTCGATGTCGGAGCTGTTCGGCGGCCCGCTCCTCACCGAATTCAGCCGGTCGCTGACGCGCGCGCGGGTCCAGCAGTACCAGCGCTACTTCAGCGACGCGGACCGCGTGCTGATCGTCCTCCACAACGACCCCGACCCCGACGCGATGGCCAGCGGCCTCGCGCTGCGCAACGTGCTCCGCCGGACCAAGACCACCGCCATCATCGGCGCGATCCAGGGCGTTACGCGGCCGGAGAATCTGCGCATGCTGAACCTGCTCGACATCCACGTCGAGTCGATCACCGCCGCGTCGCTCAAGGAATACGACCGGGTCGCGATGGTGGACGTCCAGCCCCACTACTTCGGCGGGCTCATCGATCGCGTGGATCTGGTGATCGATCATCACCCGGAGCAGACCGGCTACACCGCGGTATTCAAGGACATCCGCGCGGACTACGGGTCGACGTCCACGATCCTCACCGAACACCTCCGAGCCGTGGACGTCAACATCTCGGAGCGCACCGCCACCGCGATGCTCTACGCGATCAAGTCCGACACGCTCTTCTTCAACCGGCAGACCAACCGCGTGGACCTGGAGGCCTTCTCGTACCTGTATCCGCTGTCGGACGCCGCGATGATTCGCAAGATGGAGGGGGCCGAAATCACGAGGGAGCGGCTCGACTACGTGATGAAGGCGCACCAGAGCGGCAGCCTGCGCGATCAGGTGTTCTGCGCGTGCCTGGGCCAGACGCAGCGGGA
This sequence comes from Vicinamibacterales bacterium, assembly GCA_036268855.1. Lineage (GTDB taxonomy): Bacteria > Acidobacteriota > Vicinamibacteria > Vicinamibacterales > CAVVIG01 > DATATJ01. The sequence continues at coordinate 15,084 of DATATJ010000019.1, forward strand.
AGACTTCATCCCGTACGTCGCGGATTTCTTCCTGCAGCTCGAGGACGTGAAGTGGACGATCATCGCGGGCATCGTCAACGACACGATCATCATCTCGGTGAGGAACCTCGGCTACTCGAAGAACGCCGGCGAGCTCGTGCGGCGGCTGTTCTCGGACATCGGCAGTGCCGGCGGCCACCGCGCGATGGCCAAGGCCGTCGTCCCGATGCGCGCGTTCCGCGAGAAATTCGGGGAGCTCTCCGCGGAGGCCATTACGGCGAAGCTGCAAGAGCTGGCCGTCCACTTCCTCCACGAAGCGCCCAAGGAAGTTAAAAGCACGAAGGCAGAAGGAAGAAGTGAAGTGCTCTCCTAATTCCTACTTCCTACTTCTGCCTTTCTTCAGATTTCGTCACTCCCCCAGCGCCTGATCAAGGTCGGCGATGAGATCCTTCGCGTCTTCGAGTCCGACCGATAGCCGGAGCATCCCCCTGGTGACGCCGGCCTCGGCGAGCTGCGCGTCCGAATGGCCGTATTGCGACGTCAGCACCGGCATGCTGATCAGGCTCTCGACGCCGCCCAGGCTGGCGGCGCGCTTCACGATCTGGAGCCGATCGTACGTCTGCGCCGCTCGCTCGTAGCGGCCGCCCAGATCGAAGCAGACCATTCCGCCGAAGCCCGTCATCTGACGCTTGGCGATCTCGTGGTCGGGATGCGTCGGCAGCCCCGGGTAATACACCTGGCTGACGCGCGCGTCCTGCGCGAGGAACTCGGCCACGGCCTGCGCATTCGCATTGTGCTGCGCCACGCGCAGCGGCAGCGTCTTCAGCCCGCGGCCCAGCGCATAGGCCGGCTGCGGATCCGCCACGGTGCCGAGCAGGCGGCGTGCCTTTTCGATCGGCGCCAGCAGTGCCTTGGTTCCGCTGACCATTCCGCCCGTCACGTCGCTGTGGCCGTTCAAGTATTTCGTGGCGCTCTGCATCGCGAGGTCCACGCCGAGCGCCAGCGGCTGCTGATTGATGGGGCACGCGAAGGTGTTGTCGATGGCCGACAGCACGCCGCGGGCGCGGCACGCCGCCGCAATCGCCGAGACGTCGAGGCACCGGAGGGTCGGATTGATCGGCGACTCGAACCACAACACCCGCGTGCGATCGGAGAGGACCTCTGCCGGCTTCGCCAGCTGCTCGAGCGACACGAAGCGGACCGTGATGCCGAATCGCGTCAGCAGATCGTTCAACAGGTGGAGGGTGCCGCCGTAAATCGCCGCGCAGCAGACGACCTCGTCGCCCGCGCTCACGTGCGCCATCAGGATGGTCGTTGTCGCACCCTGCCCCGAGGAGAAGAGGAGCGACGCCTCCGCGGCGTCGAGCGCCGCGAGCTTCCGCTCGACGCTGACCACGGTCGGGTTCGTGTAGCGGGAATAGAGGTACTTGCTCGAACGGCCTTCGTTGTAGGCCAGCACCTCCGCCGCGTTGTCGAACAGGAACGTCGTGGTTTCGTAAATCGGCGTCGTGAGCGGCGCCGCGATGCCCAGATCGGCCTCGCCGGCGTGAATCAGCTCGGTGGCTGGCCCCTTCTTGCCCTTCATGACACTCCTTGTCCCATACGTTCGCCGCTCGCGCCCACCACAGGCTCGATGAACTGACGATACGCATCTTCGTAGCCCTGGCTCATCAGCTCGCCAAGCGGCTGACGCCGATCGGATCGATCGTCGAAGCCGCCTTCGAAATCAAACGGGCCGAGCGGATTGTGCACGGGATGAATGGTGAACATCCGCGGCACGCGCGCCGACGCCATGCGCGTCGCGTCGCGGACCACGGCCGCTTCTGCCGACTGCAGATACTCGCCGATGCGGCCGCGGCCATCCACCCGCGGCGCCCGCAGCTCGTGCGGGCCGTGCGACTCGGGTGACGCCGACACCAGGACGATCTGCTCGGCGCCGATCGCCAGGACCTCGTCGAGGAGCCGAATCAAGCCGTCTGGCCGGTCGCACAGGCGATGCGTTTCGCCGCGCCAGTACGCGTCGGGCGCGAACGTCACCGTCTGCACGTCGCTCGCCAGCGGCACCGTCAGCGCCGCCGCGACGGCGTCGGCCAGATAGTCGCGCGCCACGCCGGTGAGATCGAAGACTTCGGCCCGCCGGACGTCGGCCGCGTCGGTCGTCGGACGCCGGTACAGCTGCCGCCGGCGGCTTTCCTCGACCATCGCAAAGACCAGATCACGATGCGCATCGAGGTCGTGCACCGTGATCAGCAGCTCGCGGAACCCCGGCTGCCCGATGTTCTCCGCGAGCATGTCCGTATAGCGCCGCGCCAGGTCGGTCGGCGCCGGCTGCTTCAGCGGCGTCGCGCCGCGCACCAGATCCCACATCACCCGCCAGCAATGGTCGGCGGCGTCCGCCGCGGCCAGCGGCGGCTGCACCACGCGCCACCAGAACGCGCCGCGGACCCGGCGCCCGGACCTGCCGATCGACGCGGACGCGACCAGCGCCGCCCCGGCGGCGCCGAGCACCAGCAGCACGACGCGCGGCAGCCATGTCGGGAGCGCCTCGGGCGCCAGCGCGCGTTCGGCCGCGCGCAGATAGGCGCCTGACAGCCCCGCTCCGCTCGTCACGCCAATCATCTTCAACGTGAAATCGATCGGCAGCACGATCAATCCAAGGGCCACCGCCACCAGCGGCACGGCGACCACGGCAAGCGACACCGCGAGGCCACCCGCGATCACGCGCGGACCGGTCCGCCAGCCGTACAGCGAGCGGACCGCGAGCGATCGCCAGAACCCCTTCTCGTCCCACAGCCGCTGCGCACCATCGATGGCGGCAAACAGCGCCCCCACCACGCCGATGCCCCGGCCGGCGACGACGTCCACTTTCACGCCCGCTTCCTGCAGGGCGCGCAGCACGCCGGCATGGTACGCCCCGCCGGTACCGATGCCGGTCAACACGAGGGCGGTGCGAAGTTGCGGGGAATACGGGTCGGTGATGGCGGGCGAGGCCGGGTCGATCGCGCCGGTCATTCCGTGGCTTCGTCGTGAATGGTCAGCAGCTTCGTGATTTCGAATTCCCGCGTGCCGCCAGGCGTGACGACCTTGATCGTGTCGCCCACTTCCTTGTTCAGGCAGGCACGGCCGATCGGCGAGGTGGTGGAAATGAAGCCTTTCCCGTCGGCGTCCTCGGGCATGACGAGCTGGAACACCAGCGAATCGCCGGTCTTCTCCGTCACGTGCAGCGTGGACCCGAACCCGGCGCGGTCGGACGGAATGCGATCGACATTGATCAGCGCGATCTCGGACACACGCTTCGTGAGCATGCTGATCCGCGATTCCACGAGACGCTGCCGCTCCTTGGCCGCCTGATACTCGGCGTTCTCGCGCAGATCGCCAAGCTCGCGGGCGCGCTTGATTTCCTTCGGCAGCTCGAGCTTCAGCTCGTGATTGAGTGTCTGGATCTCGTCTTCGAATTTTTTGATCAGTCGATCTTTCATCGTCCCGCTCATCGGTCGGGTCATCGTACCACAGTGCTATCCTTCGTGGCGTGGTGGTCATCAGCAGCCGGCAGAACCCGATCGTGGCGCGCTATCGCGCCGCGGCGCACGGAGAGACCGATGGCGTGCTGCTCCTCGACGGGGCGCACCTGGTGGACGATGCGCTGGCCGCGGGCGTCCGTATCCGCGAAGCCGCGGTGATCACGACCGCCGACGAAGACGACCAGTTGCGATCGCTCATCGCCGCGCTCGAGGCGACACGCGTCGACGTCGTCGTCGTGACGACGGCGGTGATGTCGGCGCTCAGCCCTGTCCGTTCTTCCAGTCCCATCGTCGCGCTGGCCGATCGCCCGGAGGCCGGCTCGGCGGCGATCTACGCGGGAGCCGCGGCGCTTGTCGTGATCGCGATCGCGGTGCAGGATCCGGGCAACCTCGGCGCGATCGTGCGCGTGGCCGAAGCCGGCGGCGCCACGGGTGTCGTTGCGGCCGGTGCCTGCGCCGATCCGTTCGGGTGGAAGGCGCTGCGCGGATCGATGGGCAGCGCGCTGCGTCTGCCGATCGCCGTCGTCGAGGACGCCGGCTCGGCCATTGACGCCGCCCGTCAGGCGGGCTGCCGCATCGTCGCCACGATGCCGCGCGACGGCCAGTCCCTGTTCGACGTTCGTCTGGTGGCACCGAGCGCCGTGCTGATCGGCGGCGAAGGCCATGGTCTGCCGCGTGCCCTCCTGGAAGCTGCCGATGCACGCGTGACAATCCCGATGGCCGAGACGGTCGAATCATTGAACGCGGCCGTGACGGCTGCCCTGCTCGTCTACGAAGCGCGCCGGCAGCGGACGACGTCGCAACAGTAAGATTGGCCGATGGAATCGCTCTTCCCCGACGACGCCGAGGCCGCCGCAGCCGCGCCGGCACCGCTGGCCGAACGGATGCGCCCTCGCACGTTCGACGAGATCGTCGGCCAGGAAGGGCTGCTCGCGCCGGGCCAGCCGCTGCGCGAAGCGATCGAGCGCGACCTGCTGCAGTCAATCATCCTGTGGGGGCCGCCTGGAACGGGCAAGACCACGCTGGCGCGGATCATCGCGGACACCACGAAAGCGCGGTTCGTCTCCTTCAGCGCCGTGCTCTCGGGGATCAAGGAGATCCGCGATGTCATGGCCGAAGCGCAGCGGATCCGCCGGACGACCGGCCGTCGATCGATCGTCTTCATCGACGAGATTCACCGCTTCAACAAGGCGCAGCAGGACGCCTTCCTTCCGCGTGTCGAGGCGGGCGATATCGTGCTGATCGGCGCCACGACGGAGAACCCTTCGTTCGAGGTGAATGCCGCGCTGCTGTCGCGGTCGAAGGTGTTTGTCCTGCACGGGCTCAGCACCGATCAGATCGTGGGCATCGTGACGCGCGCGCTGGCCGATCCCGAGCGCGGCCTCGGCCGGCTCGGCGTTGCGGTTGACGCCGACGCGCTGCGCGTCATCGCGGCCTACGCCAGCGGCGACGCGCGCTCGGCGCTGAATCTGCTCGAACTCACGGTGTCGGCCGCACCGGGGGCGGGGGCCGATGGCACACGGCACGTGGACGTGGCGCGCGTCGAGCAGACGATTCAGCGGCGCGCGCTCCTGTACGACAAGTCGGGCGAGGAGCATTACAACCTGATCTCGGCGCTCCACAAGTCGATGCGCAACAGCGATCCCGACGCGGCCGTCTACTGGCTCGCGCGGATGGTCGAGGCCGGCGAGGATCCGCTGTACATTGCCCGCCGCCTCGTGCGCTTCGCGTCCGAAGACGTTGGCAACGCCGATCCACACGCGCTCACCGTCACGGTGGCCGCGAAGGACGCCGTGCACTTCATGGGCATGCCGGAGGGCAACACGGCGCTCGCGCAGGCGACCATCTACCTGGCGACCGCGCCCAAGAGCAACGCGGTCTATGAGGCGTACAGCCACGCGGCAGAAGACGCGCAACGGGACGTGGCGGAGCCGGTGCCGCTCCACCTGCGCAACGCGCCGAGCCGGTTGATGAAAGATCTCGCGTACGGGAAAGGGTACAAGTACGCGCACGACGAGGCGGAAGCCGTCGCGGACATGTCGTGTCTGCCGCCCGCACTCGAGGGGCGCAAGTACTACGACCCGAAGGAGCGCGGCTTCGAAAAAGAGATCAAGCGCCGGCTGGACGGCTGGGAGTCGATCAAGAAGAAACGTCGAGAGAGCGAGTGAACAGGCCATCGATCGCACGCGCGCCATTGTCCCGAATGGAGCGGGTGCCCGTGCCCGTGAAGTGCGGATGCGTGATCACGGGACCGTCGTCGGCCGCGCGCGGCAGCCAGTCGTCGCCGCTCCAGGTGAACCAGCAGTCCTTGTCCTGATCGAAGACGTGCAGTGGCTTGTTGCACAATTTCGCGAACTCGGCGCCCCACCCGGTGCCGCCGCGGACCGTCAGATCGTCGAGGATGGTGCCGATCACGTAGATTTCCTGGCCGCTGTTCACCTGGTACCACAACGTCTGCAGCACCCGGCGAATCGTCGGCGCATCGGCGTAGCGGCGATGCAGCATCCGCGACACGTACGCGAGGCTCACATCGCCCGACTGCAGCTCCTCGTGATTGAGCACACGGACGCCGCGGCGGCGCGCAATCGTGTGGCCGTCGAACGTGAAGTTCACTTCTTCGATACCGTGACGCTCGGCACACGCGCCGAAAGCCGCCTCGGCGCCTGCCGCGCCCCCGCTGAACAGAATGGCGTCTGCCGCGTTCATCTGTGTCGTCTCCTGCGGACTGCGATCATAGCATCGGCGCACGCAATTCATTTGAAGATCGATTTCGCGATCGTCGCGTGGACGCCTTTCGTGCCGTCCACCGTCTGCGTCACATGCAGGTCGGCGGCGAGCGAACACAGCATGTACGCGTCGTCCCTGGATAGATGCTTTTCTGTCGTCAGGAACTCGACCATCTCGCTCGTCGCGATCCGTGCGGCTTCGTCGAGATCGGGATCGAGCCCCATGGTGATGAACTGCGTCGGCGTCTCCGCGCGCGGCCAGCGGAGGTGCGCACCCTTGTGCAGGCGCACCTCGACCGTGCCGCGAAGCGACGTCTCGAGCGCCGTGCCGCTGACCTCGCCGTCCCCCTGCAGCGCGTGTCCGTCGCCGATCGACAGCAGCGCACCCGCCACGTGGACCGGCAGATACAGAATCGAGCCGACGCCAAGATCTTTGTTGTCCAGATTGCCGCCAAACCACCCCGGGGGTCCGCTCCCGACCCTGCCGCTCAACACCGGCGGCGCGACACCAATCGATCCGAAGAACGGCGCGAACGGCAGCGACACCCCTGGAGCGAACTCGACGCGGTCGGCGCCAGGCCGCCACCGCAGCAGCTTCAGCCCGGCGTACGGAAAGGCGGCCGGCAGCGTGCCGCCGCCAGGGCTGAACGCGGCGATGCCGAACGGATGCATGAACTCGATCGCGAGCACCCGCACTTCGAGTGCGTCGCCCGGCTCCGCGCCCTCCACGAAGATCGGGCCGGTCATCGGGTGCGGCCCGGCGCTCTTGTCGGCGATTGCCCGGTCCACGCTCTTGAGCGACTCCGGAATCTCTGCATCGGTGGCGCCCGCGAGCTTCAGCCGCTCGACGCCGCGAGCGATCATCGTCTCGACGCGGACGCGATCCCCCGACGCGATCCGCAGCACCGGCGGGATGCGGGCATCGTAGTAGCCCCAGTGCACGTGCTCGGGGGTCAGAGGCAAGTCGTGCACGCGCGGCGGCGCTGACTGCCCCACGATCGCGGTTATGGCGCACACGAGCAGACAGACTCTCATCGCGCGGCCTCCGCCCAGTGCTTGACCTTCGCGGTCAGAAACGTCAGCGGCACGCCGCCATCTTCGAGCACGCGGTCGTGGAACGCCTTGATGTCGAACTTCGTGCCCATGGTCTTCTCCGCGTCGTCGCGCGCCTGGCGGATCTGGAGCATCCCAAGCATGTACGCGGTGGCCTGCCCTGGATAGATGACGTAGCGATCGACTTCCGACGAGGAGTCGTGCTCGCTTTCCGCGGTGTGAGCGAGCATGTAGTCGATGGCCTGCTGACGCGTCCACCCCATCGTGTGGATCCCCGAGTCCACGACCAGACGCGCGGCCCGCAGCGACTGCGACGACAGCATGCCGAGGCGATCGAGGTCGGAGGAGAACAGGTTCATCTCGTCGGCGAGGCGCTCGGCGTAGAGCGCCCATCCCTCGGCGTATCCGCTGTTGGAGATATACCGGCCGATGGGATGAATCCCCTTCCGCTCGAGCGCGATCGAACCCTGCAGATGATGTCCGGGAATCGTTTCGTGGAACGCCGTCGATTCGTCCTCGACGCGGCTGTGCTTGTCCGGCTGGTACGCGTTGATGAAGAAGATGCCCGGCCGGCTTCCGTCCTCGGCGGGCGCGTTGTACTCGTTCGGCCCGTTCTTCTCCCGGAACTTCGGGTAGGGCTGGATTACGACATCGGCTTTGGGCAGCAGTCCGAACCGCTGGGGCACCGCAGCCTTGGCGCGCGCCAGCGCGGCCTGCGAGTACGCGATCAGGGCCTCGCGGCTCTTGAACGTGTACTTCGGATCGGTGCGCACTTGCTGCAGCAGCTTCGGCACGTCCCTCGTGTGGAAGGACCGTTCCGCGATCGTCTGCATCTCGGCGCCGATCGCGTCGATCTGCTTCAAACCCGCGGCGTGCACGGCCGCCGCCGACATCGGCAGCGAGCTGTGATACCGCACCGACGCGTCGTAGCAGGCGGCGCCGTTCGGAATCGCCGAGACGCCGATCGCCTCTCGCGCGGCAGGCAGATATTCCCGCTCGAGAAACTCCCGGTACTTGACGAACGCCGGGTTGATGCGGTCCTTCACCAGCGCGTCATACTGCTGCGCGAACGCGGGAGTCTTGTCGCGCACCGCCGGCGAATCGAACGGCGAATCGGCGACCGGACCGGACGTCAGTGTCTTCATCTGGTCGATCACGATCCGGACGATGCCCTTCGGCGCCGTGTAGCCCTGCTTGATGCCGTCGCGCAGGTTGGCGATCTCGGTGTCCACGAACTCTGGAAGCGACCCGAACCGCGCCAAAGCGTCCTGCCGCGCCGCATCCGTTCCGACCGGCTGAATCGTGACGATGTAGCCTTCCTGAACCTGCCAGGCGTTCACGAACTGGCTGACCGTCCAGAGCTCGCTGCGGCACACTCGCGTCGCGATCGATCCTTCCAACGCCTCGCGGACGATGGCATACGTGGCGCGCAGCGGCGGATCGGCGATCGTCGACGGATCGATCTGCCTGACGTCGGCCAGCCACGCGTCCTCGCGCTGCTGCCATGCGCGCAAGGCCGCGAGCGAATTGTCGAAAAGCTTGTTCTGGCGATGGCCGGCAATCCCGTATTGCGTGACGGATTCAGGGAATCGCTCGAAGTACGCAGCGAGATACGCGTCAGCCAGCTGACGAACCCGCGCGTCCGACGGCGGAGGCGTTGCTGGTTTGGAGGGAGCCGGCTGACCGCATGCGAGCGGTCCCAGACACGCGAGACAGAGGGCATAGCGTTTGAGCATGCCGGATTATAGGCGTCCACGACACCCGATCGACCCTCGGGGTCGCGGCCGGACACCGATGGGACGGCTTATTTCAGGAAGGTGATCGACGCGGTCAGGACGTCGCCGCGGGTCGTACGCACTTCAACGACGGCCTCGCCGCCGGCCAGAGCCTGCCGCGCTGCGGCTGAGATCGGCATTTCCCCCACGAGCGCCGTATCCGACGGGGTCAGCAGCACGGCGACGATCGCTCCGTTCGCGCCCCGGCGAATGGTCGCCGATTCGATCGTGGAACCCGGCGTCGGAACGAACGTGAACGACAGCCTGCTGCGCGCGACGTCGTCGAGCAGCGTGAAGCGGGCGTTGACGGGCGCGCCTCGAAGCGACAGCGAGCCGCCCGCCGAGCGCGGCAGCGGCGCCCGGCCGCCCACCAGATCCGGCGTGGTCCAGGGCGCGCGCCTCGGATGCACGGTCTGTTCGTAGGAGTACCCGAGCGACAGCAGCTCCGGCTCGCTCCAGGCCGCGCCGAGCAGCTCGACGCCAATCGGCACGCCATCGTCGGTGAAACCAGCCGGCAGGCTCATGGCCGGCAGGCCGGAGCTGGGACTCAGCTGACAGTTGGTGCCGCGCTGCGGCTCGCCAATCGACGCCGGACGCCGACGGAGCACCGGGTACGCCAGCGCATCGAGGCGCTGTTCTGTCATCTCGCCGAGCACGCGATCGCGGACCGTCGCGCGTCGCACGCGCGCGCGGCGATAGGCATCGGTCTCGCGCGCGTCGCCGGCATCACGGCGCGTGAACGTGGATTCGAGCTCGGCATGATACAAGCCGCGATCGATGATGTCCTTGAGCGAGTGTACCGGCGCGTTGGGAAACTGCGCAAGGAAGTCCATCAGATCGAACTTGAACTCCGCGTCGATGACGCTCGATCCGTTGAGCAGATCCTCGAGACCGGGCAGGTTGACGTCGACCAGCTCGGCGCCCTGCTTCTGCATCGCGTCGAGCGCGCCGTGCACGATGCCCGACACTTCTTCGTCTTCCGGCTCGCTGCCGAACAGACTCTTCAAGACGCCGATGCGGGCGCCTTTCAGGGCGTCGGCGTGGAGTCCCGCGCGGTAGGAGGAAGGAATGTGCCCCTCGCTGGCGGCGGTCGTGGCGTCGGCCGGATCGCGTCCGACGGTCGCGTCCAGCATCAGCGCGAGGTCGGCGATGGAACGCGCCAGCGGCCCGCCGATATCCTGCGTGTGCGAGAGCGGAATGATACCGGTGCGACTCGAGAGCCCCGAAGTGCCGCGAAGTCCGACGAGATTGTTGTTGGCCGAGGGGATGCGGATCGATCCGCATGTGTCACTGCCCATGCCGGCGGCGGCGAAGCTCGCGGCCACGGCCGCACCGGTACCGCCGCTCGATCCGCCCGGATTGCGCGACGGATCGTACGGGTTGAGCGTCTGGCCACCCAGCGAGCTGACGGAGGTGATGCCCGCCGCCAGTTCGTGCATGTTCGTCTTGCCGACGATCACCGCACCCGCCTCGCGCAGCCGCCGCACCATGAAC
>DATATJ010000020.1:0-1782 GCA_036268855.1 Vicinamibacterales bacterium
CGCCTCGGGCGTCGCCGTCCAGACCGGGATCGCGGCCGCGGATGCCACGCTGCTGCCGGTCGGGTCGGTGCTCGACGTCACCGCGCGCAATGCCCGTTATAGCGGAATCTACACCGTGATGGACACGGGGCCGAGCATCCAGGGAAGGCTCATCGACATCTACATGTGGAGCTGCAACGAGGCGCTCGCCTTCGGGCGGATGCCGATTCAGATGACGGTGCTCCGGCTCGGCTGGAATCCGCGGGCCACGACGCCGACTCTGCTGGAGCGCCTCTTCAAGCGGCCGTCGGACGCCAGACCCCCGCTGCCGTCGCGGCCGCTGCCGCAGGAGCCTTCCTGACACGACCCACGCCAGCGCACGCCAGGCTTACCTTCATCCCTCGGTGACCGCGGGTTCGCGTTCGCGGCCCCTGTACTGCAGCTCGAACAGCTTGAAATAGATCCCGCGCGCCGCGAGCAGCTCCTGGTGCGTTCCCGCTTCGCGCAGCCGCCCCTTGTGGAGCACCAGGATCTTGTCCATGTCCTGGATGGTCGACAGGCGGTGCGCGATGGCGATCGTCGTGCGTTCCGCGATCAGGGCGTGGAGCGCGTCGCGGATCAGCAGCTCGGTTTCGGTGTCGATGCTCGAGGTCGCCTCGTCGAGAATCAGCACCCGCGGATCGAACGCGAGCGCGCGCGCGAACGAGAGTAGCTGCTTCTGCCCCACCGACAGCGTCGATCCGCGCTCGGCGACGGCGCTGTCGTAGCCGTCCGGCAGCCGCTCGATGAAGGCGTCGGCGTGCACGGCCCGCGCGGCGCGCCGCACGTCCTCGCCGGTAATCGACTGGTTGCCCAGGCGGATGTTGTCCGCGATCGTGCCGGAGAACAGATGCACGTCCTGGAGAACGAGGCTGAACAGACCGCGCAGGTCAGCGAGGTCGAGCGCCCGCACGTCCACGCCGTCGACCGTGATGCGGCCGCCCGTCACGTCGTAGAAGCGCAGCAGCAGGTTAATCAGCGTCGTCTTGCCCGCGCCGGTCGCGCCCACGATGCCGACGCGCTCGCCCGGCCGCACCTCGAAGGAAACGTCCCTGAGCACCCAGTTCTGATCGGCATCGTCGCCAGATTCCTGGAACACGGAGGCTCTTTCGGATGAATCCATTCCCTGTACGTCATTCGTGTTCTTCGTGTTCGTGTGCGTCGTGATGACTTCGCTGTCCTCCGTGTCCTCCGTGTCCTCCGTGGTAGAAGCCTGCGCGTTGTACCGGAACCACACATGATCGAACACGATGTGCCCGCGCGCGGTGGCTTCGCGCACGGTGGGGCGCGCCGGCGGCCGGACGGCGACCGGCTCGTCGAGCAGCCCGAAGATCCGCTCGGACGACGCCATCGCGGACTGGAGCACGTTGAACTTCTCCGACATGTCGCTGATCGGACGGAAGAAGCGCTGCGCGTACTGCAGGAAGGCGACCAGCGCCCCGAGCGTCAGCGCGTTCCGCAGCACGCTGCCGCCGCCGTACCAGATGATCAGCGCCGAGGCCAGCGCGCCGACCGCCTCGATGGCGGGATAGAAGACCGCGTAGTAGAAAATCGACTCGATGTTGGCGTCGCGGTGCCGGCGATCGATCTCGTCGAACCGCTCGAAGTTGAGCGCCTCCCGCCGGAACAGCTGCACGGTGGACATCCCGGTGATGTTCTCCTGCAGGAAGGCGTTGATGCGGGCGATCCAGCCGCGCACGACGCGGTAGGAATCGCGCACGTTGCGCCGGAACCACTGCGTGATGAGCACGATCAGCGGCAGCA
>DATATJ010000021.1:0-4292 GCA_036268855.1 Vicinamibacterales bacterium
TCAAGCCGCGCGCGCGTGCTGGCCGAACGCCAGGGCCTTGCGGCGCCCGTCAGGGCTCAGGCCGCCACCTTCATGCGAGCGGCCCGCGAGTACCACACGACGATCGTCTTCTATTGGCTCGCGCCCCGATCGTACGCGTGGATCGTCACCGGCTCCGCGATCCGCTGCGTGCCGCTGCCGTCGTCTGCGGCCATCGACGCCCTCGTGCGCCAGCATCAGCAGGCGATCGCCGGAGCGCTGAGCGATCCGCTAGCCCGCAGCAACGCCGCCGGCCGCGAGCTGTATCGCGTCCTCGTCGAACCGTTCGCCTCCCAGATCGCGGCGGGCGAATCGGTGCTCGTCGTGCCCGACGGCTCGCTCACCGGCTTGAACTTCGAGACGCTGCCGGTGGACGGCCCGATCGGATCGCACTACTGGATCGAGGACGTTCAACTCGCCGTCGCGCCGTCAATCGGCATGCTGGCGACGCCCACCCAGGAGCCGCCGCTCGACTCGCTGCTCCTCATCGGCGACGCGGCCGCGCACGGCCCGGACTTTCCCGCTCTTCGATACGCGGCGCCCGAAATGACGGCCGTCGCGCAGCATTTCGACGCAGCTCGCACGGCTGTCTATCGAGGCCGCGACGCGTCGCCGGCGGCGTATCGGGCCGCGCGTCCGGAGCAGTTCGCGCTGATCCACTTCACGGCGCACGCGGAGCCGAATCCCGTCAGCCCGCTGGATTCAGCCGTCGTGCTGTCCGGGCCGCCCGGCACATTCAAGCTTTACGCGCGCGACGTCGCGGACCATCCGCTCCATGCCGAGCTCGTCACGATTTCGGCGTGCCGCAGCGCGGGCGGCCGGGCGTATTCCGGCGAGGGGCTCGTCGGCTTCTCGTGGGCGTTCCTGCGGGCGGGCGCACGAAACGTGATCGCCGGCCTCTGGGATGTGGACGATCAATCCACGGTCGATCTCATGGACGGGCTGTATGCGCGCCTCACCCGCGGTGCCTCCGCCGCCGACGCGCTGCGGTCGGCGAAGCTCGAGGCGATTCACCGCGGCGGCGGTTTTGCGAAGCCCTACTACTGGGCGACGTTTCAGCTCTTCACCGTGTCGCCGTCTTCGCTCGCTTCGACACGGACCACACTCCACACGCAAACAGGTCAATAGACATGCCACCGACTGGACTCGACAAGCTCAAGCGGATCGTCGTGCTCATGATGGAGAACCGCTCCTTCGATCACATGCTGGGTGCGCTGATGGCGCAAGACCCGCGGATCGAGGGGCTGGCAGGCACCGAATCGAACCCCGATACGACCGGCACAGCGGCGCCTGTGAAGCCGCAAGCGGCGTTTCAGGGCCAGCTGGATCCGGATCCGAACCATCACTTCCCCGGCGTCGATCTGCAGATCTTCGGGGGCAACATGGCGCCCGATCGCGTGCCGACGATGGATGGGTTCGTGAAGAGCTACTTCGGCGAGCGCAAGGACGTCTCGCATTCGCGCCAGATCATGTATTACTTCCCGCCGGACAAACTTCCCGTCCTGACGGCGCTGGCGCGCGAGTTCGCGTTGTTCAACGGCTGGTTCTCGTCGATTCCCGGGCCGACGCTCTGCAACCGGACGTTCGCCCACTACGGCACGTCGTTCGGCCACGTGGACATGAACGTCTTCTACCCGAACACCGTGTACAAGAGCGTCTACCAGCGCCTCGACGCCGCGGGCAAGAAGGCGAAGATCTACTACTACGACACGAAGAGCTCGACGATGGAGATCGTGAACCTGCTGCAGCACCAGCCGCAGTTCTTCGGGATCTACTCGCAGTTTCTCGCCGACTGCAAGTCGGGCACGCTGCCCGACTACAGCTTCATCGAGCCGAACTACAGCGATCACGACGGCGACGCCGGCGCGCTGCTCGCCTCGGATCAGCATCCGGATCACGACGTGCGCGAGGGCGAGCGCTTCATCGCCTCGGTGTATCAGGCGATCAAGAACAACCCGGCGCTGTGGGAATCGACCGCGCTGCTCATCACCTACGATGAGCACGGCGGCATCTACGATCACGTCCCGCCGCCCGGCTGCACGCCGGACGGCTTCGTGGCGCAGCCGGCAGACACGCAGACCGGCATGCCGTTCCGCTTCGATCGCCTCGGCGTACGGGTGCCCGCGATTCTGATCTCGCCCTGGGTGCCGAAGGCCACCGTCGTCCCGCGCGTCGGCACGGGCGGGCGAGTGTTCGAGCACGCCTCGATTCCGGCCACGGTCACGAAATTCTTTCTCGGCGCGTACGCCGATCGTTCGCCCCGGGAGCAGAAGGCCGACACCTTTCTGGACCTGCTGACGCTGGACCAGATGCGAACCGATACCCCCGATTTCGATTTGAGCTGAGGCACTGCGATGGCTGTACTGAAAGTTCCGAAGACGCCGATCAAGGCGTTCAACAAAGAGCGGCGGCCGTCGGCGCTGCTGCTGTCGCAAATCGCGCATCTCGAGTGGGCGGCGCTCCCGGCGTCCCAGCGCAAGCCGGGTCAACTGCCGACCCAGAAAGTGCGGACGGAGGCGCAGGCGGCCGAGCGCATCGGGCAGCTCACGGCGATGGTGCTCGCCGCCAATCAGGCGCCAACGCCGAAGGCGGATGTCCCAGCCGCTCCGCCGAAGGTGAAGCTGCCGCCGATTCCGCGCGCGCCCGCGTCTCGAAGCGCGACCGGGAAGACATCGACCAGGAAGCGAGCGGGCCGCCGCCGCCCGCTCAAGCGAGCAGCGCCCAAAAGGGCGGCGTCCTCGAAGAGGCGCGCACCGGTTCGTCGGAAGGCTCGGCGGTAGGTGATGACGATGCGCATTCTAGCTGCCCTGCTGATCACGGCGGTCGCCGCGCCGGCGTTCGCCCAGGAAACACAGTTCGAGGCCGACGTGCGGCGCGAGCGCGAAGAAATCGCGCAAAGCTGCAGCGAGGTGAACGTCAAGGCGCTCGGCGGATGCGCCTACACACTCGCCACCGAGAGCCCGTTCCACGTGGCGCTCGGCAGCCTGGCGCCGCAGAACGGGTTCGCGTTCGGCCTCGCGTTCGACGAGCATTACACGCCGAACGAGTCGTGGCGCATCACCTGGAACGCGGACGCGGTGGCGACGCTCTCAGGCTCCTGGCGCGGCGGCGCCTACATGAAGTTCGTCCACACGCCCGCCACTGCCGGCGTGGTGGTGCGTCAACCCGGGACGGCGCCGGGCTCCGGCGGCATCGCGCCGCGCGAGTTCGCCGTCGTCGACGTCTTCGCGCAGACGATCTCGTTGAAGACGGTGAACTACTTCGGCCCCGGTCAGGAGAGCCTGGAGAGCGGGCGCTCGACGTTCGGCGAGCATCAAACGATCGTCGGCGCGACCGCGACGTATCCGTTGAACCTCCAGGCGATCAGCGTGCTGCACCCGGCTTTGATCGGCGGCGTCTCGGGACGGTTCGTGGACATCAGGGCCGGCGGCGCAGACGATGCGCCGTCGATCCAGCAGCTCTACGACGACACGACCGCGCCGGGCCTCAGCCAGCAGCGCGGCTTCGTCGAGTTGCGCGAGGGCATCCGGATCAAGCCGGCGCTGGCCAACGGGCGCGTGCAACTCGACTACCTGTTCCTGGCGCAGCAGTTCAGCACCAGCTCGGACACGCGATCGTCGTTCAGTCGCTGGACCCTCGATCTGAAGCACGAGATTCCGCTGTATCACAGCGTCGCATCCTCGAGGCCGCGCGACTTCAACGGCCCGGACTCCTGCGCGCAAACGGTCGGATCCAGCGGGTGTCCGCCCGTGCAGTGGTCGCGCAATCGTGAAGGATCGATAGGGCTGCGCCTCCTGCTCAGCGCGTCCGCGACGAGCGGCGACAACCGCGTGCCGTTCTACTTTCAGCCGACGCTCGGCGGATCCGATATCAACGGCGACACCATGCTCGCCAGCTATCAGGATTATCGATTCCGCGGACCCGACATCCTGCTGTTGCAGGAGAGCCTCGAGCACTCCATCTGGGGACCGATCGGCGCCTACGTGCTGGCAGAACAGGGAAGGGTCGCGGCGGTGGGCGATCTGAGCTTCAGCGATCTGTCGGCGAGCACGACGGTCGGCCTCACGCTCCGAGCCGGCGGGTTTCCGCTGGTGAATCTGTCGTTCTCGTGGGGCGGCGAGGGGCACCACATCATCGGGTCGATGGACTCGACGCTGCTCGGTGGCTCGTCGCGTCCCAGCTTGTATTGACACGCGATGGCGGGCCTTTCCGGACCCGCCATGGTGTCTCTCGCTCTCTCTGAAGTCGCGTTCACGCCTTCTGCTGCGCCACCT
>DATATJ010000022.1:0-3130 GCA_036268855.1 Vicinamibacterales bacterium
AAGGGGACCGTCTACGCGAAGGTCGAGACGACGAACCCGGGCAACTCGATCAAGGACAGGATGGCGGTCCGCATGATCGAGGATGCGGAGCGCGCGGGCCTGCTCAAGCCTGGCGGCACGATCATCGAAGGGACATCCGGCAACACCGGCATGGGCCTGGCGATCGCGGCGGTCGTCAAGGGCTACAAGTGCGTCTTCACGACCACCGACAAGCAGTCGAAGGAAAAGGTCGACGCGTTGAAGGCCTTCGGCGCCGAAGTAGTCGTCTGTCCCACGAACGTCGAGCCTGAAGACCCTCGCTCGTACTACTCCGTCTCGTCGCGGCTGGCGAACGAGGTGCCGAACGCGTGGAAGGCCAACCAGTACGACAACCCGTCGAATCTGCAGGCGCACTACGAGCAGACGGGGCCCGAGATCTGGGAGCAGACCGGCGGCCGCATCACGCACCTCGTGGTCGGCGTCGGAACGGGCGGGACGGCGTCGGGCGCCGGACGATTCCTCAAGGAAAAGAACCCGAGGATCAAGATATGGGGCATCGACACCTACGGCTCCGTGTTCAAGAAATACAAGGAGACCGGCATCTTCGACAAGAACGAGATCTACCCGTACATCACCCAGGGGATCGGCGAGGACTTCCTGCCGAAGAACGTCGATTTCGACGTCATCGATCATTTCGAAAAGGTGACCGACAAGGACGCCGCGATCATGACGCGCCGCATCGCGCGCGAGGAAGGAATCTTCGCCGGCAACTCCGCGGGCTCCGCCGTGGCGGGGCTGCTGCAATTGAAGGATCGCTTCACCGCCGACGACGTGGTGGTCGTGATCTTCCACGACCACGGATCGCGCTATCTCGGCAAGATGTACAACGACGACTGGATGCGCGAGAAGGGCTTCCTGGAGAAGAGCGGCATGACGGCGCGCGACCTGGTCGCGGCCCGGCTGTCGGGCGAGCTCTGCTCGATCGAGGTGAACGAGCCGGTCGAGCACGCGCTGCGCGTAATGAGCGAGCACGACTTCTCGCAGATCTCCATCACCCGCGACAAGCGCCTCATCGGATCGCTGAACGAGACGCACCTGTACGAGGCGCTCGTCAGCCGTCCGCAGGTCAAGGGTGATCCGGTCGAATCGATCATGCAGCCGGCTTTTCCCTTCGCCGACATCTCGACGCCGGTCGATCTCCTGGCGCAGATGATTACGCCGCTGAACCCGGCGGTGCTCGTGCGCGACTTCAAGACGGACAAAACCTTCATCATCACGCGCTCGGACGTGATCCGGATGCTTTGACATGGCCACCGACAAGCAGCTTCGCGCGCAACTCGCCGATGCGATCGACTCGCGCAGCGCCCACGTCCCCTTCGACCGGGCCGTCCGCGGCATGCCGCCCGCGCTGCGCGGCGTGATCCCGATCGGCTTCGAGCACTCGACGTGGCAGATCGTCGAGCACCTGCGCATCGCGCAGCACGATATCCTCGATTTCTGCCGCAACCCGAAATACGAAGCGCTCGCGTGGCCCGACGATTACTGGCCGGCGCCGCGGCCGGCCAGCGCGGCCGCGTGGACGCGGACGCTCGCCGCCTATCGGCGCGATCGCAAGGCGCTGCAGCGCCTCGCCGCCAATCCGCGCATCGATCTGTTCGCCACGATTCCGCACGGCAGCGGGCAGACCTATCTCCGCGAGCTGCTGCTCGCCGCCGATCACGCCGCCTACCACATCGCGCAGATCGTCGACGTGCGCCGCGTCCTCGGCGTCTGGACGTAGCCGCCGTGACGACGTCGCGGCCTTCTTCGTCGAGTGGACCGTCGAACGTGAACGCTGGCTTCCGCGCGTGCTGATTGCCGCCGACCTCTCGATCGCTGCGGGCCTCGGGGTGACGCTCTCCCTCGTTCGGTTCGGGCTGTGATGCGCGTTGCGCTCACGCGCGCCGTCAGCCTGGCGATCGCTCACTGCGAGCTGACTCACCTCGATCGCCAGCCCATCGACCTCGAGATCGCCCGCACGCAGCACCGCGCGTACGAGGCGGCGCTCGCCGGCGCCGGGTGCCGCGTCGAGCGGCTCGCGACGGGCCCCGACATGCCCGATTCGGTCTTCATCGAGGACATGGCCATCGTCTTCGACGAGATCGCGATCGTCACCCGGCCGGGCGCCGAATCGCGGCGCGTCGAGACGGCCGGCGTCGCCGCGGCGCTCGGGCGCTACCGGCCGCTGCACGCGATCTTGGCACCCGGCACGATGGACGGCGGCGACGTGCTCGTCGCGGGCCGGCACGTCTTCGTCGGCCGATCGAGCCGCACTAACGACGCGGCCATTGC
Organism: Vicinamibacterales bacterium; assembly: GCA_036268855.1. GTDB lineage: Bacteria > Acidobacteriota > Vicinamibacteria > Vicinamibacterales > CAVVIG01 > DATATJ01. Next base: position 2,311 of record DATATJ010000022.1, read on the forward strand.
CGATCTGCACCGCGCCATTGCGCCGTACGGATATGACGTCACGCCCGTCGACGTCCACGGATGCCTGCACCTGAAGTCGGCGGTGACGATGGCCGGCGACGATCGGGTGCTGATGAACCGCGCGTGGGTGCCCGCGGAGCCGTTCGACCGCTTCGATCGCATCGACGTCGATCCCTCCGAGCCCGCCGCCGCGAACGGACTCCTGGTGGGCGGCCGCGTCATCTATGCCTCGGCGTTTCCGCGCACGCTCGAGCGGCTGGTGCGCCGTGGCGTCCGGACGGTGGTCGTGGAAACGGGCGAGCTGGCGAAGGCCGAAGGGGCGCTGACGTGCTGCTGCCTGCTGGTCGACGAACGCGAGGGTCGCGCCAACGAAGACGAAGAGTGTCCGTTCGGTGCGCCGGCAGCCGGACAAAATCGTAATTCGTGACGAGAACGGCACACCGCGGCCGTCGTCCACGACGCCTTTCTGCCGGCAGGGCACGGGATTTCTCTTGGAAGCATTCTTGCGATCGACCGCTGGTCCATGAGTGAGCGACAGGCGTTTGGTCCAAACCTCAGGCGGCTGCGCGTCCAGCGCGGAATTTCGCTCGAACGCATTGCCGCCACTACCAAGATCAGCCCCGATCTGTGGGCCGGTCTCGAGCGCAACGATTTTTCACGCTGGCCCACCGGGATCTATGCCCGGTCATATGTGCGCGCATATGCACAGGAGCTCGGGATCGATCCCGATGCGACCGTCGACCAGTTCTGCCGGCTGTTTCCGGCCGGAGATCGGCGCGTCGGGCGCGTCGTGCGCGAGCAGGCCGCGCTCGTCGGACAC
>DATATJ010000023.1:0-7374 GCA_036268855.1 Vicinamibacterales bacterium
CAACTACGACATCTACTTCGGCACGTCGGCCACTCCGCCGCTCGTCGCCGCCAATTTGAACCTCGGCCCGAGCCTCACGGCGACGCAGAACCAGACGTGGACGACGCCCGCGCTCTCACCCGGGACGACGTACTACTGGCAGATCGTGTCGAAGACGATGGCCAACCTGACGGCGGCGGGTCCGGTCTGGAGCTTCACGACGCCGGGCACAGGCGGAGGATCGACGGCCGTGCCGCCGCCGTGGCTCGACGCCGACGTCGGGGCGGTGGGAATCGCCGGCTCGGCGTCCTACAACGCCGGCACGTTCAGCGTCTCCGGATCCGGCGCGGACATCTGGGGCACCGCCGACGCGTTCCACTTCGTATATCAGTCGCTCACGGGCGACGGGCAGATCGTGGCCCGCGTGTCGTCCGTGGGCGACGTCAATGCCTGGGCGAAAGCCGGCGTGATGATCCGCGAAACACTGTCTCCCGGTTCGGCATTTGCGCACATGCTGGTCTCTGCCGGGAAGGGCACCGCGTTTCAGTACCGGACGTCGAGTGGAGCGTCCGCCCTCAACGTCACCGGCACGACCGCGGCGGCGCCTCTCTGGATCAGAATCGTCCGAGCCGGCGACGTGATCAGCGGCTCCCAGTCGGCGGACGGCAGTTCGTGGCAGTCGATCGGCAGCGCGACGTTCACGATGGCCAGCACCGTCTTCGTCGGCCTCGCCGTCGTCAGCCACACGAACACGCAGTTGTGCACCGCCGTGTTCGACACGGTGACGACCAGCGGCACGAGTGCTCCGCCTCCGTCGACGCCTGCGTCGCCGGCGCCCGCGACGGGCGCAAACGGCGTGAGCACGCACCCGACGTTGACATGGACCTCGGCCGGCGCAACCAGCTACGACGTCAGCTTCGGATCGGCGAATCCGCCGCCGACGGTGTCGGCGGGTCAGACGTCCGCGTCGTATAAACCGCCGGCGCTCACGTCGAGCACGCAGTACTTCTGGCGCATCGTCGCGCACAACGCCGCGGGGAGCACCACCGGGCCGCTATGGGCATTCACGACGGCCGCCGGAGTGCCGCCGCCATGGCAGGACCTGGATATCGGAGCGGTCGGCGTCGCCGGGTCCGCGTCGTACGCGAACGGCGTCTTTACCGTCGCCGGTTCCGGCGCGGACATCTGGAACGCCGCCGACGCATTTCATTTCGTCTATCAACCGCTGAACGGGGACGGCCAGCGCGTCGCCCGCGTAGCGTCGATCCAGCACGTGAACAACTGGTCGAAAGCCGGCGTGATGATCCGCGCGACGCTGGACGCCAATTCCGCGTTCGCCTTCATGCTGGTGTCGGCTGCGAAGGGGACGGCGTTCCAGTATCGCGACAGCACCGGAGGAGCGGCCAACGGCGTCACCGGGACGACAGCAGCCGCTCCGACGTGGGTGAAGATCGTTCGAGCGGGCGACACGATCAGCGGCTACCAATCCGCTGACGGCGCGACGTGGCAGATGGTCGGCTCCGTCGCGATTCCCATGGGGGCTGCCGTCCAGATCGGATTGGCGGTGACCAGCCACGACAACACGGCGGCCGCGACCGCGACATTCGACGGCGTGGGTCAGTAACGGGAGGTGTGAGCGTGAATCGATCGTCGAGTGCAGATCAACGCGCGGATGGCGAGCTCGCTCGTCTGCTGAACGGCCAGGCTGTTGTCGCCGGCCAGCAGACGTGGCGCGTCTGCGCCGTCGGCAGCGCGATCGATCGCCACGGATTTCACCACGTCACGCTGCGGCTGGACGGCGCGTTCCCCTACCTGGTGGTGCTATGCGTTTCGGTGGCGGTCCACCGGACGCAGGGGTCGCGCGTCCAGTGGCTGCTCGACGCGGTGGGCGAATGGCTCGAGCGCCCGGACAAGCTTGATCTCGACATCATCGATCTCGTCGCATGAGCGTCACTGCGTCTTCAGGTATTCGATGATCGCGTAGCGTTCCTCCGGGCACAGCTTCCGGCCGATCGCGCCCTTCCTGCCCGCGACGTCGGTAAATTCGTGTCCGGCGTTGCGATTGCCACAACGGACGCAATGCCGACGACGGCGACGACGGGGATCCAGATCCAGCGCTTCACGATGGCTGTCCTTCCCTGACGGAGGTGTCTTGATCGCGAGCGACTCGCGCTCTACCCAGTGCGGCCATAGCCTTTCCACGTACTGGCCCGCACGTTCGCACGACATCGTCTCGGAGACGGCGCGCCAGGATTGCCGCCGGATGTTGCAGACAAAGGACTTAGAGGAGACTCCAGTTCGGCAGTCCATCGGGAATTCGTCAACGGCGCAATGCCGGCACCAGACGAGGCACATGGACACGACGTGCCGAACGTTGGATACTCTCCCGCGATGCGTTTCCTTCTGAAGCTCTCTGCCCTGGCCGCTGCGCTCGCGTGCGCCGGCTCGACGATCACTGCCCAGGACCTCTCGTTCCACGAGATGCGCTGGCGCGACATCGGACCGACACGCGCCGGACGGGCGCGCGCGCTGGCCGGCGTGCCGAGCCAGCCGAACACGTTCTACGTCGGCTTCGATAACGGCGGCGTCTGGCGATCCACCGACTACGGGTCCAACTGGGTGCCGCTGTTCGACGAGCAATCGACCGGCTCGATCGGCGCGATCGCCGTCGCGCCATCCAACCCCGACATCATCTACGTCGGGACCGGAGCGGCAATCATCCGCCCCGATCTGTCGATCGGCGACGGCATCTACAAATCGACCGACGCGGGGCGGACGTGGCAGCATCTCGGTTTGCGCGACAGCCAGATGATCGCGGGGATTGCCGTGGATCCGGGCGATCCAGAACGGCTGTTCGTCGCCGTTCTGGGTCACCCGTACGGTCCCAACGCCGAACGCGGTGTGTTTCGTTCGACCGACGGCGGCCGCACATTCGAGAAGGTGCTGTTCAAGGACGATTACACCAGCGCCAACGAAGTCCTTCTCGAACCTCGCAATCCGCGCGTGCTGTACGCGACCCTCTGGTCGCAGCAGCAGAGCTTCATCGAAGGCCAGGGATTCGGCAACGCGGGGATGGGGATCTTCAAGTCGACCGATGGCGGCTCGACATGGACGCAGCTCTCGGACGGGCTGCCGCACATCCTGCAGGCGAACATCGCAGTGGCGCCAAGCGATCCGAACATCCTGTATGCCGCCGTGGCACCAGAACAGGGGCCGATCGGTTTTTACAAATCGACCGACGGCGGCGCGCATTGGTTCCAGGCGATTCGCGGCCAGGGTGCGCCCGCCGGGTTGGCGCAGGACATGCGGCCGCTGGCGCGCATCGGCGGCGGCGATCTGCCGACCGTCACCGTCGATCCCAAAGATCCCAACGTCGTCTACACGGCGTCCACGGTGATGTGGCGCACGATGGATGGCGGCCTCACGTGGAGTGCGGTGCGCGGCGCCCCGGGAGGCGACGACTACCAGCGGATCTGGGTCAACCCGAACGACACGCAGATCATCCTCGTCGTCTCCGATCAAGGCGCGGTCGTTTCCGCCAACCGCGGACGGAGCTGGAGCAACTGGTACAACCAGAACACTGCGGCGATGTATCACGTCACCACCGACAACGCGTTTCCCTATCGCGTCTGTTCGGGGCAGCAGGATTCCGGCAGTGCCTGCGTGCAGAGCCGGTCGGACGACGGCCGGATCACGTTCCACGACTGGCACCCGGTGAACATCCAGGAATACGGCATGGCCGCGCCGGATCCGGCGAATCCTGATCTGGTGTTCGGGAGCCAGCGGACCAATGTATCCCTCTACGATCGGCGCACGGGGCAAACCCACCTCGTGGGCCCCGACATGTCGGGCAAGCTTCCCGACGGCGGCGCGATGAACCGCAATGTACGGACGATGCCGCTCCACTTCTCGCCGGTGGACGGCCGGACGATGTTCTACGCCTCGAATGTCGTGTGGAAGAGCATCGACCACGGCCACGCGTGGACGCGCATCTCGCCCGACCTGACGCGCGCGACGTGGGCCGTTCCGGCCAACGCCGGAAAATACGCGAGCACGGTGAAGACGGTGCCGCTCGGCAGCATCACGGCGCTCGGCGCCAGTTCGCGCTCGATCGCCATTCTGTGGGCGGGGACCGACGACGGCAACATCCAGGTCACGCGCGACGGCGGGGTGACGTGGTCCAACGTGACGCCGCCAGCGATCAAGCCGTGGACGCGCATCTTCAATATCGAAGCGGGACACTTCGATCCGCTCGTCGCCTACGCCGCGGCGAACACATTGCGCCTCGACGAGATCGCGCCGCACTTCTATCGCACGCGTGACGGCGGCAAGACCTGGACGGAAATCAACACCGGCATCGCCGGAGACGCCGTGGCCAACACGATCCGTGAAGACCCGCGGCAGCGCGGCCTGTTGTATGCCGGCACCGACACGCAAGTGTGGGTTTCGTTCGACGACGGCGACCATTGGCAGTCGCTGCGGCACAACATGCCGGCCATCTCCGTCCGCGATCTCCAGATCAAGGACGATGCGAAATGCCAGTGCGCCGATCTGATCGCCGGGACGCACGGGCGCGGCTTCTGGATTCTCGACGACGTGACGCCGCTGCGTCAGGCGGCGGAGGCCAAAGCGGCGCTCGCCCGCAACGAACCGTATCTCTTCAAGCCGGGGCCAGCCGTGCGGGTCCGCTTCGCCGGCAACGATCCGACACCGTGGCCGCCCGAGCTCCCCGCGGGAGAGAGCGCGCCGCCCGGTGCGCTGATCGATTACTACCTTCCGCGCGATGCCAGGGAAGTTCGCCTCGAAGTGGTGGACGCCGGCGGGAAGGTCGTGCGGACTTATTCGAGCACCGAACCGGTCTTCGATCCCGATCCGGGAAAAGACATGGCGGCGTACGACGCACTGTGCCAGAAGACGCCGACGGCCGCGTACTGCGGACTCCCGCTCTATTGGCCCGCGCCCCAGTTCATCGTCTCGCCGAAGGCCGGGATGCACCGGTTCAGCTGGGATCTCAAGTTCGATCCCGTCTCGCCCGCCGACCTGATTCCCGCGGGCGACGAAGAAGCGACCGGCGCCGTGCCGGGCCACACGTATCCGAACTACAACGTGCCGTGGGTCCCGCCTGGGAAGTACACGGTGCGGCTCACCGTCGACGGAGCCGCCAGGACGCAGCCGATCGCTGTCTCGCTCGATCCCCGGGTACGGATCGCGCCGGCGGCACTGACAGAGCTGAATACCCTCAGCACCTCGCTGTACTGGGAGGCCGTTGCCGCGCACCGCGCCTTCAACGAAGCGCACGCGCTGGCTGCGACACTCGACGCGCGATCCGGACGCGACGTGGACGCCGTCAAGGGCGAGCTGGAAGCGCTCGCGCCGACGGGGCTCCAGCGCAACATGCGTCTGCTGCGCCGGCGCGGGAATGGGCCGGCAGCGCCGTCGCTCGAAGCGGTGAGCAACGCGCTGCAAGCGGCGGCGATGGCGATGCAGGCGGCCGAAGTCGCGCCGACGGCGGCGGAGGTCGCGGCTGCTGCCGCAGCCCGCACGAAGGCGCGGCCGATCATGGCACGGTGGACGGCGGTGAAGGCGAAGGCCGCGGCGCTTCAACACTGACGAATGGATTGAGCGACATCAGGAAAACGAGTACCCGGCGACACCGCCGCCACGTCGACGAGGATGCCGGCGATCCACGCCGACTGATCCGGCGCGAGAAAGAGCGCCGCCTGGGCGACATCGTCCGCTATCCCCAGCCGCCTGATCGGGTGGAGGTCAACCAGCGCCGAACGGTCCTGCCTGCGCGGCGGGATCCTGCGTCAGGATCTCGATGCCGGCCTTGGCCGCCGCACCGACTTCAAGGCCTTTATTCACTCCGGACGCCATCAACGGCCGACTTGTGAATCCAGCCGAGCCTCCGGCAGCATCGGCTCGAACAGCTCGATCGGGTTGCCAGAAGGGTCGTCGAGGATGATCTGCCTGCCGCCGACGCCGGTCACGATGTCGTTTCGGAAACGGGCTCCCATCTTGCGGAGCCCTTCGACCATCGCTCCAAGATCTGTGACCTCGATCGCAAAGCGATTCCAGCCGCCCGGTTCCTGCTTCGTACCGTCGGGCATCGGCTGGCCGCCGCCGGCGGACGGATTGGGGGCGCTGAGGACCAGGCGCAGATCTCCCCGGGTCGTCAGAGCTCCACATACGCGCGCAACCGGTCGAGCAGTTGGGGCCACCCCTGATGGCTCGCGCGCGAGCTGTCCCTTGCGAACCCTGAATGCGTCAGGCGAACGGTCGTGACGCCGCCGATCTCTTCGAGCTCGATCCGTATCAGCGTCTCCAGTCCATCCTGCTGCCAGTCGGGCAACCAGGTGAACACGAGAACTCGCGGACGATCGATCTCGCGGTACTCACCCCTGACGATGAACGGCCTGCCGCTCATGCCGACACCGCGCATGAGCCATCGGCCGGACGGGCGGAAGTCCGATTCCACATGCTCGGCCTGAAATCGGCCTTCCACGCCCCACCACGCCACCATCTGTGCCGGGTCGGTCAGCGCCTCGAAGATCCGCGTGGCCGGCGCATGGATCGCGATCTCCTGGACGATGGCGTCGCCCCGAAGCTCCGGTTTCATCGCGAACTCTCCACATATCGTTTGAGGCTTCGCAGCGATCCGCCCCAGAACCTTTCGTAATCCCGGAGCCACTCGTCGATCGCGCGCAAGGGCCTGGCATTCAGGTCGCACAGCCGCGCGGCGCCGTGATGGCTCGTGACGACGAGGCCGGCGGTGCGCAGCAATCGCAGGTGTCTGGAGATGGCGGGGCGGCTCGTTGGAAACTGGGAGGCGATCTCGCCCACCGTGCGCCGGCCCCCACGCAGGAGGCCCAGAATCTGCCGGCGGGTGGGATCGGCGAGCGCCCGAAACACGACGTCGCTGTGACGTGCTGATGATGTAACCATACGGTTACCAATACAGTAACGTAACGGTTACATCATGTCAAGCCGGCTGCTCGTCGATCGCCTCGTCCCGGCGCATCGCGTCCTCGCTACTTCACGGCGACCGCCGGATGCTACATTGCGACGTGCGACGGTTCCGGTTGGCGATCCGGGCCGAGGGCAGCAGATGGCCACGATTTGCACGTGAGGCTCGATATGGCTCGACTTTTATCCGTGAACGTCGGACTGCCGCGCGACATCGAGTGGAAAGGGCGCACGGTGCACACCGCGATCTGGAAAGACCCGGTGCGCGGCCGCTGCCACGTCGGCCGGTCGAACCTCGACGGAGACGGCCAGGGCGACCTGGCCGGCCACGGCGGCGAGCAGCGCGCCGTCTTCGTCTACCAGATCGAATCCCATCGGTATTGGGAGGCACGGCTGAAAAGGACCGGCTTCGTCGCTGGACAGTTCGGC
>DATATJ010000024.1:0-7776 GCA_036268855.1 Vicinamibacterales bacterium
GCAGAGGGCGCCGCCGCGGCGAGCGTGACGGTTCCCTGCACCGTCCCGCCGGCGCTGACCGATGTGGAGCTGAGGATCACACTGGCAATGGCGCCAGTCGATGTGGGGCCCGCAGGAGACTTCGACCCGCCGCACGCCGTCGTCGTGCCAAGGCCAAGCATCAGCAAGCCTGCCAGCCAATACACGCGTTCCAGTCGTTGGGTTCCACTCATCTGTTCGCGTCTCCCTAAAATTAGCAAGTTCAGCCACACGCTCCGGGCTCAGTTGGCTGCCGCGGCTTCCAGGGGCAAGAAACGGTCCAGCCAAACCTCAGCCGTTGGAATCGCGTACTAGTGGGCAATCGATTTGCAGTGAACGGTGTCCTTCGAATGGGCACGCGATCGTTTGCCACCACGTGCTGCGCCCTCATGCTCCTGGTGGCGGCGCTCGCTTCGTCAACCTGCGGGTCGTCGTCGATTGCGGTCACCAGCCCCACCACGCCGAAATGCCAGGTTTCGACCGCAAATTCGCTCGCATCTGCGCCGTCCGATGGCGCCACCGGCACGATTGCCGTCGACACGACGCGCGACTGTACGTGGACAGCGTCCAGCGCCGCGGCGTGGATCGTGATCACGTCGCAGGCGGAAGGGCAAGGCGCCGGAAGCGTGAGCTACCGTGTTTCCGCAAACGCGGATCCCTCGCCGCGCCACGGGATGATCGACGTCAATGGCACACAAGTGGCCGTGGCACAGGATGCTGCGCCGTGTCACTTCTCCGTCGCGTTACCCAACGGGGCCGTTCCCGCCGGCGGCGGCGCCGTCGCGCTGGCGGTGACGGCGAGCGCGGCCGCCTGTACCTGGACTGCAACCAGCAGCGTCGGGTGGATCACGACCACGATGCAGCCGGCAGCGGGAAACGGGACCGCCACATTCTCCGTTGCCGCGAACACCGACACCAGCCCGCGCAGCGGTGTCGTGACCGTTGCCGGGCAGACGATCACCATCACACAATCGACGGCCGGTCAGCCGCCACCGCCACCGCCGCCAACGGGGCCGTGCACCGATACGCTCAGCGCCACGACGCAATCGATTGCAGCGGCCGGCGGACCGCAGTCGGTTGCAGTGAACGCGCCAGCGGGATGCGCATGGACGGCTACGGCGAACGTGAACTGGATCACCGTGACGCCGCCGGCGGCAGGCACCGGCAGCGGACAGCTCGCCTACTCCGTCGCCGCGAATCCGGGGGCTGCACGAACCGGCACGCTCACGATTGCCGGCGTCACCCTGACGGTGACACAGGCGAGCGCCGCGTGCGGCGTCACGCTTGCGCCCCCGGATCAATCGATTCCCGCGCTCGGAGGAACGGGCACGGTGTCGGTGGCAACGCGCGGCGACTGCTCGTGGAACGCGGTGTCGAGCGCCGACTGGCTGCAAATCTCCAGCGGTGCATCAGGGCTGGGCAACGGGACCGTCGGCTTCACGGTCGCCATCAACCTCGGGCCGGCACGAACAGGAACCGTGTCGGTTGCGGGACAGACTGTTACGGTCACTCAGGCGGCTGTCCTTCAGCTGTGCACATTCGTGGTTTCGCCTCTTACGATCACTGCCGACAGCCATCGCGACATGGAACACGTGGACGTCGCCGCAGGCGCCGGTTGCGCATGGACCTCCGTCTCCAACGCGGACTGGCTGACGCTGCAGCCGCCGGCCGCCGGCAACGGCAACGGCTCGGTCACGATCAACGTCGACCGGAACATGGGAATGCCGCGCAGCGGCACGGTCACCATCGCTGGTCAGGTCGTCACCGTGCAGCAGTCGAGCGACGATGAAAAATAGGCGGGCGGCTTCGCGTTGTTGATATCCTAAGCTCCTCCGTGCTCTTCACCGAACCCACGTTCCTTTTTCTCTTCCTTCCGATCCTGCTCGCGTTTTATTTCGCCACGTTCTCGCGGGAGCATGGCTCGTACGGGAACTGGCTGCTGCTGATCGCCAGCGTGATCTTCTACGCCAAGGGCGGCGGCGCGTTCACGTGGCTGATGCTCGGCTCCATCACGTTCAACTACTGGATGGCGATCGCTGTCGATCGTGGACGTGCGAGCGGCCGCGCGCGGGCGATTCTCGCCACGGCGGTGGCGGTGAACCTCGTCGTCCTCGGCGTGTTCAAGTACGCGAACTTCTTCGCCGACAACGTGAACACCCTGTTCCTCGTCCTCGGCGTCCACCCGATGATCGTGCCGAGGGTTCTGCTGCCGATCGGCATCTCGTTCTTCACCTTTCACGCCATCTCGTACGTCGTGGACGTCTACCGCCGCGACGCGACGGCGCAGAAGAGCCCGGTCCATGCGGCTCTGTACCTGCTCTTGTTTCCGCAGCTCATCGCCGGCCCCATCATCCGGTATCGCGATCTTGCCGACCAGCTCGCGCGGCGCATCGTCACCCTCGACGACTTCGCTGCTGGAGTGCGCCGCTTCATCATCGGCCTTGCCAAGAAGGTGCTGATCGCGAATGTGGTCGCCGGACCGGCGGACAAGATCTTCGCGCTGCCGTTCGACCAGCTCTCGGCCGGGCACGCGTGGCTTGGCATCGTCTGCTATACGCTGCAGATCTACTTCGACTTCTCGGGCTATTCAGATATGGCGATCGGCCTGGGCCGCATGTTCGGCTTCCGGTTTCCCGAGAACTTCCGGTGGCCCTATATTGCGGACTCCGTACAGGACTTCTGGCGCCGCTGGCACATCTCGCTCTCGACGTGGTTCCGCGACTACTTGTATGTGCCGCTCGGCGGCAACCGTGTGTCGCCGGCGCGGACCTACGTCAACCTGGTGGCCGTGTTTTTTCTGTGCGGCCTCTGGCATGGCGCCAGCTGGAACTTCGTGATCTGGGGGCTGTTCCACGGCACGTTCCTGGTGATCGAGCGGCTGTTATCGCGCAGGCCGATCGCGCGCTTCGAACGCGAGCCGCCCCACGCGCCGGCGGCGTCGGGCGCACGCGGATCTCCCGGACGCGGTGCGGAGCGTGGCGGTGTCGCGCGATCCATACTGCTCCACGGATACACGTTGATCGTGGTGATGATCGGCTGGGTATTTTTCCGCGCCGACACACTGCCGGGAGCCGTCGCGTTCCTCAAAGCCATGGCCGGGCTGAGCCTCGCGATGCCGACGCCGTTCACGGTGCAGTGGTATCTCACACCGGAGCTGCGTCTGGCGCTGGCGGCGGGCATCGTCGGTTCGATGCCGTGGCTTCCCGCGCTGACACGCCGGGGCGAACCGTCGTGGACACTGGGTCTCGTCAGTACGGCGGCGCTGACGGCACTCCTCGCCGCTTCGGTGATGCAGATGGCCGCTCGCACCTATAACCCGTTCATCTATTTCCGATTCTGATGCCAGCCCCGTCAGTACCGACCGCACCACGGACGCCGCCCGGCAACGCGCTGCTCGTCGTCTGCTTTCTGGCGGTCATCGCGCTGCCGCTGGCGGCGAATCTCGCTGGCCGCGACGGCGCCGATCCGGCCGCCGAAAATCGCGAGCTCGCGTCGTTTCCGCATTTCGAGGCGAGGTGGTCCTCCATTGCCGCGCTCCCGAGCGCCTTCGGCGCCTGGTTCGGCGATCATTTCGGCTTCCGCTCGTCGCTCGTGCGCTGGTATGGCGAGAGCCGGCTGTTCTGGCTTGGCGTCTCGCCGTCCACCACCGTCGTCAAGGGTCGCGACGGCTGGTTCTTCTACGCCGACGATGAGGGGATGACCGACTACGTGGACGAGCAGCCGCTGACGCCGGAGGCCATTGCGAACTGGCGGGCGGCGGTCGTCGATGCGCGCGACTGGCTGCGGGCGCGCGGCGTTGCGTATGTCTTCGTCGTCGCGCCGGACAAGCACGTCATCTATCCGGAGGAGGTGCCGGCGTCGATTGCGCGCATCGGCAGCGTCTCGCGGATGGATCAGCTGTTCAAAGCGCTCGACGATGCTGGCATCGCAACGGTCGATTCGCGGCCAGCGCTCGAGGAGGCCAAACGGCACGAGCGCGTGTTCCAGAAAACCGACACGCACTGGAACGAGCGCGGCGCCTTCGCCGCTTATCAGCAGATCATCGAGGCGGTGCGGCGGCAGGTGCCGCGGGTCCCGTCGCCGTGGACGCGCGGCGATTTCGAAGCGACGACCGACGAACGCCCCGGCATGGACCTCGCGGGGATGATGGGACTGACGCGCGTGCTGCGGGAGAAAGACCTGACGCTGACGCCGATCCGTCCGCGGCAGGCCAAAGTCATCGAACCGGCCGGGGCGGCCGCCAGCGCGGAGGAAGGGCGCGTCGTGACGGAGATTCCCGGTTCGGCGCTGCCGCGCGCCGTGATTTTCCGCGACTCGTTCTTCTCGGCCGTCGCGCCGTTCAGCTCAGAGCACTTCAGCCGCGCCGTGTACCTGTGGCAGAACGATTTCGACGCCGACGCGGTGCTCAAGGAACAGCCGGCGGTCGTCATCCAGGAAATCGTGGGGCGACACCTCTATAACTTCATCCCCTCGCCCGAGCTCGTGCCGCGATGAACAGCCGGTCGCCGCGGAGCCAGGAAGATACGGCGGTATATCGCCACAGAGTCACGGAGACACAGAGACGATCGAGGCGAATCAGGAAAGCGGAACGTGCGGGCGCGCGAAGCGTCCGGATCGATTCGATGGGCCGGCCTGCCGCGCAGGCCGGCTGGCGCGAAGCGACGCCCATCGAATCCCTCCGCCTGCGACTCGGTGGCTCGGTGACTCTGTGGCAAAACATCTTCGTGCCTTCGTGGCCTTCGTGGCTCACCTCTCCGTCGCCCGCGCGCCTCCAGTCGACGACGCGCTGCCGAAGTAGATGCCGTTGAACAGCAGCTTGAACGTCGCGTGCGGCTGGGCGCGCCACGTAACCTCGGGTCCGAACAGCACCACGTGTCCCTTGCCGACCGGCGCCTCGATCACCTCGACCGCCTGATCCAGATATTGCTGGCCCCACGCCCAGCCGCTGCGGAGCGGCGTCGGCGAATCGATCCACACGACCGGCCGCACGCCGTGCAGCGCGGCGCCAGGCTCGAGCCGGAACGCCGGGCTATGGTCGAAGTAGATCATCGAGCGATCGCCCATCCCGAACGCGAGCGGATTGGTGTTGTCCACGCGCGCGTCCAGGATCGATCCGGGCACATAGAACTTCTCGGCCGGCAGCGAGCGCTCGGCCCCGTTGACCCGCTCGACGAGCGCGTCGGTGATGGGCAGTCCCAGGTGATAGCCCATCGCCGTGGACGACCCGATGGTCAGCACCGTGCCGCCGTTTTCGATGAACGTCTTCAACTGCGGCACCGTCTTCGCCACGGTGACGCGGCCAAGCTCGTTGCGGAACTCGGCAGGGATGCTGTCCGCTGCCGGCTGCCCACCGCCGAATTCGCCGCGGCCGCCGCCGCCGTCGCGCATCGGGATCGCGTTGTCCACGAAGATCAGCACGTCGTATTTGGTGTTCAAATTGCCCGCGTCGAGCGCCGCCGGATACACCCGCTCGAAGGGGAACTCGTACTGCTCGAGCAGCCAGCGCACCCAGCCAGCCGGCATCGATCCGCCGTACTGATCCCACAGGCCGATCCGCACCGGCTTGAGCTTCAGTGCGTCGCCCGCCGGACGCGCCGCGACGGCGTCGAACGTGAGCCCTTTGTCCGCCGCCAGCTTCTGAACGATCGGCAGCGTCGTCGCCTTGGCCGGAATGAACATCGTGCCGGGTCCGTACGACTTGCCGCCGGCCTCGAACGCGTTCTTGATCCACTCGACCTCTTCGTTCGCCTTCAGCAGGCGGTTCACGGCGACGAACGCGTCATTCACCTGATGGCTCAACAGGTAGCCGCCGCCGCTCGGCGCCTGCGCCACCGTCCCCGCTTTCGGCGCGACGACGTCGGCGAGCTTCTCGAACGGCCCGGTGAAATCGTCGAGGATGCGATCGAACCGGACACCCATCGAGTAGGCGAGGTTGTAGCCCGTGGCGTCGTAGGGCGGCCGCGGCGGTCCGCCGGGATACGGAATGTCGTCCGGATGATCCTGCGGCTCGAACATGTCCATCAGGTGCGCCCGAAACGGCTGCGCGGCTTTGAACACGAACGACCCGGCGGGATACGACTTGCCCGCAACGGTGAACGGCGCGGTCGCGCGCTGCGCGACGACACCGCCCTTGATGAGGATATTGACGAACTTGGTCGCGGTCAGGAAGTCGGGCTGATCCGACGGCACGATGAAGCCGCGCGGATCGCGCATGGCCGGGTCGTGGAGGACCGAGGCGTACAGCGCAACCGGCGCCCCGCCGCCTCGCCCGCCGCGGCCGCCCGCTGCCGGGCGCGGCGCCTCCTTCTCGATCGCTTCCTTCAGCGCTTCCATCCGCTTCGGATGAATCGTCCAGTGATCGGTGCTGCCGTTCTCGATGGCGTTCTTCCCCATGCGGTACATGTTGAAGAGGAACTCGTCCTTGCGGCGCGACGCGATGTCGAGGACGGCGTAATTGGTCGACATCGAGTACTCGATCGACTGCCGGAAGTGCCACGTCTGCGGCGCGATCGGGTTCGGCACGTCGGCGCGCGGGAGCTGCATGTCGGGCACGAGCGGGATCTGTTCGGGAGTCGGGTTGCCGATCGTCTCGGTCAGGATCCCGATCTGATTGTGAAAATACGCCGTCGTGCGCAGGCCGCCGTTGAACCACGTCGAGTAGTTCGTCGCCGACCGCATCACGGCGCCGGGCTTGTGCTCCTCCGCCAGCCGCGTGTGAATCGCCGAGCCGACCATGTCGATGCCGAGTGGAATCAACGCGTCGAAGTTGTAGTTGAACGGATCGCGGAACGGCGGCGCGAAGAGGACCGCCCCGGCCGGGCCCGTCTGGTGATGGTTGTACATGATCACCGGATACCACTCGCGGTACATCACCTTGTTCGCGTTGGTGCTCTCGGACATGTTCATCATGTAGAAGTCGCGGTTGTCGTCGTGCCCGACGTACTTCTGATAGAGCCGCGGAATGCCGCCGGTGCTGCGCTTCTTCTCGTCCGGCTCGCGCATGTACCAGTTCGACACGAGCTCCATGCCGTCGGGGTTCACCAGCGTGCAGAGGATGATGTCGTCGTTCAGGATGCGCATCGTCTCCGGGTCGGTCTTCGTATTCAGCCGATAGATCAGCTCGATCAGCTGCTGCGCGCCGAGGACCTCCGTCGCGTGGAGGCCGCCGTCGATCCAGACGACCGCCTTGCCCTCCTTCGCGAGCTGCCGCGCCTGGTCGTCGGTGAGGCCATCGGCCATCGTCAGCTTGCGATTGATCTCCTTGAGCTGCGCCAGTCGCTTGTGGTTCTCGGGCGACGTGATGATCGCCGTGTACTCCGGCCGCCCTTCCTCGGTCTTGCCGATCTCCATGACCGTCATCCGGTCGGACTGCTGGTCCATCTTCTTCAGGTATTCGACGTACTGGGTGTAGTTGACCAGGTAGTAGTCGTCGCCGATGTCGTGGCCGAACTGTTCCTTGGGCGACGTGACTTTGGGCCCGGCAGCCTTGTTCTGCGCCACCGGCGCCGCAACGACGCCAGCCAGACCCAGGAGCACGATGACGGACGCGGCACGGGTCCGGAGACCTGCCGTGATCACGGAGCGGTAAGACATAAGCCCTCGATTGAAAGGACGTGCAGGACGGAACTGGGTGGGGATGGTAGCGCGAATCGTCGAGGATGAAAACAGACGTGGGCGGATGTCCAGCCGGAGCGCTTGTGGCCCCGGGTTTGATAACGTGGTGATTATGTATCGTTCAACTCATCCCACCGAGATCCT
>DATATJ010000025.1:0-2861 GCA_036268855.1 Vicinamibacterales bacterium
CGCAGCTCCACGACACGGCGCGCGCGATCGAGCAGTGCGGCGCCACCGCGCTGACGCTGGAGCTGGACGTCAGGAACGAAGCCGCGGTGCTCCACGCGTTCGAGTCGCTGCGAGGGTCGACGCTCGACGTGCTGGTGAACAATGCCGGCGCCGGCGGCGGCCAGCCGATCGAGACGACGGAGACGGAGAGCTGGCGGCACATTCTCGACACGAATGTCTGGGGGACCTTCCTCGTGTCGCGGCACGCCGTCCCGCTGATGCGCGGCGGCGGCCGCATCGTCAACCTGTCGTCGGTGCTGGGGCGCTTCGGCGTGCCCGGGTACACGGCGTACTGCGCGTCGAAGGCCGGCCTGCTCGGCCTGGTGCGGGCGTTCGCCGCCGAGCTCGCGCCGCGCAAGATCCAGGTGAACGCGGTGTGCCCCGGCTGGGTGAACACCGACATGGCGTGGGACGGGCTGTCGGACTGGCCGGGCAAGACGGCCGACGAAGCATGGGCGATCGCCGTGCAGGAAGTGCCGCTGCGCCGGATGAGCGAGCCCGCCGAGATCGCCGCGACGGTCGCGTGGCTCGCATCGGCCGACGCCCTCGGTGTCACCGGGCAGGCGATCGACCACAACAACGGTGCCTTTATGTAGCGCCGTCCGAGGCTGGACCTAACGTTCGGCCCATGATGGCTGGCGATTACATCCGTAGAGGCTTCGCCGAGTTCGTCGGCACGTTCGCGCTGATCTTCGTTGCGGCCGGTGGTGCCGCGTACGCGCGCGCGCCTGTCGACCTTGCTCTTGCGAACGGCCTCGTCATCGCGGTGATGGTTTCCTCGATGGCATTCATCTCGGGCGGGTTCTTCAACCCGGCCGTGACGCTGGGCATGCTCGTCACTCGGCGCATCTCGCCGATGCTGGCGGGCTGGTACTGGCTGATGCAGTTCGGCGGCGCCGCGCTCGCGGCGCTGCTGCTGAAGTGGATTCTCCCCGGCGACGTGCAAAGCGGCGGGCACATCGGTGTCCCGACCCTCGGCACCGGCATCACGTCGGGCGTCGGCGTCGTCGTCGAGGCGATCCTCACGTTCTTCCTCGTGTGGGTCATCTTCGCGAGCGCCGTCGATCCGCGTGGCTCGTTCAAGCAGATCTCCGGCCTGGCGATCGGCTTCACAATCGCGTTCGGCGTGCTGATGTCCTACGCCATCACCGGCGGCGCGATGAACCCCGCGCGTGCGTTCGGCCCGCAGCTCGTGGGCGATTTCTGGAAGCACTGGTGGGTCTACTACGTCGGCCCATTCGCCGGTGCGGTGATCGCAGCGTCGGTCTACGAGATGCTCTATCTGCGCAATCCGGTCGCGACCGTTGGCTCGCCGGACTCCGGCGTTGCCGAGGCGGCGGCGGGCGAGGCGGCGCAGTCGTAATCACGAACGGCGTCCCGGTTCGATAGGTTCCGGCCGATGCTTTCGACGATCTTCTTCGTCGTGGCCGGCCTATCGACCGGGCACAAAATCGGTCTCGCGGTCGTCGGCGCAAGCTTCATCATCTTTGCGCTGATCTCCTCGTTCCTGTTGCCGCGCTTCAATGCGAACTTCCCGGGACGCGGCATGGGCTGGTACGTCGTGCTGTGTATCGCGTTCTTCATCGCGATGATCTCCGCGGTGATCGTCTTCGGCCGTGAGAAGCCCGAGGCGAAGGCTGCGTCGCAGACGACCACCACGACGGCGTCAACGGCGTCAACGCCATCGACGCCCAGCGTGCAGGGCGACCCGGTGGCCGGGAAAAGCGTCTTCAACTCCGCGGGCTGCGTCAGCTGTCACACGCTGATGGCGGCAGGCTCGCACGGCACGGTCGGCCCGAACCTCGATCAGCTGAAGCCGCCGTACGCGCGCATCGTGACGCAGGTCGAGAACGGTGGCGCCGTCATGCCGCCGTTCAAGGGCAGTCTCACGTCGAAGCAGATTCACGACGTTGCGGCGTTCGTCTTCACGTCGACGCACTGACGGCGTCTCTCCGTTCAGCGGAGAAGGAGGGATTCGAACCCTCGAGGCAGGGAATCCCCCACCTAACGCCTTAGCAGGGCGCCGCCTTCAGCCACTCGGCCACTTCTCCGGGCGGCCGCATCGTAACCGAGCGTCCGAAGACCAACTGCGCGAACGCCCGCTTTCGGCGGGCGCTCGCTGCGACGGAGAGGGCGGGATTTGAACCCGCGACGCACCTTTCAGCACGTACGCGATTTCCAGTCGCGCTCCTTCGGCCTCTCGGACACCTCTCCTCGTCGTACTGAGCGGAGGGGGAGGGATTTGAACCCTCGACCGACGGAACCGCCGGTAACGGTTTTCGAGACCGCCGCATTCGACCGCTCTGCCACCCCTCCGAGCCGCGGCATCGTACCGAAGCGTTTTAGTCGGCGATGCGCGCGATGACGTCCTCGCGCCGCAAGACGGTGACGCGATGCGAGGAGCGCGCGAGCCGAACCTCGTAGCCGGCCTCGCGCGGGAAGAGCACTTTGTCGCCCGGCTCGATCGCCTCGACCTCGGGGCCGACGGCAGCGACGATGCCCGTGCGTACCTGCGCGGCTTCGTTGATCGGCACGATCAGCCCGCTCGCGGTCTCGGTCTCGTCAAGCGCCTGCACGACGAGGTAGTCGTCGAGTGGCTCGAGCGTCTGCTCGGAGAGTGAGTGGTGACCTTCCAACACGCCTCCACGATACTCCCTGCGTGCGCGTGGGCCGTTACGACGTCGCGATCTCGAATCCCGACAAGATCGTTTTCCCTGAGCGCGGGCTGACGAAAGGGGATGTCGTCGAGTACTACCTTGGCGTTGCCGAGCTCGCGTTGCCGCACCTGCGCCGGCGGCCGTTTCACATGAAGCGGGTCCCCA
>DATATJ010000026.1:0-9184 GCA_036268855.1 Vicinamibacterales bacterium
GTGGACTTGACGCGCCGCCAGAAGCCGCGCGGCTTCGGGTGGGACGTGGAGAACGCCTGCGTTGAGGCCAGCGTCCGCCTCGGGTTGGCGGCCCCCGTCGTGGACGCGGAAGCGCCCGCCCCCGACGCCGACGCCGTCGCCGTGGGCGGCCACGCACGCGCAGCCGTCGCCGCCGCAGACGCCGGCGCGCTGACCGCCTGCGTGCGGAGCAGGCGGTACTGTTCGGCCAGCACCCGCCGCTGTTCCGCCAGCTCTTTCTCGCGGCTGTCGATATCGCGCTCGCGCTGATGCAGCTGCTTCTCGCGCGCGGCCAGGTCCCGTGCGCGCTGGTCGTCGGCCGCCGTGCTGGCAGGTGCGACCGGCCGGGCGGGCTCGGTGAGCAGCGCGGGATCAACCGGCACGAGCGACGCGTGCCGGCTCGCGTTGGACTGCGGCCCGAGCACACCGGTCTCGTCGAGATCCACGATGACTTCCTCGACCAGCGTGCGGTCGATCTCGCTGCGCTCCTCGCCGTAGCCGAACACCAGCGTCGCGTCGGCAATCACGTTGATCACCCTCGGCACGCCGCCGCTGCGGGCATGGATGCGATCAGTGACCTCCCGGTTGAACTCGAGCGGCGGGCCGATCGACGCGCGCCGCAGCCGGTGGTTGACGTAGTGCGCGGTCTCTTCGGCATCGAGCGGCTCGAGGTGATGGCTGACAGTGATCCGCTGGCGAAGCTGCTCCAGCTCCGGCCGGTCCAGCTTGTCGCGCAGATCGGGCTGGCCGATGAGCACGATCTGGATCAGCTTCGACTTCTCGGTCTCCAGATTCGACAGCATCCGGATCTCTTCGAGCGCCGGCAGCGAGAGGTTCTGCGCCTCGTCGATCACGAAGAGCACCAGGCGCCCCGCGGAGCGCTCCTCGACGAGGAATTCGCCGAGCTGCTTCAGCATCGCCGGCTTCGACCTGCCGGACGGATCCAGGCCGACGTCGATCATCGCCGACTCCAGGAGCTCCCGCGGATCGAGCAGTGTGTTCATCAGCCGGGCGACAGTGGTCTGCCCATCCAGGCCGCGCAGCATGGTCTGCAGCAGCGTCGTCTTGCCGGAGCCGATCGCGCCGGTGATGACAATGAAGCCGGCATGGCTCTCGATGCCGTAGCGGAGGTAGTTGAGCGCCTCCTTGTGCACGCGGCTCGGGTAGAGATAGTCGGGATCCGGTGTGAGGGCGAACGGACGTTCGCGCAGCCGATAAAACCGCTCGTACATGAAGCTCTCCGTTAGTCGCCAGCCGCCGATGTCAGTCCGGCCATGCGCGGATTCAGGGCATCGCCCCGCCCGTCCGTTCGCAGGCGCACCCTGACGGTGGTATCCGCGCCGCCTTGAAGCGCCTGACGCACCGCGATGGCGTCACGCTCGATCTCCGGCAGAATCTCGTTGACCGCGCGGTGGTAGTCCTCGGGAAAATCGATCTCGGTCCACGGATAGCCGCGCGTGCCGATCACGTGCAGCGGTCGCTCCTTTGCGAAGTCGTCGAAGGCCCGCGGCGCCCAATCGCGCAGGCCGCCCGCGGCGACACGCGCATCCAGCAGCTCGACCACCCGGCGCGCGCCCTCGCGACCGAACCGCACGACGCCGACGTTCTCTCCGTCGGCCAGATCCGACGCCATCGTCTTCGACATGGTCACAACACAGCCGCGGCGGACCTGCACTTTCATCTCCTCGTCGCCGAGCGGACCGTCACTGTAGGCGAGCAGCAATGCGTCCTCGTGGCGCGATGTCACGAGATCCGCCAGCAGCTGCGGATGGAGCAGCACGTCGCAGTTCATGACCACGAAGCCGTCGAGCAGCAGCTGCCGCGCGAGCCACAGCGAATACAGGCTGTTGGTCTGGGCGTACCGCGAATTTTCGACAAACTGCACGCCGCGGCCGCACACCTGACGCACGCCTTCCGCCTGACACCCGACGACCACGGCGATGTCGTCAACGCCTGTCGCCCGCAGCGTGCTGATCTGCCGTTCGAGCAGCGTCGTCTCGCCCACGCGGAGCAGACATTTCGGCTTGTCGCCGGCAGTTCCGTTCAGCCGCGACCCTTTGCCCGCGGCGAGAATGATCCCTTTCAACCTCTGCCCTCCGGTCCGGATGAGCCGGACATGTCAGCCATTCACCTATGCCGCTGCCGGCACCCGTCGGCGTCCTCGCGTGAGTTCTGTCGCTTTTGCCAGGTAACTGCGCCGCTCATCCCTCTTCACGGCGAATGCCAGGAATGTCGCGAGATAGATCAACGACCCGATTGCGCCGGTCAGCGCCACGGCGAACAGACGGGCCGGTAGCGCGTCGCGGACGGGAATCACGACCAGAGCCATGACGGCGACGGGCCAGATCGCAGGCCAGACCGCCTGCAGAAACGCGCGGCCGGACCCGATCCCCACGCGCCGGCACGCGGCCGGCCACAGCACCACAATCGACGTGAAGGCTACGGGCACGAAGGTGCCCATGGCCTGGCCCAGCAGGCCATAGTGGCGAATCCACAGCAGGCTCAGCGCGACGTTGCCCAGCGCCGCCCCGGCGTTCGAAAACGCCAGGAGTCGATGGCATCCGGCCCCCTTGAGCACGGTGGTCGCTGTCGAGTTGCCGACGCGGACGGCCACCACCAGAATGAGAACCTGCGTGACGAGGATGCTCTCGTCGAACGCCTCGCCGACCCACGCGTGAATGAGTGGCGTCGCGAGCAGGAAGAGCGACGCGCCGAGCGGCACCACGCTGACGAGCGACAGGCGAGTGCCCTGGATGAAGATCGTGCGCAGACGCTCCGCCTTCTGGCCAGCATCGCTGTCCACGACGACGGGGAACAGCACGCCGTTCACCTGGTTCGTCATCCGCTGCAGCATCTCGGCGATGCGCTGCGGCACCGTCCAGATCGCCACGGCCGACGCAGAAAGATACGCGCCGATGATGATGGCGTCGATCGAGTAGTTCAGCTTGTTCGCCCAGTCGATGATCGAGATATAGACGCTGAAGCTGGTGAGCTCGCGCACCCGCGCCCAGCGGAAGAGCGATGGCCGGAGCGACAGCGGGCGAAACACCGAGTACGCGTTCAGGCGGTATATGAGATACGCGATGATGCGGAGGCTCGTCGTCGCCATGACGAGCTCGACGAGCGAGAAGCCCATCCACAGCATCCCGACGTTGACCGTCGCGACGATCACGCTGCTGCCGACCCCGACCATGTTGTTCAGGTCGTACCGCTGGAAGCCGTTGATGATCCCGCCGAAGATGCTGAAGGGGAACCCCAGCGAGACGTAGACGCCGATGATCAGCATCAGCGAGCGGCCCGTGGCGGCCTGATCCGGCGTGATGTTCAGCACGCGGGTCAGGTTGAACGCGAGCGCGACGAACACCGCGTAGGCGACCAGCCCGACCACCGAGAAGATGACGAACAGCGTGCTGGCGATCTCGTTGAGACCCTGCACGTCGCGCTTCGCGCGGTAGTGTGCGACGAACTTCACGATCGAGCCGCCGAAGCCGAGATCGAGGACGGAGAAGTAGGTCGTCATCGACGCGGTGAGCATCCACAGGCCGTAGGCTGCCGTCCCGAGATGGTGCACGTTGAACGGCAGCAGCATCAGGCCGATCACCGCGTCGGTGATGATCGACAGGTAGCGCGTGGTCACGTTGCGGGCCACGGTGGCTAGTTGGCGGTCGTCCTCGCCCCAGACCGTGTCGTCCAGGCGGCCGATCACTTCGCGCCCTTTCCGAACAGGATCACCTTTACCGTGTCGAGCACGATCGTCAGGTCGAAGAAGATCGACAGGTGCTTGATGTAATAGAGGTCGTAGCGCAGCTTCTCGGTCGCGTCTTCGACGCTGGAGCCGTACTGATACTTCACTTGCGCCCAACCGGTGAGCCCCGGCTTCACGGCGTGGCGCTGAAGGTAGAAGGGAATCTCGCGCGCGAGCTGATCGACGAAGAACGGCCGCTCCGGGCGAGGGCCGACGAAGCTCATGTCGCCGCGCATCACGTTCCAGAATTGCGGCAGCTCGTCCAGCCGCGTGGTTCGGATGAAGCGGCCGACCCGCGTGACGCGGTCGTCGCCGTCGGACGCCCAGACCGGCGTCCCGCCGCGCTCGGCGTCAGTTCGCATCGATCGGAACTTGTAGACGCGGAAGACCCGCCCGTTTTCGCCCACCCGCGGCTGGCTGTACAGCACCGGCCCCGCGGAGTCGAGCCGGATCGCGATCGCCGTCAGGATCATGAGCGGCGCCGACAGGACGACGCCGAGGACCGAGAACGACAGATCGAGCATCCGCTTGACGAAGCGCGTCGCGCGCGAGGCGCGGAACCCGTCCGAGAAGATCAGCCAGCTGGGTTTCAGATCGTCGATGAGGATCTTGCCCGTCAGCCGCTCGTACGTCGTCGTCGCATCCTCGACGCGGACGCCGGAGATCTTGGCGCGCAGCAGCTGTTCGATCGGCAGGTGTCCGCGGCGGTCCGACAGGCCGACCACGATCCGATCGACGCGGCGCTCGGCCACGATCCGGTCGATCTGGCTGGCGGTGCCGAGGATGTCGTGCTGGCGCACGATCGGCGTGTCGTCGGTCTCTTCCACGAAGCCGACGAGCCGATAGGCGAAATCCTGCTGCGTGCCGATCTGCTGCGCGAGCGTCCGGGCGATCTGTCCGGTGCCGACGATGAGGATCCGCTCCTCGAGATGCGGATCGTGCGCGAAGTAGTTGAACGCGACCCGCCAGGTGAGCACCGCCACCATGAAGACGCCGAGCGCCGTGAGGAACGTACTCGGGTCGAGGATCAGCCCCGGGACTGCGGCCCCGGCGGCCGCCAGAACGATCGCCGCGGCGCCCGCAGCCTGCAGCAGGCGGATCACGAGCTCGCGGTTGGAGTGGACGACCGTGAGGTCGTACAGATCGTTGTAGTAGAAGCAGAGCTGGCACAGCGCGGTGACCGTCGCGATCTGCCAGACGATCGCGCTGCCCGCCGTGAATGCGCCGTGCAGCTGCGCCGCGAGCGCCATCGACCCCGAGATCAACACGACCTCGAAGCCGAAGACGGTCAAGCCGCGCACCGACACATTCCGGTTGAACACCTGCATCTCGAGTCCCTGTCCGACTGCCTGGCGCCGGGGCGCTAGTGCGTCTTCGCCTCGTACCGGTAGTCCTGCTCCAGACCGGACTCGTTGAGGACGACGCCGAGCAGGCGCGACGAATCGAACGCGCGCAGCGCGTTTTCGATCGCCGGCTTCGGCGTCACGCCTGCGCGCACGACCAGCAGCGTGCCGTCGACGATGGGGGCGAGCACCGCGACGTCGGCCAGCGGCAGGACCGGCGGCGTGTCGAGAATCACGCGATCGAACCGCGTCCGAAGCTGATCGAGCAGGCGCCGCATGGCCGTGGACCCAAGGAGCTCGGCCGGGTTCCCTGGCGCTTCGCCCGCGGGAATCACTGTCAGGTTATGCGCCGGCAGGAACTTCATCGCATCCTGCAGCTCGCAGGCGCCCGCCAGATATTCGGCGAGGCCCATGCCCGCCGGCAGGCCGAACAGCTGCTGGAGCGACGGTTTGCGCAGATCGGCTTCGACGATGACCACCCGCCGCTGCAGCTCCTGCGCCATCGTCAACGCCAGATTCGCGGCGGTGATCGACTTGCCCTCGCCCTTCTGCGGACTGGTGATCAGGATGGTGCGCAGCGACGTCGCCCCCTCGGTGTGGGCCAGGCGCGTGCGAAGCTGGCGGTACTGTTCCGCCGCGAGCGATTTTGGCGAGAGACCGGCGATGAGCAGTCCGTTCAAGCGAACGGTGAAGCTCTCGACCGTCTCGGCCGGGGACGCGACCGACGCGGACGATGCGTGCGTGTGAGAGGTCGGCGCGCCCGGCACGATTGTCGCCGGCGCGTCGGCGGGCGCGCCCGGCGTCGGAATCTCGATCGTGATCGGCACGGTGGCCGCCATGGGCACGTCGAGGCGGCTGGTGCGCAGCGCGGTCCCTTCGCGCTCGGCCTTGTCGAGAATGTTCTGAATGCGGCTCATAGTCGAATCTCCTGCTCGTTATTGCGGCTTCGGCATCAGCGTAGACGTAGCGCGACGGCTTTAGCCGAGCGTTTCTGGCGCCGCGCGGCGCTCGGCCAAAGCCGTCGCGCTACATCGAATCGAAAACCGCGCTAGGACAGCACCGGCTCGATGCGCGGGATCTCCGCCAGCACCGGCAGTTCGAACTCGTCGCGCAGACCGCGGGCATCGTGTACCGAGCGGTCCAGGTATTCGCGCCCCATGACGCCGGCGCCTCCGAGAACGAAGCCAGCCGCCAGCGCCATCAGCATCACGCGCGCGGGCTTGGGCTTCGACGGCTCCGTCGGGAGGCTGGCGGGCGCCAGCACGAGGAACTGCTCGCCGCCCTGTTTGCGCTGCAGGTCCTCGCTGAGCAGCGCGGCCTGCTTTTTCTGCGAGAGATCAGAGTAGGCGCCGCGCTCGAGGTCGTATTCGCGCTGCAGCGAGACGAGCTGCTGCTCGACGCGAGGCGCCGCTTCGACGCGCGCCTGGTAGTTGCTGATGGACGAGGTGATCTGCGCCTGATGCCGCTGCAGTTCGTCGAGCCGCATCTTGGTCGCGTCGCGATCCTTCACGAGCTGCCGGTAGTCGGGGCTCGACTGGAGCAGCGAGAGGCGATCGGCCGCCGGCCGAGACCGCTCGGCGGCCGCCGCTTTGTCAGCGGTCGCGAGCTCTTCCTTCAGCCGGATGACCTCCGGATGCTTGTCCGTGAAATTGAGCTGCGCGTCAGAGAGCTCCCGGCGCAGCGCCACGACACGCATCTGCGCCGTCTCGCTGGGCGTGCCTCTCGCGGCGGCCAGGGAATCGTCCGCCCCTTGCTGCATCGACTCCATCTGCCGCTCGAGCATCGAGAGCCGATCCTGCTCGCCGCGCATCGCCGTCGCCGTGGACTCCAGCTGCTGCTGCAGCCCGCTCACCATCTGCAGGTTCGCGCTCGTCTGCTCCGGGAGGCGCCCCATGTACGACTCTTTCATGTCCCGGAGTTTCGCCTCGAGCGCGCCCAGCCGGCCCTCGCTCGATTTCAACTGGTTCGCGATGAACTCCGACGTATCCTGCGCCCGCACCTCGCGCGACTTGCTGTTCTCTTCGACGAACACCTGCGCCAGACGATTGACCACGCGCTTCGCGTCTTCCGGCGTCGCGTCGGCGTACGTGATCAGGTAGCTGTCGAGCTGGGCCTTCTGGTCGGGTGACAGCTGCTGCGGCAGCCCCGATCCGGTGATCGAATCGGGCAGCGCCACGGTGATCTGGCTGCGCATCCCCGCCACGGCGATGTCCAGCGTCCCGTCGCGCTGATCGAGGTGCTCCAGGCGCGCGGTCTTTTCGAGCACGTTGCGGCTCAGGAGCTGCTGCGACACCGCACGCATGCGTTCCTGGCGATCGATTTCGACCGTGCCGACGACGTTCGACGCGACCCGGGCGCCAGACACGGCCACCATCGCCGTCGCCTGGTACTCCCGCGGCAGCGTCCAGACGAGCAGGCCGCCGATGATGACCGACAGGACGACGGGCACGATGAACCACCACTTCCGGCGGTTGAAGGCCGAGACGTAATCGAGCGGGTCGAAGCGCGGTTCGTCCATTACTGAATCCTCATAGGCTTGGAAGTGACGATCTGGAGCCCGACCCGATTGCGATCGACAAGACCACCGGGCAGCAACGTCGACTGCTGCGTGCGCGCGTAAAACACTTCCAGCCGCACCCAGTTCTGTGGCTCCCATCCGAAGATCGAATAGGTGACCAGCGATCGCAGCGGCAATTGCTCGAACGCGAGCGTCAACGGCGTGTCGTCGCGGAACACCAGCGACTGATCGGTGTAGAAGTGCCGGCTGTTGAACAGCGGTGTGCGGTAGCCCGCATCGATCTCCTGGTTCTGGTTCGTCCCGCCGAATCCGAACGACGGGAGATACGAACGCAGATAGCCGACATGGAAGACCGAGTGCTCGCCGTGGCGGCTGAGGGAGAACCGCAGCGCCGGGCCGGTGCGGGAGGAGTCGAACGCATTGCCCTGCAGGTAGACCGCGCCCGCGCCGCCGCTGACCGACCAGTCAGACGTCAGTTGATAGTCGATCGCCGCCTCCAGCGACTGGATGTTGAGCTGCTCGGACTCGCCGAGCACGGATGCGCGACGGAAGGAGTAGTCGGCGCCCGCGGCCAGCCGCTCGCTGAACCGGTAGCGATACGTGCTCAGCGACTCGGCGATGTGTCCGCCGCGCAGGAACGGCTGGAAGGTCTCCGACTGCTGGAACGAGACATCCTGATACGAGAGCGAGCTGGCGATCGTGCTGCGCGAGTTGATGACATAGTTGACGCCGCCGCGCGCGTCGTACGTGGTCGCGCCGACGTGGCGGTAGGGAATGCCGGCGAAGTCGATCAGGTCCGTGGACGGCAGCAGCGCGGCGTTGCCGTTGGCGAACCAGGACAGATGCTCGCTCTCCTCGCGCTTCAAGTCCACATGGGCCCGCTGATCCCACCGGTTCAGCTCGCTGAACGTACGGTAGTTGAGGAAACTGCCCGAATATCCCATGCCCAGGTGCGTGTGCCGGCCGCCGTAGCTCAAGTCGGCGCCCGGGAAAACGGTGGACACGTAGTCGGCGGTCGGACTCGTCGTCCCCTCCCCGAACAGCGACACGTTGGTGTCGTACGTCTCGGCGACGCCGACCGTCGGCGTGAACGTCCAGCCGGGCCCCTTGGGCGTGTCGGTCGCCGTGCCGCTGCCCAGGCGCTCCTGGGCCTGCAGCGCAGACGCGGTGGCGACGCCCGCCAGGGCGATCGCGAAGATGAATGGCTTCATGGCCTCGTCTCTCACGGCACGATCACCGTGTCGCCCGATCGGAGGAAGAACGGCTTGGCGTCACCGTTGACGGCGTCCTTGTAGTTGAATCGCAGCGTCTGGACGCCGTTCGACGTCGTACGCATCACCCGCACGTCTTTCGTGTTCGCGAATTCCTTGAAGCCACCCGCCACCGCCAGCGCCTGGAGGATCGTCGTCGGGCCGTGCAGCGGCACCGGGCCGGGATGCGCCACCTCGCCCATGACGAACACCTGCGAGGCCAGCGCTTCGACGACGATTACGGTGACCGTCGGGTTGGTGATGTACTCCTTCAGCGAGCCCGCAATCGTGTCGCGCAGCTCGATGGGCG
>DATATJ010000027.1:0-1772 GCA_036268855.1 Vicinamibacterales bacterium
TCACCACGTTTCGGCTCAATCGGCTGTCGCAGCAGGGCGGCATCGTGGTGAGCGATTCGGGCGGCCATCACGTGAGCTATTCGCTCGCCGCCGATAGCGGCGGCAAGGAATACGAGCAGGCCGGCATGCGCGCGGCGCAGGAAGGATTCGGGCTCGAGGCGCCGCAATTGCTGGAGGCGGTCGACGAGTTCGGCGACGGCGTGGGCCTGCAGATCCTATCCGTGTTCCCGAGTTTCGTGCTGCAGCAGACCCGCAACAGCCTGGCGGTGCGGCGTTTGGTGCCGCAGGGCCTCGACAAGACCGAGCTGGTGTGGACCTGCTTCGGCTTCGCGAGCGACGACGCCGAGATGACGGAGCGCCGCTTGCGGCAAGCCAACCTAATCGGTCCGGCCGGCTACATCTCGATGGAGGATGGCGCCGCCCCCGGCTTCGTGCAGCGCGCGGTCGCCACCGCCGCGGATGTTCTCTCGGTGGTGGAGATGGGCGGCGCGAGCGTCGCCTCCGACGACAACCGCGTCACCGAAGCGGCGGTGCGCGGCTTCTGGAAGGCGTATCGCGGCTATATGGGCATCTAGACCAACGTGCAGTCAGCCAAGGCGTAGACCTTGGCCTCCCACGGGAAGATCGGTTCACGGCCGGCCCATACGAGCGGCACGTCGCGATCCTGCGTGATCTCGCGCCAGCGCCTGTCCGCGGGAAGCGTCGGCCAGTTCGCCACGCGGTACTCAGAAGCGGGGTCGAACGGCCGCGCGGTCGCGAAGTCGGAAAAGTTGGCGACGACGACGACAGGATCGTCGACGCCCGGGCGTCCCCGCTTCCAGGCGAGAACGCGCTTTCCTTCCTCGAAATCGACGTGGATGAACTCGGTGTCGTTGACGGCGAGCGCCGCCGATCGCGTGCGAAAATGAACGAGACGGGCGACGTGGTCGAACACGCGCCGGCGCCAGGGCTCCTGCAGGCGATCGAAATTCACCGGGTCGATCTGTTTTTGCGGATGCACGACCGGCAGGTCGTGCTGATCGGCGAATTCTTCGCCGGCGAAAATCATGGGGATGCCGACCGCGGTCATGAGGCAGACGAAGGCGAGTTTGATGCGGGGCTCCGTGTCCCACACGCCGTTATTGTTGAGAAGATTGTAGAGGCGCTCGTTGCGAAATCCCTCGACGTCGTGGGAGGTCACGTAGTTGATGGCCTGTGCGCCGTCGGCGAAGCCGATGAGACGGCAATCGATCAATTTGCGCACCGTCCATTCGAAGCTCGGTTCCTTCGCATCGTGCTCTCCTAGGATCGCGCAGCGGAGCATCCGCTTGAACTCTTCGTTCCAGAGCCCGTCGAGGCGGTGCTGGCGCACGAGATCGATCGGCACCGCCAAGTCCTCACCGACCACGAGGAAGCGTGCGTCGGCGGCATCAGCCGGCAGGCCCTGTGCCGCCCAGCGCGAGCGCCATATCGTCCGTGCAAGGTCCTTGTAGTCCTGCACGAAATCCCAGTTCATGATGTTGGGCACGCTGTCCATGCGAATGCCGTCGATGCGAAAGTCGAGCATCCAACGCGCGAGACAGGTGAGCATGAGACGCCGGGCCGGCACCAGGCGCGCCGTTTCCCCAGCGATCGGGTCATAGCCGTCGGTCCAGAAGTTGTATTTGAAGAGGTCGCCGCCGAAGTCGTCGCGCGCGTCCTCTTCCGGGTCGCCCGTGCCGCGGTGGACGTGAAAGGCGAGGAAATTGACATAGCGATACGCGTAGTGCGTCGCGAAGGCCATCACCACGTCG
>DATATJ010000028.1:0-1508 GCA_036268855.1 Vicinamibacterales bacterium
CGCCGTCGCGGTTAGCCGCCTTGGCGTCGGCGCCCGCTGCGATCAGGAGCTTCGCCGTCTCGATATCGCTGCGGTACACGGCCCACTGCAGCGCCGTGGCCCCGTCCGGCTGCGGCGCGTTGACGTCCGCGTGCTGCGCCAGCAGCGTACGCAGCGCGACGGCGTCGCCCTTCATGACGGCGTCGGCGACGTCGCTGCGGGCCGCGCTCAGCGTCACCATCGACAGCATGAGCAGGATCGTGCAGCTTCCAAGAATCCTCTTCGGACTCATACGTTCACTCCTGCGAAAAAGGGGTCGGGAGTCTTTTCAGAGCCTCTGAACACAGGGGCCGGGAAAAGACTCCCGACCCCTTTTTTTGCTACAGATTCTCCAGCCGTCCGGTGCTGTCGCCGATGGTGTCCGGGTGGATATCGAACCGGTCCAGGATGCTGAGCAGCAGGTTGCCCGTCGGCACCGTCTTCGACGGATACGCGAGGTGGCGGCCGCCTTTCAGTTTGCCGCTCGCGCCGCCGACGAGGACGTGCGGCACGTCGTAATGGAGATGCTGGTTCGAGTTCCCCATGTTCGTCCCGTGCAGCAGCAGCGAGTGATCGAGCAGCGTCCCGTCGCCGTCCTGCGCCTTGTCCAGCTTGTCGATGAAATACGCCAGCATCTTGACGTGGTACTGGTTGATCTTCGACAGCGCCTCGATGCGCTTCGGATCCTCGCCGTGGTGCGAGCCGCCGTGGAAGCCGAGCGTCGGCGACTCGCTCGCCGGATAGGTGCGGCCCGTCAGGTCGCGCGCGAAGATCATCGTCCCCACCCGCGTCATGTCCGCGCGGAACGCCAGCGCCAGCAGATCGAACTGCAGCTTGATGTGCTCGTCGAACGTCGGCGGCACACCGACCGGCACGGCGAGCTCGGCCGGCGCGACGGTCGACGCCTTCATTGCAATCTGCAGCCGGCGCTCGATCTCGCGCACGTCCTGCGTGTACTCGTCGATGCGGCGGCGGTCGGAGGCGCTGAACTTCACGCGCATCCGCGACAGGCTGCCGGTCAGCGAGTCGAGGATGCTGTTGTCGCGCTCGCGCCGCGCGGCGCGCTGCTCGACCGTGCTGCCGTCGCCGAACATGCGCTCGAAGACGACCTGCGGGTTCAGCTCCATCGGCAGCGGCGCCGTCGGCGTCGCCCACGAGATCGTGTTCGTGTAGGTGCAGCTGTAGCCCTCGCCGCAGTTGTTCGAGTTCGGCCCCGGATCCTCGACGTTCAGCTGGAGCGACGGCAGCAGGTTGTCCTGCCCGATCTTCTGCGCGATCATCTGATCGATCGTCGTCCCGGCGTACACGTCCGCGCCGGCGGTCTTCTTCGGCTTGTTCGCGCAGAGGAACGCCGCGGCCACCCAGTGATCGGCGCCGGTGGCGCCCGGAGGAGGTTCGGCGGACCGCGAGTGCAGGCCGCTCAGGATCACGGTCTTGTCGCGGTACGGCTCGAGCGGTTTCCAGTTGAACGGCAGCTCCGGCTCGAGGGC
>DATATJ010000029.1:0-14452 GCA_036268855.1 Vicinamibacterales bacterium
AGGATATGGTGGCGAAAGGCATCGCCTGGAGCCCGACGCTGTCCACCTACGAGGCGACGCGCGATCTGATCAAGGCCGAGAATCTGCCGTGGTACAAGGACTACCTCCACCCATCGCTCGAGGAATACATGCAGCCGAGCATGACGCGCCACGCCACTTTCTTCATCGGCTGGACGACGACAAACGAAGTGAACTGGCGCCACAACTACGAGGTGTGGATGGCAACGCTGCTCGAGTTCGGACGTAAAGGCGGCACGATCACGACCGGTGACGACTCCGGCTTCCTCTGGGGATCGATGTACGGCTTCGGCATCTCGCGCGAGCTGGAGATGCAGCAGGAGGCCGGCTTCCAGCCGCTGGAGGTGATCGAGCACGCGACGGTGAACGGCGCGAAAGTGCTCGGGCTGTCCGACAAGGTCGGCCGCGTCCGCCAGGGAATGGTCGCCGACTTGCTCGTCGTCAACGGCAACCCTCTCGAAAACCTGCGGATCATGAATCCGTACGGCACGGACCTGATGTCCTACAAAGGACAGATCATCAATAATTTCTCTGGCGCCGTCATGCCGGGCGATACGAACGTCAAGATGGTGCACGGCGGCGGCATCGAGTGGACGATCAAGGACGGCATCCCGTACCACGTGCCGACGCTGATGAAAGAGGTCAAGGACATGGTTGCCAAGGCGCGCGCCGAGCGCGCGCGGACGACGTCGCATCAGGCGCCGTAACGGACTGGCGCTCCATCGCGGGGCAGGGGCCACGGCGGCTGAAATTTTGGCCAGAACGGCCGTGTTTCCCTGTGCCCTGAACTGGCGAGCGCCGTGAAAATGGCGGTCCAGATCGGCCGCGCCCGGTGTAGTATCTCCGCGGGAGAGCTCAGGGATGACACAGGCCAGATGGGCAGTTCTGGGCGGCGGTATTCTCTGTCTCGGGTTTGTCCTCGATGCGAGCCTCCTCGCCCAGCAGGCGCCGGCCGCGCCTAAGCCCGCTGTGTCGCACGTGGTTCGGCGGGTCGCGTCGAGCCAGAAAACCGCGCCCGCCTCTGCGCCGGCTCAAGATCAGAATGCGGTGATCCGGCGGTACTGCGTCACCTGCCATAACGACACGAGAAAGACCGGCGGCCTGTCCCTGTCGTCGTTCGACGTGGCGACCGCCGGCGAGAACGCCGAAATCGCCGAGAAGATGATTCGCAAGCTCCAGGCGGGCTTGATGCCCCCGCCGCTGGCGGCGCGTCCGGATCCGGCGGCGCATGCGGCGCTCGTGTCGGCGATCGAATCGACGGTGGACGCGGCGGCCGCTGTGCACCCCAATCCGGGCGTGCGCACGTTCCAGCGGCTCAACCGTCCCGAGTACGCGCAGGCGATCCACGATCTGCTCACGCTCGACGTCGATGCTGGCGACTGGCTGCCGCTCGACACGAAGAGCGCGAACTTCGACAACATCGCCGACGCGCAGGTCTTGTCGCCGACGCTGCTCGACGCCTACTTGAACGCGGCCAGTGCGATTGCCCGCATGGCGGTCGGCGATCGGCATGCGGCGCCGATCGATCACACCTACACCAGCCCGAGCTACGTCTCGCAGCACCCGTGGGATCACGTCGAGGGAGCGCCCTATGGCACACGGGGCGGCATGGTCGTGGACTATGCGTTTCCCAATGACGCCGAGTACGTCTTCGAAGTCGATTTGATCTCGGGCTCGAACGCGCGGGGGGAAGACATCGACATTTCCATCAACGGCGAGCGCGTGGCCCTGGTGGAATACGAGACGGGACCGGCGGGCGGCGCGGACGGACGCGGCGCGGTGGAGATGCGCAGCGAGCCGATCGTCGTGCACGCTGGCCAGCAGCGGGTCGCCGCCGCGTTCGTCCGGCGGACCGACGGTCCGTACGAAGATCTCATCCGGCCGCACGACTGGTCGTACGCGGGCGGCGGCTCGGGAGGACCCGGCATCACGACGCTGCCGCACGTGCGCGACCTCGTGATCAAGGGGCCGTACCATTCCACCGGCGTCTCCGAGACCGACAGCCGCCGCACGGTGTTCAGCTGCCGGCCGACCACACCGGACGAGGAGCGGCCGTGCGCGCGGCAGATTGTGTCGCGGCTGGGCGGCGAAGCGTACCGGCGTCCGCTGACGCCGGGCGAGATCGATCGGCTGATGCCGTTCTACGAGAAGGCCGCAGCCACGGACGGATTCGAAGGCGGCGTGCGCTCGGCCCTGGAAGCGATTCTCGCCAGCCCGTATTTCA
The DNA here is from genome assembly GCA_036268855.1 of Vicinamibacterales bacterium. Lineage (GTDB taxonomy): Bacteria > Acidobacteriota > Vicinamibacteria > Vicinamibacterales > CAVVIG01 > DATATJ01. Next base: position 2,243 of record DATATJ010000029.1, read on the forward strand.
TCTTCCGGCTCGAGCGCAAACCCGAAGCGGTGAAGCCGGGCGGCACCTACCGTGTCGCGGATCTGGATCTGGCGTCGCGTCTGTCGTTCTTCCTCTGGGGCACGCCGCCCGACGAGGCGCTCCTCGCGCTCGCCCGCCAGGGCAAGCTCGCCACTTCCGCGGCGCTCGAAAAGGAAGCGCGGCGCATGCTCGCCGATCCGCGCGCCGACGCGCTAGGCACCCGGTTCGCCGCGCAGTGGCTCCGGCTGCAGGACGTCGACAAGGTCCACCCGGATCCGAATTTCTATCCCAACTTCGACGACAACCTCGCGGCGGACATGCAGCGCGAGACCGAGATGTTCTTCAACAGCCTCGTGCGCGAGGATCGCTCGCTGCTGGATCTCTACCGCGCCGACTACACCTTCGTGAACGAGCGCCTCGCGGATCACTACGGCATCCCGGGCGTCGCCGGCGACGAGTTCCGCCGCGTCCAGTATCCGGACGAGAGCCGCCGCGGTCTGTTGGGCCAAGGCAGCGTTCTCGTGCAGACGTCGCTGGCGAACCGCACGTCGCCGGTGCTGCGCGGCAAGTGGGTGATGGAAGTGCTCATGGGCACCCCGCCGCCCCCGCCGCCGCCTGACGTGCCGGCGCTCGACCAGACCGCCGATGCGAAAAACGGCAAGATGCTGACGACGCGCGAGCGCATGGAGATTCACCGCGCGAACCCGACCTGCAACGCGTGTCATCGCTTCATGGATCCGATTGGCCTCGCGCTCGACAACTTCGACGTCACGGCGAAGTGGCGCGCCCGCGAGAACGGCATGCCGCTCGACACGCACGGCACGTTCTACGACGGCTCGCCGGTCACCTCGCCGGCGGAGCTGACCAGCGCGCTGATGAAGCGGCCGGTGCCGCTCGTGCGCACCTTCACAGAAAACCTGCTGGCGTATGCCCTGGGCCGGCGGACGGAGTACTTCGATCAGCCGACGATTCGGGCGATCGCCAGGTCGGCGGCGGCCTCCGACTACCGGGTGTCGGCGTTCATTCTCGGCGTGATCAAGAGCGACGCGTTTCAGATGCGGCGGGCGGAGGTCGTGGCGACCGACGACGCCAGGGGCGGGGGGCGGTAAACCATCTCGATCACGGGCGCGCGGGTCTGCGGATCCGCGCATGTGAGGAGACTCGGACGATGCATTTCATCACGCGAAAGCAGCTTCCACGCCGGACGTTCCTTCGCGGCGCGGGCGCCGCGATGGCCTTGCCGTTCCTGGACGCCATGGTGCCGGCGCGCGGGGTCCTCGGGGGTTCGACGATCGCCAACACTCCGGACCACACACGCCTCGTGTGCATCGAGGAAGTGCACGGCCAAGCGGGCTGCAACGCGTGGGGCGCGACCAAGCATCTCTTCGCGCCGGAGACCACCGGCCGCGGGTTCACCCTCGTGGCCGACAACCCATTGAGCACGCTCGACGCCCACCGCGAGGCGATGACCATCATCAGCAACACCGACGTGCGGAACGCCGAAGCCTTCTCGCCGCCCGAGATCGGCGGCGACCATTTCCGCTCGAGCGCGGTCTTCCTCACGCAGTCGCACCCGAAGCAGACGCAGGGGTCCGACATCTGGGCAGGCACCTCACTGGACCAGATCTATGCGAAGCGGTACGGACAGGCGACGGCGATGCCGTCGATGCAGTTCTGCATCGAGAATCTGGATCAAGCCGGCGGCTGCACCTATAACTATTCGTGCGCCTACACCGATTCGATCAGCTGGGCGTCGCCGAGCGAACCGCTGCCGATGATCCGCGATCCGCGGGTCGCCTTCGACATGCTGTTCGGCGCCGGCCGGACGCCGGAGGAACGCGCCGCCCGCCGCGAAACGCGCAGCAGCATTCTCGACTGGATCGCCGGCGAGGTGACGCGGGTGCGCGCGCAGCTCGGCCCGGGCGATCGGGTGCGGCTCGACCCCTACATGGACAACGTGCGCGAGATCGAGCGCCGGATCCAGGCGGTCGAAACGCACAACCGCAGCGGCGAGACGCGTGAGCTGCCGGATGCGCCAGCCGGCGTGCCCGACTCGTTCTCCGAGCACATGCGGCTGCTGTTCGACCTGCAGGTGCTCGCGTTGCAGACGGACATGACGCGCGTCATCTCGTTCAAGACCGGACGCGATTCGCAGAACCGCGCGTTTCCCGAGAGCGGGTCGAATCAACCGTTCCATCCGGCTTCGCATCACGGGAACAAAGAGGATCGGATCCTCGAGTTCAACAAGATCTGCAAGTACCGCACGAGCCAGCTCGCGTACTTCCTCGACCGGATGCAGAGCACGATGGACGGCGACGCCAGCCTCCTGGACAGGACGCTCATCATCTGGGGATCGCCGATGGCCGATCCGAACATCCACAATCACCGCCGGTGCCCGCTGGCGCTGTTCGGCCACGCAAACGGGCGTCTCAAGGGCGGCGTCCACCTGAAGGCGCCCGATGGGACGCCGATGGCGAACGTCATGCTGCGGCTGCTGCACGATCTCGGCGTGGACGACGTGGCGTCGCTCGGCAACAGCAACGGCGAGTTCTCGCTCGACGCGCCGACGACGACGGTGGCGGAGCGGCTATGAGCGTGCGCGTGGGCCTGTCCGGCGCCATCGCGCTCTGCCTCGCGGCCTGGCTGGCCGCGGCGCCGGGCCGCTCGCCGGTCGCGGACGCGTCGATGCGAGCCGACCGCGACACGGTCCGCACGCTGCTGCGCCAGGGCGCCGACGTCAGCGCCGCGCAAGGCGACGGCATGACGGCGCTGCACTGGGCCGCCGAGCGCGGCGATGCGGAGCTCGCCGACATCCTGCTGTACGCCGGGGCGAACGTCAGGGCGGTGACGCGCATCGGCGAGTACACGCCCCTGCACCTGGCGAGCCGCAATGGCAGCACGGCGGTCGTGCGGTCGCTGCTGAAGGCGGGCGCGGTGGTGACGGCGCGCACCTCGACAACCGGCGTGACGCCGCTGCACCTCGCGGCCGAAGCCGGAAACGCAGACGTGGTCACGACACTGCTCGACGCCGGCGCCGAGGTCAACGCGAAAGAGCCCGAGTGGGGCCAGACGCCGCTCATCTTCGCCGCCGAGCAGAATCGCGCCGAGGTCATCCGCGTCCTGCTCGCGCGGGGCGCCGACCCGCGCGTCACGACCAAGACCGTGGACGTCACGCACATGCTGGCGCTCGACCGCGCGGCGACGCAGCTGCAGCGGAAAGTGATCGAGTCGTCGGTGCCGAAGGGGCAGCAGCCGACGCCGAGCCAGGTGCAGGCGGCGATCGAGGCGTCCCGCCAGCTGTTCGCGTCGGGCAAGATTCCACCGCCAGACAAATCTGAGGCGGGCGGTGGCCGCGGACGCGGCGGCCGCGGTGGCGCGTCGGACGACCCGGCGGCCAACTTCAACCCGGAGGAGATCAACCCGCCGGTATCCAGCAAAGGCGGCCTGACCGCGCTGCTGCACGCGGCGCGGCAGGGGCACCTCGAGGCGGCGCGCGCGCTGCTGGACGGCGGCGCGAACGTCAACGAAGTGGGCGCCGGCGACGCGACGAGCCCGCTGCTGATGGCGGTGATCAACGGGCAGTTCGACACGGCGATGTTCTTCCTGTCGCACGGCGCGAATCCGAATCTCGCCGCGGCCGTCAACGGCGTCACACCGCTGTGGGCCGCCATCAACGCGGAGTGGCAGCCGCGCACGCGGTTTCCGCAGCCGCAGGAGATGGAGCAGCAGAAGGCCACGTATCTGGACGTGATGAAGGCGCTGCTCGATGCCGGCGCCGATCCGAACGCGCGGCTCCGGACGCATCCCTGGTATCTGGTGTACAGCGGATGCGGCAATCGCAACTGCGGCCTCGCCGACAACTCGGGGTCGACGGCGTTCTGGCGCGCGGCATACGCCACGGATCTCGAGGCGATGCGCCTGCTCGTGGCGCACGGCGCCGACCCGAACATTCCGACGATCGCTCCGCAGCAGGCAGTCCGGCGCGGCGGCGGAGGAGCGCCCGGCGCACCGCCCGCGAATGCGGGAGGCCCGGCTGCGCCAGAACCGGATGCGGCGCAGGAACGCTACGCGGCGCCGCCCGTCCCGTACGGCGGACCGGGTGCGATGGCTATTCACGCCGCGTCAGGCCTCGAATACGGCGAGGGCTTTGCCGGCAACGCGCATCGGCATGCGCCCGACGCGTGGCTTTCGTCCGTGAAGTACCTGGTCGAGGAACTGGGCGCCGACGTCAACGCCCGCGACAACGATGGCTACACGCCGCTGCACCACGCCGCGGCGCGGGGCGACAACGACATGATCCGGTACCTGGTGTCCAAGGGCGCCGATGTCACGGCGGTGGCGCGAAGCGGCCAGACCGTGGCGGACATGGCCAACGGTCCGGTGCAGCGCGTGTCGCCGTTCCCCGAGACGGTGGCGCTGCTCGAGAAGCTGGGGTCGAAGAACAGTCACAAGTGCGTGTCGTGTTGATCGCCTGAAGGCGGTCAACCACGAAGGCACGAAGCTCACGAAGACATCACGAATACGGCCTGTACTGGTCGTGCTTTTTGCTGCCCTTCGTGTTCTTCGAGTCTTCGTGGTGATAGCCGAACGAAATGTCACGACGTCGCGTACTTCTGGGGGTTCTCGTCGAACTTGCTCTTGCAGACCTTCGCGCAGAAGTAATACGTCTTGCCGTTGTATTCGCTCTTGCCGGCGGCCTTGGCTTCGTCGATTTGCATGTGGCAGACGGGATCGGTGACCACGAAACACCTCCTGGAGAGCCTACAGTTGCGCGCGGCGCAGACGCAGCGCGTTGCCGATCACTGATACTGAACTGAGCGTCATCGCGGCGCTGGCCCAGATCGGACTGATCAGCGTGCCGGTCCACGGATACAACACGCCTGCGGCGACCGGCACGCCGACGACGTTGTAGACGAACGCCAGAAACAGATTCTGACGGATGTTGCGCATGGTCGCCCGGCTGAGCCGGCGAGCGCGAACGAGCCCGCGCAGATCGCCGGCAAGCAGGGTGATGCCGGCGCTCTCGATCGCCACATCCGTGCCGGTGCCCATTGCGATGCCAACCGCGGCCTCGGCCAGAGCCGGCGCGTCGTTGATGCCGTCGCCCGCCATGCCGACGCTGCGGCCTTCGCGCTGCAGCTGCTGCACCACCAGCTGCTTGTCCGCGGGCAGCACGTCCGCGCGGACATCGTCGATGCCCAGGCGTCTGGCGACCGCCTCGGCCGTCGTCCGGTTATCGCCGGTCAACATCACGATGCGCAGGCCATCCGCGTGCAGCGCGGCGATCGCTTCAGCCGTCGTCGGCTTGATCGGATCGGCGACACCGAGCAGCGCAATCACCGTCCTATCGATCGCCAGATACATCACCGTCTGGCCGTCGTGCCGCAAGGTGTCGGCCTGTTCCTCGAGCGCGGCGGCCGATGCGCCCGCCATTTCCATCATCGGGCGATTCCCCAGGTGGACGACAGCGCCGTTCACCACGGCACGCACGCCTTTCCCTGGCTCGGCCGAGAAGCGCTCGGCCATTGGCAGGGCGAGCCGCCGTTCGCGCGCGGCGGCGATCACCGCGGCCGCGAGCGGATGCTCGCTCGGCTGCTCGAGCGCGGCGGCGAGGGCGAGCGCTTCGTCTTCCGAGTGTCCGCTGGCGGCGGCGATCGACACGAGCGACGGCTTGCCTTCGGTCAGCGTGCCCGTCTTGTCCACGACGATCGTGTCCACGCGCTCGAGCCGTTCGAGGGCTTCTGCGTTCTTCACCAGCACGCCTTCCGTCGCGCCGCGTCCGGTGCCGACCATGATGGCCATCGGCGTCGCCAGGCCGAGCGCGCACGGGCAGGCGATGATCAGCACCGCCACGGCGCTGACAAGCGCGAGCGCCAGCCGCGGTGGTGGTCCCCACACGCTCCATGCGACGAAGGCCAGTACGGCGACGAGAACCACGGCCGGAACGAAATAGGCGGCGATTTGATCCGCCAGCCGCTGAATCGGCGCACGGCTCCGCTGGGCATCGCCGACCATCCGGACGATCTGCGACAGCAATGTATCGCGGCCGACGCGTTCGGCGCGGACCAGCAGGCTGCCGGTGGAGTTGATCGTGCCGCCCGTCACCCGAGCGCCGACTTCTTTGGCCGCCGGCATCGGTTCGCCGGTGACCATCGACTCGTCCACCGCGCTGTGCCCCTCGATGACGATGCCGTCCACGGGGATCTTTTCGCCGGGTCTCACGCGGCACACTTCGCCGACCGACACGTCGCCGAGCGGTACGTCGTGTTCTTCGCCGTGCACGACGACGCGCGCTGTTTTGGGCGCGAGGCCGAGCAGCTGCCTGATGGCATGGCCCGTTCGACCGCGCGCCCGCAGTTCCAGCACCTGACCGAGCAGCACGAGCGCGGTGATGACGACCGCAGTGTCGAAATACGTCTGGACGACGCCGTGCATGCGGGCGCCGTCCGGGATGAGTCCAGGAGCGACCGTCGCGAGCGTGCTGTACGAGTAGGCTGATCCGACGCCCAGGGCGATCAGCGTGAACATGTTCGGGCTTCGATTCGCGATGGACGCCCAGGCGCGCTCGAAGAACGGCCAGCCTGCCCAGAACACCACGGGTGTCGCCAGGACGAGACCGATCCAGTTGACGAGCGGACCGTAGCGCATCGACAGATTCGCGCCGGCCATATCGGCCATGGTGAGCACGAAGACCGGCGCGCCCAACAGCACCGCCATGCGGAAGCGGCGCGTCATGTCGATCAGCTCGGGATTCGGCCCGTCCAGCAGCGACACGGTCCGCGGCTCGAGCGCCATGCCGCAGATCGGGCAGGCGCCGGGCGTCGCCGAGCGCACTTCGGGGTGCATCGGGCAGACGTAGTCGGTTCCCGGCGCGGCGGCCGCAGGCGCCTGCGGTGACGGTTGCAGAAACGCTGCGGGATCCTCGCGGAACCGTTCGAGGCAGCTGGGATGGCAGAAGTAGTAGGTGGTGCCGTCGTGCTCGTGCGAGCCGGCGGCGTCCGCCTCTTCGATGGTCATGCCGCAGACCGGGTCCACGTGCGTCATCGCGCGTCTCCGTCCGCCCCGTCGAGCGCTTCGATGATCGGGCACTCGAGCGTGGAGCCCGCGCGGCAGCAGTGGACCAGGTGCGACAGCGCCTGCTTCATGGCCTGCAGCTCCTCGATCTTGCGATCGATCTGGCGCACGCGCTGCTCGGCGACCGCGCGGACGCGCACGCGGTCGCGGCGCTTGTCGCGGCGGAGGCGGAGCAGCGCCTCGATCTCATCCAGCGTGAAACCAAGATCCTGCGCGCGCTTGACGAAGCGGACGACACGCACTGCGTCATCGGGAAACTCCCGGTATCCAGATGAGCGGCGCGGCGCCTTCGGGAGGAGCCCACGACGCTCGTAGTAGCGCAGGGTCTGGACGTTCACGCCGGCCTGCTCGGCAGCCGCTCCAATGCGCATCATCGTCTCCAACGCCAAGTATCAACCATATACTTAAGTATAGAGTCAAGGCGTACCGAGGCTGATCAGTAATAATGGAGCGTATGCATCATCTTCGCATCCTCGCGGCGGGCAGCCTCGTCCTTTCCCTGCTGTTTCTCACGCCTGGCGACATTCGCGTCCAGGCCCAGAATCGCATGGCCTTCTCCATCGTGACGCCCGATCTGGGCCATGTCGCGCTCGGCCTCGCCATCCGTCGGCTTGGCGTGACCGGCACGTTCATGCAGGCGCCGGCGCATCCCGACGACGAGCACAACGCGCTGTTCGCGCTGTTCACGCGCGGCATGGGCCTGCGCTCGGTGGACGTCCAGGCGAACCGGGGCGACGGCGGCCAGAACGAAATCGGGCCCGAGCTGTTCCAGGACATCGCCGTGCTGCGGACGTCGGAGCTCCTCTCGGCGCATCGCATCGACGGCGCCGAGCAGTACTTCACGCGCGCCATCGACTACGGGTACTCCTTCGACCCGCAGGAGGTGATCAACAAGTGGGGCCGTACGGAAATCGTCGGCGACTTCGTGCGCCTGATGCGCACGCTGCGTCCCGACGTCGTGCTCACCATGAACATCCAGGGGCGGGGCGGCGACCGCGCGCACGAAGCGACGGCGGTTCTCGTGCGGGAGGCCTATTTCGCCGCCGGCGATCCGGCGAAATACCCCGAGCAAATCAAGGAAGGCCTTCGCGCGTGGCAGCCGAAAAAGCTCTACTTCAACGGCGGCCCTGGCGTGATTGGCGCCGGGGGGCGAGCGGGCGGGGCTGGAGGTCGCGGCGGAGCCGCGCCTGTTGCGCCGACGGGTGCACGGCTCACGCGCGTGGACACGGCGGCCTACGATCCGCTGCTGGGGCGCACGTACGCTGAAATTGGTACCGACGCGCACAGCTATCACAAGTGCCAGGGTACGACGGGCCTGCCGGCACTCCCCGGGTTCGCGACTGGCCGCGGCGGCGGCGGCGCGCCGGTGTACCAGCTGATGGACAGCAAGATTCCCGGCGAGATGGAGCGGGACGAGACCTCGCTGTTCGACGGGGTCGACACCAGCCTGGCCGGGTTGGCGCACTTCGCGGGCGCCGCGCCGCCAGCGGCGCTGACCGCTGGGCTCGCGGCGATTGCCGGCGATGCGCAGCGGGCGCAGCAGGCCTTTGCGGCCGGCAACGACGCAGGAACGGCCGCGCCGATCGAAGCGGGGCTCACCGCCGTTCGCGCCCTTCGCGCGCAGCTCGCGTCGCTCGGCCTCGACGCCGGCGCGCAGTACGAAATCGATTTTCGCCTCGGCCTCAAGGAGCGCGACTACGAAGATGCCGTGCTGGCCGCGCACGAGCTGTCGTTCGACGCGGTTGCCGACGACGGTCTGGTGATCGGGTCGGAACCGGTGAAGCTCTCGCTGCTCGCCACGAACCACGGCGCCTCCGACGTGAGCGTCGACAGCGTCGCGATCGCGGGCTTCGACAAGGCGTCCACGTGCGCGCCCGGATCGGCGAAGCGCGGAGCTGTCTACACCTGCAGCGCCAGTGCATCAGTGCCTGAGCACGCGAAGCCCACGACGCCATATTTTCACGACGACTATTGGAAGACGCTGTCCAACGCGGCGATCGACATCTTCGATCCGGGCGTGCCGTTCGGCGTGCCGTTCGAGCCGACGCCGTTCCACGTCACATTCCATGTGAAGGCGGGAACGGTGGACGTCACGAGGGAACTGCCGGTCGAATTCCGGTACGTCAAGGACATCTACCTCGGCGACAAGCGCATGGAGCTCAACGTCGTGCCGTCATTCTCGGTGAGGGTGACGCCGCCGCTTGCGGTCATCCCGTCCGCGGCATCAGGACAGCCGGGCACCGGCACGCGCGAAATCCACGTGTCGGTGACCAACAGCACGAAGACCGCGACCGATGCGACGGTTCGCCTGGAGGCGCCAGCGGGGTGGGTCGTGACGCCGCCGAGCGCGACGGTGAGCTTCACGCGCGAGGACGAGTCGCTCTCCGCGCGATTCGAAGTGACGGCGCCGGCGCACCCGCATCCCGGCGCGTACACGCTTCGTGCGACGGTCACGTCGGCGGCGACGGGCGCCGAGACGTTCACGACGGGTTATCAGGAGATCGAATACCCGCATATCCAGCGCCGCCAGATGATCAAGCCCGCGGCGACCACGGTGAAGGTAGTGGACGTCAAGAGCGTTCCCAATCTCAACGTCGGCTACATCGTCGGCGTCGGCGATCAGGTGCCGCCGGCGATCGAGCAGCTTGGCGCGAAGGTGACCCTGATCGAGCAGGACGATCTGGCATGGGGCGACCTGTCCAAGTACGACGCGATTGTCACGGGCGTTCGCGCCTACGAACGCCGCGCCGATCTGCGCGCGTACAACAAGCGCCTGCTCGACTACGCGCAGCGCGGCGGCACCGTCATCGTCCAGTACAACAAGTTCGAGTTCAACCAGGCGCAGTACGGTCCATATCCGGCGAGCGTCAGCAGCAACCGCGTGGCGGACGAAACGGTACCGGTCAACGTGCTGCAGCCAAACAACCCGGTGTTCAACTTCCCGAACAAGATCGACAAGGCGACGTGGGACAGCTGGGTACAGGAGCGCGGTCTGTACTTTCTGGGCGAGAAAGACGCTCGTTACGTCGATCTGGTGTCGATGACCGACTCGTTTCCCGACAACCCCGGCGTGAAGCTCGGATCGCTGGTGGAAGCGAACGTCGGCACGGGGCATTGGATTTATCTCGGGCTGGGGCTCTGGCGTCAGCTGCCCGCGGGGACCGATGGCGCGTATCAGCTGCTCGCGAACCTGATCAGCCTGTCGAAGGCGCATTAGATTAGCGCTGTTTTCGCTTCGCTGTAGCGCGAAGGCTTTGGAGGTCGCGCGAAGGCTTTGGAGGCCGCGCGAAGGCTTTAGCCGAGCGTACCGGCGCGCGAGCAGCGCTCGGCTGAAGCCTTCGCGCTACGTCTACGCTGATGTTGAAGCCGCGCTACGGCGAGGACACGCGGGTGCCGAGAAAGATCGTATGGTGCGGGCCGCCTTTTTTCAGGCGGCCCCGCACGTGCTCGACGCCAACCGTGAAGCCCGCGTAGCGAAGCCGCTGCTCGAACTTGCGATCCTCCCAGGCAGACCAGACGACCAGTGCGCCGCCCGGCTTGAGCGCGGCGTGAGCCGCCGCGAGCCCGCGATTGTCGTACAGGCCGGCATTGCCAGATGCGGTGAACGCGTCCGGACCGTTGTCCACGTCGAGCAGCACCGCGTCGAAACGTTCCACGCCCGCCCGAAGCGTCGCGGCCACGTCGCCGACCTCGATGCGCACGCGCCGATCTTTCAACGGGCAGCCTGCAAGCGGCCCCAGCGGCCCGCGGTTCCACTCCACGATGGCCGGCACCAGCTCGGCGACGACCACAATGGCGTCAGGGGGCAGGAGGTCGAGCGTCGCGCGGAGCGTGAAGCCCATGCCGAGGCCGCCGACGAGGACGGACGGCGCATCGAGCCTGCGCGCGGCGCGGCAGCCGATGATCGCGAGCGCCTCCTCGGACCCGTGCATCAGGCTCGACATGAGGCTCTTGCCGTTGGCAAGGATGACGTACTCGCGATCGCGCCGCATCAGCGTCAGGTCGCCGTCGCCCGGCGCGCGCGCTTCGCCGAGCAGCTCCCATGCCTTCACGACGGGCGCTCGCGGCCGGACCCCAGCCTCTGCTCAGGCACGCGGCCAGACCCACTCGCTGATCGCCGGCGGATCCTCCAGGTGCTCGTGGGCATACGCCAGGGCGTCTTCGAGGCGCGTGCGGCATTCGGCGATGAGCGCAGGCGTGCGGTCCTGCAGCCGCGGCGCGCGTCGGAGGGCTTCGCTCGCCAGGTGGTAGCGGCTCATCTCGTTGAGCGCCACCATCGAAAACGGCGTCGTCGTGGTCCCCTGTTCGTTGAAGCCGCGGACGTGGAAGCGATCGGCGTGCGGCCGTCCGTGCACGATCTCGTGGATCGCGCGCTGGTATCCGTGGAACGCGAAGACGATCGGTTTGTCGGCTGTGAACAGGTCGACGAACTGCTCGTCGCTCATGCCGTGCGGGTGTACGTCGGACGGAAACAGCGTCATCAGATCCACGACGTTCACGAAGCGCACGCGCAGGTCTGGCGCGTGGACGCGCAGCCACGCCGCCGCCGCGGTTGCTTCGAGCGTCGGGACGTCGCCGGCCGCGGCGATCACGACGTCCGGATCCGCCCCGTCGTCGATGCTGGCCCAGTGCCAGATCGACGCGCCGCGCGCGCAGTGGGCGATCGCGTCGTTGATGTCGAGCCACTGCAGCTGCGGCTGCTTGTCGATGACGATCAGGTTGACGTAGTCGGTGCTGCGCAGGCAGTGGTCGGCGACCGACAGCAGGCAGTTGGCGTCCGGAGGAAGGTAAATGCGCGCGACCGTACCGCGCTTCGAGAGCATCACGTCGATCAGCCCCGGACCCTGATGGCTGAATCCGTTGTGGTCGTTGCGCCAGCAGGTGGACGTCAGCAGAATGTTCAGCGAGGCGATCGGCGCCCGCCACGAGAGCTTGCGCGCCTCCTGCAGCCATTTCGTGTGCTGCACGGTCATCGACGCAGAGATCATCGCGAACGCTTCGTAGCTGACGTACAGGCCGTGGCGGCCGGTCAGCAGGTAGCCTTCGAGCCAGCCCTCGCAGAGATGCTCGCTCAAGACTTCCATCACGCGCCCGTCGCGGGAGACGTGGTCGTCGATCGCGATGGCGCGCTCCTGG